>CAZUHU010000022.1:0-13167 GCA_964620645.1 uncultured Chitinophaga sp.
CTCGGCATAGCTGTTGCCGGTGTTTTGAAAGTTTACAGTATAGGTAAGCCAATCGGAACTGATAAATGAACCGGTAGGATAAACCGTTTTGTTGTTAGGATCCAACGAGGCTACGACCGAGAAGCAATAGGAAAGACTATTGTTTGAAGGGTTATTATCCCCTGCCGCAGGGGTAAGGCTTACATTTAAGCAAACAGATTGACCGGGCAAAGCCGTAGTATCAACTTTCATTACGATGTTAAACGCCGTTTCAGGATTGATGGCTGACCAATCGGCAACAGTATATGTGATAGTGTTTCCTGTTACGGTAGATGGGGTAAGCGCCCCTGCTGCAGGCCCATAGTATGATGCCGGGCCTGAAATAGTAATCTGTAATTGGCCACTTAAGTTAGTGGTGTTACAACGCTGGCCCCAGAAAGAGGCGCAATCCCCTGCTTTGATATGAACCAAGGGCGTTGATGCGGGACGGAATAAATTAGGAGATGCGATGGACCAAGCCGATAAATCGAAACCGGGTTTGCACTGTAATGCAAAATCAATGCTGTAGTCCATAGAATCCAAGGCAGTGATTACAGAAGTTTGGATATTGTTAGCCGGGCAGGTAACTGTAAAAGGCAAGCCTGTTGTATCAATACTTGTTTGGAAGGTGCCGTAGTCGGTATTAAAGGAATAAAAATTATCGAAGTAACCCTGTTGTTGAAGATTGCCACCCTGGTATAAATCAACCTTTAAGTTTTGGATGTTGGTTTCTGTTATGCTTTTAACGCAGTCAGTATTATCATCATTATAAAGTTCGCCGGTAATGTTGTAGTAAACATCGCAGCCATTAGTATTGAAGACATCGCATAAAGGAGTATTAGCAATAGTAGGATATGCGTTAGTAGTTTGAGGATAACTGGGCAAACAATGAACTGCAGAAGAATCCCAATAGAAGTTAGTGATTTTTTTTAATTGGGGGAGACAATGGAGATTAGGTGTATGAAGTATGTTCAATGAATACAAGGAATCCGGAAGCTCAGGTAAAACTTCTATTTGGGTATTACTACAAGATAGCTCCCTTAGTGCAGAAGGAAGAGACGATAGACTTAAAAGGGGGTTAATGTACACGTTCAACACCATTAGGCTGTTTGGCAAAGATGGCAAGTAAGAAAGCTGATTGCGATCTACATTAAGGGACCATATACTATCACATAGAGCAGGCAGAGATGTTAATTGATTATTGCCACAATGCAGTGAACGGACGCTATCCACGGCAGGTAAAACGGTAAGAGAATTATCTTCACACCAAAGATTTTGTAAAGCGCCTGGTAAAGTAGGAAGTTCTGTAAAATCATTTGCTCTACAAGACAGAGTATTTAAATTGGGCGGCAAAGGAGAAGTAATATGTTTGGCACCCAAGTTATCAATAAAAAGTAAAGTTAATGAGGCGGGCAGCAATGGGATAGTGTCTATATGAGCATTATCGATCCAATTGAAGACCAAGAGCGTTGGCGGCAATTGAGATGGAAACTGAAGGTACGGATTTCCGACACAAGTTAAAGTATTGAGGTTAGGTATGAGAGGCAGAGCCGTAAGCTTTGTATTATGTAACTCTAGATTGGTAAGCGAGGTTGGCAAAGTTGGTAGATTGGTAATACTGTCCTTCAAGAATCTAATAAGATTAATATTATCAAAATATTGTATGCCATACAGGGACTTAACACCTGTATAATTAGGGGCTATCAAATTAGCACAGGTAACTAACGAAGTGCAGGTAGTATCTAATTGATTGCCGTTCAAACATGATCCGATACCTTGGGAGTTAAGAAATGATACAAAAGCAGTATCAGGTATGGTTACCCACTGGGCCTTGCCAAGCACAAAGCAGGCAATTAGTAATAAGGAGAGTAGTAGTTTTTTCATAGGTTAAGTATGAGCCCAAGGTAAGAGATATTTTGAATATATGTGTATTAAACTTATTGAAGCGTAAAAGGAGAATGATTACGTGTTCATGTGTGCATTGTTAGCAGAAAGCATAAGGCTATTCATCGGATGAATTTTTGAGGATGGGAGTTACATCCTTCGACATCCCGAACGGTCGGGATCAGGATGACATTTCCTTCGACATCCCGAATGTTGGGGAGCATGATAACATAGAATGATAACCACCTCCGTCGACCTTGCCAAAGCAGGTCTCCTCGTCCTCCTTAATAAGGAGGACAACAAATACAAAACAGCCGAATACAAGGCGCACCTAATCCTCTCTTTTGGGGAGATTTAGAAGGGGCCGGGGGGACTGTCTGTTACAGCAACATATTATCAATTAGCCTTACACCACCGATTTTGGCGGCTACAAGGGCTACCAGTTTTTCTTTTTTGGTTTTGGGTAGGGCAAGGGTGGTGGCGTTGCGTATTTGCAAATACTCTAATTCAATAGCCGGATTGGCCTTTAATTTTTCGGCAGCCTCTCTTTGCACAGTTCCCAGTTCTGAGTTTCTAGTTTCTAGCTTCTTATTGAGCCAACTAAGCGTTTGAGAAAGTTGCACCGCTGTTTTACGCGCGGTTTCATCCAGGCGCACATTGCGGCTGCTCATGGCAAGGCCATCCTTCTCGCGCAGAGTGGGCAGGGCTACCAGTTTGGTTTTAAAGCGGCGTTTGCGGATGAGTTCCCCCACAATCAATTGTTGCTGGTAATCTTTAAGGCCCATAAAAAGCATATCGGGCTTTACCATGCGCAGCAGTTTTTCTACAACCTGGGCCATGCCGGCAAAGTGGCCAGGGCGGTGCTCCCCTTCCAGGGTTTCGGCCAAAAAGCCAAAGTTTATGGGGTTGTTCTGTTTAAAACCATCAGGATACATTTCCTTAACAGAGGGCAGGTAGAGTATATCGCAGCCGGCATCCACCAGCATTTCTATATCCCGGTTAAGGGTAATGGGATATTTCTCAAAATCGGCGGGGTCGTTAAACTGGGTGGGATTTACAAAAATGCTGCAAACCGTGATTTTTGAGCGTTTTTGAGCTGTTTTAAGCAAACTGATGTGTCCTTGATGTAGGGCACCCATAGTGGGCACAAAGCCTATTGTGGCTCCCCCTTTTCGCAACCTTTTAAGTTCAATATCAAGCTGTTGAGCGGTTTTAATAAGCAGCATGCAGGGGTGTGATTAAATATAAAAAGCCGGAAATTTTGGGATTTTTCAGGAATTTGTTATTATTTTTGCAGTCCGTTTCAACCCCAAACCACACACTATTTGAAACAAACTCTACGTTTTAGTCACTTTTTCAAAACTCAACAATAATATGGAAAAAAAGAGAATCCTAATTATAACGCAGGAGATGGATCCGTATTTGGCGTTGACTGAGGTTTCCAAAATTGCCAATGAGCTTCCAAAGTATATACTGGAAAGCGGCATGGAAATCAGGGTTTTAATGCCAAAGTTCGGAATCATTAACGAGCGTCGCCACCGCCTTCATGAGGTAGTGCGCCTATCAGGGATCAATGTTATCATAAACGACGAAGATTACCCATTGGTAATAAAAGTGGCTTCATTGCCCGGTGCCCGTTTGCAGGTTTATTTCCTTGATAATGAGGATTTCTTTAAGCGTAAGCTGGTTTTCCATGATGAGAATAACAAGTTCTTTGACGACAACAGCGACCGTATGATATTCTTCTGTAAGGGAGCGTTAGAAACGGTTCGCAAATTCGGTTGGCCGCCTGATATTATTCATTGTTTCGGTTGGATGACCAGCCTTATACCAATGTATTTGAAAACTACTTACAAGGATGATCCTGTGTTTGCCAACGCAAAAACCATTTACAGCGTAACCAAGAACGAGTTTAAGGATAAGCTGAAAAATGACTTTGCCCAAAAACTGGCTATCAGCGAGGATATAACCAAAAAGGATATTGAACTGTTTAAGGCCGGCGATAACACCAGCCTGCACCTTGGCGGTTTGCAGTATGCTGATGCCCTTATGGTAGGTGAAAGCCTTGATGAAAAGGTTAGCACCCAGCTTAAAAAGGCAAAAGGCAAGCAGGTATTTAAGCTATCAGACAAGGAAGAAAACCTGATACCGAGCTTTGCCCAGTTCTACAACAATTTAATGGCCAACTAAGCGTTTGGAGGTTTTTGCTTTATTTGCGCCGCGTGAAAGAACTACAACTACGATCTAAATTTTGGCTTCTTATAAAAAAAGCACCAGCGATTACCATCTGCTGGTGCCTTTTTATTTTAAGCGGGTGTAAGGACCCTGCTATATTGGATAAGGACCTGATTAACCAGGGCGATAACCCCAACCTGAAAAGGGATACGGTATATGCAAAGGTTAGCTCGTTGTTTGAGCAGCCTGTAAATGCCTATAACATAGGCACAGGCCTTGTGGGCAGCATAACCGGCGACCCTAACTTTGGCAATACCTACGCGGGCTTTTATGCGCAATGCCGCATAAGCAGCAATAACGTAAGTTTTGGCACTAACCCGGTGTTGGATTCGGCCGTGCTTACATTACGTTACAGCGGCAGCTACGGCAAGTTTACCCAACCGGTGGAGTTGCTGGTATATGAATTGAACCAGGCCATGCTTGATTCAGTGAAGTACCGCAGTATTGATGCCTTCCAGGTTTACCCGGCGCCTATAGGGCAAATACAGAACTTTTTACCCAACACTACTGATAGTGTTAAGGTAGATACCCTGATGATGGCGCCACACCTGCGTGTGCCGCTTACCAATAGCTTTGGCAGCAAAATATTAAATGCACCAAGCGCGCAGTTGGTTGACCTTACTTCGTTCTTAAGCCTTTTCAGAGGGTTTTACATTACTACAAGTTCATCCACACCGGGCAATGGTATGGTGTACCTGGATATCCGCAGCGCTATTTCAGGCATTAACCTGTATTACCACAATAGTGATGATACACTGGCGCATACCTACTTAATACCTGCCAGCGGTGTTACTGTATCGCATATCGACAACAATTATTCGGGCACCAATGCCGCTACTTCTATCAACTCGCCTAACCCTAATGGTGAGGAAAAGATGTATGTGCAGGGCGGTGCAGGCACCTTTGGTAAAATTGAATTCCCCACCCTGCCTGATAGCCTGGAGGCCAACATTGCCATTAACAAGGCTGAGATTATACTTACGCAAAGCGTGCCCGACACTGCTTACCTGGCGCCTTTAGTGCTGGACCTCTTCCGCATAAACGATGCAGGACAATCTGAAGATTTATTGGATGCAGGGCTAAGCTACTTTGGCGGTGTTCGCGTAAACGAAACCGTTAACGGAAGCACCGTAACGCGCTATCATTTTGTGGTAACCCGTTACCTGCAAAAGCTTATTGATAAGGAACTGCGCAATAACGGTTTGTATCTTAAAACTATTTCCCCTTCGGGCAATACGGAAAGGGTGGTGTTTACCAACTCTTCCACCGACCAGAATTTACGGGTAACTTTGCTTGTAACCTATACAAAGCTATGATGCGAAGCACCGGTATAATGCCTGTGTTGGAAACCAAATTATTACAACATTTTTTCAGAGCCTGATAAACAGAGAACACGCATTTTTACAGGAACTTAAAAGAGACCCTCAAAAGAAAAAAGACGGATTATGTGCGGAATAGTAGCTTATATCGGCCATCGTGAGGCTTACCCGATATTGATTAAAGGTTTAAAGCGTTTGGAATACCGCGGCTACGATAGCGCCGGTGTTGCGCTGTTAAACGGCGACCTGAACATTTACAAGAAGAAAGGTAAGGTGGCCGACCTGGAGGAAGAGGCTAAAAACAAGGATACCCGGGGCTCCTTAGGTATGGGCCATACGCGCTGGGCTACGCATGGCGAACCGAATGATGTAAACAGCCATCCGCATTTATCGCAGAATGGGGAGATTGCCATTATACACAACGGTATTATTGAAAACTACGCTACGCTTAAAGAAGCATTGGTTGAACGCGGCCACAGCTTTTTGAGTGATACCGATACTGAAGTATTAGCGCACCTTATTGAAGATATACAGAAGAACACCGGCGCACCATTGGAAGAATCAGTGCGCCTGGCGTTGAATGAGGTAGTGGGCGCTTATGCTATTGTAATTATATCGAAGAACGACCCCACTAAATTGATTGGCGCCCGCAAAGGTTCGCCATTGGTAGTTGGTTTGGGCGATGGTGAATATTTTATGGCATCTGACGCTACGCCGATTATTGAATACACCAAAAACGTTACCTACTTAAACGATAACGAAATTGCTTTTATTAAAGAAGGCAAACTGAGTGTAAAAACCATTGACAACGTAGAGAAAACCCCTTACATACAAACGCTGGAGCTTAACCTTGAAGCTATTGAAAAAGGCGGCTACGAGCATTTTATGCTGAAGGAAATACATGAGCAGCCACGTTCTATTTACGATTCTATCCGCGGCCGTTTCGACCCTACTTTAGGTTCGTTTGCTATGCGCAGCTTAAAAGAGTACGAAGGCAAGATCAAAAACCTTAAGCGCATAATTATTGTAGGCTGCGGCACCAGTTGGCATGCCGGCCTGGTGGGCGAATATTTGTTTGAGGACATTGCAAGAATACCGGTAGAGGTAGAATACGCTTCTGAGTTCCGTTACCGCAACCCGGTTATTAATGAGGATGATTTGGTGATTGCCATTTCGCAGAGTGGTGAAACGGCTGACACCTTAGCGGCTATTGAACTGGCTAAGGAAAAAGGCGCTACCATTTTTGGTTTGTGTAATGTAGTTGGCTCCTCTATACCGCGTGCATCGCATGCAGGGGCTTATACCCATGCCGGCCCCGAAATTGGCGTAGCCAGCACTAAAGCATTTACAGCGCAGGTGGCTGTGCTTACCTTATGGGCTTTCGGCTTTGCTGAATTGCGCGGTAAGGCAACCAAGAATGATTTGCGCAACGCTTTTGCGGAGTTGGAATCGATACCGCAAAAAGTAGAGAAGACCTTAAAGTGCGAAGAGCAGATTATTGAGCTGGCCAAAATATTTAAGGACAGCCACAACTTCCTTTACCTGGGCAGGGGGTATGGTTTCCCTGTGGCGTTAGAGGGTGCTTTAAAGCTTAAAGAGATAAGTTACATACATGCAGAGGGTTACCCTGCTGCAGAAATGAAGCACGGCCCTATTGCGCTTATTGATGCCGAAATGCCGGTAGTGGTTATAGCCACCAAAAACGACATTTACGAAAAGGTGATAAGCAACATACAGGAAGTAAAAGCCCGCAAAGGCAAAATTATAGCCGTAGTTACCGAAGGTGACGATAAGGTGAAGAAGATGGCGGACTACTGCATTGAGATACCTGAAACAAAGGAATACCTGGAGCCGCTTATTGCTACCATTCCTTTACAACTACTCTCCTACCACATTGCTGTGCTGCGTGGTTGTAATGTGGACCAGCCACGTAACCTGGCCAAGAGCGTAACGGTAGAATAACAAACAGATAAACAGTAAAGAGAAGGGGTGCCATGCATCCCTTTTTTGTTTGCGGCAGCCTCAAAAAGGTTGACACAAGTTGACACTTTAAAATGTCAACCCGAATTAAACTATTGATTGCCTATGGCTTACAAAACCAAGGGTTAACAGGTGTAAACTTTTAGTGTTAGGCGAGAGCGGACGAGAGAGCTAGTTGGGTTTAATGGCACACCGGCGCTATTCAACCCTAAATTTTTCGATGACCGAGTATTCGGCGCCTAAAAATTTTTTAAGATTCTCAAATACTTCCTCCTCTGAAGAAGTGCCTTCCGTAGGTTGATAGTAGATGAACGACTTCCATTTTTCACAGTAATTAAAAATTGGCCATAACCATGCCACTTTTCTTAACTTAAGATGAATAGAAGTATCTTCTAATGCAATGCGGCTCAAAAAAGCATAAGCCCAGACTCGTTCTATGTCTTCATCCCAAATATTGGATCTCATTAAAGATTTTAAGATAGCTAGCATCCCCTGCTTTTCATTTGCAGCTTCAAAAAATTTAAATATTTTTTCAGATGTAAGGTTTTCTAATTCATTATTCGACAGCTCGTTAATAATGCTCTCTGGAGAAATCAGGTGACGCTGTAATCCCCAATAGGCCAAAGGTATTGTTAGTGGTATTTGATTATTATGGAACCAGCTAATGATAGAATCACGATCCGCCATAAGCGCACATTAGGTATACGGCTAAAGTTAAAAGGAAATACAGTGTAACACGCCAAAGGTTCATAAAAGTAAAATAGCGAAATTTTATAACCCGAAGAAATAAAATGCCAACCAACATAGCTCGGCTACCCTTCGCTTACAAGTCATTGATATTTTGCAGGTAGTATTCCGCCTGTTTAAGGGTTTCCGTGCGTTCTTCCTGCGGCATGTTGTTCCATAGTTTAAGCATCATGCCTACGCGGTGGTTGGTTTTAAGCAGTTGTTGGTGCCTGTCGTAAAAATTCCAGTAAAGGCTATTGAAAGGGCAGGCGCGTTCGCCGGTGCGTTTATCGTGCTTATAATAACAGCCCGCACAGTAATTGCTCATTTTATTAATGTACGCCGCCGAACTTACATAAGGTTTGCTACCCACAATGCCGCCGTCAGCATATTGGCTCATGCCACGCGTATTGGTAATTTCCACCCACTCTATGGCATCAATATAAATTCCCAAATACCAGGCATCTACTTCATCAGGATGAACGCCCGCCAACAGGGCAAAGTTGCCGGTAACCATTAAACGCTGTATGTGGTGCGCATAGGCATATTGCAGGCTTTGCTTAATGCTGTGCTGCAGGCAGCGCATGCGGGTGTTGCCGGTCCAATACCATTCAGGCAGTTTATCAGTATGGTTAAAGTAGTTCAGTTGAGCAAAGTCCGGCATCTTCAACCAATAGATACCACGCATGTATTCGCGCCAGCCGATTATCTGCCGCACAAAACCCTCCAACTGATGAAAGGCAATTTCATCCGGGCGTTGGCGCCATTCTTCAATAGCGCGCTTAATAACTTCAAGCGGAGAAATAAGCTTTATGTTAAGCGCAAAAGACAAGCGCGAATGATACAGGCTCCAGTATTGGGGCGTCATGGCATCCTGAAAAGTGCCAAATAAGCATAGGCAATGCTTTACAAAGTAATCCAGCAACTGCACCGCTTCACTCCTGTCCAACGGCCATAAAAAGGGGGTGGCATTTACTTCGCCAATGGTTTTTACGCCGGCCTTTATAATCATGGCATGTAGTTCCGTTACGTCTGTTTGAAACAGCATAGGTGGCGGAGGCACATGCGCCGCAGGCATCTTCTTACGGTTGTTTTCATCGTAATTCCACTTACCGCTTAAGGGGTTATCACCTTCCATCAATACGCTGTGTTTGCGGCGCATGTAACGGTAGAAGTTTTCCATCAGGTAGGTCTTCTTACCTTTGAAAAATTCGGCAAGCTCGGTGCGCGTGCTCATAAAATGCCCGGTATCGCAAACAGCAGTTGGCACACCAAGATTGCCCGCCATTTCGGTAAGCATTACATCTAAACGGTATTCATCCGGCAGTTGCCATTCAAAACGGGTAAAGCCATGGCGTGCTATCAGTTCAGCAATATTCTGTTCAAACGATTGCCGGTTTTGTTTATCATCTAACCGTAGATAGATGACCTTATGCCCCTTGCTCTGTAGCCATTCGGCAAAGCGGCGCATAGCGGCAAAAAAGGCAATTACCTTTTGTATGTGGTGTGTGGCATAATCCGTTTCCGTGCGCACCTCCATAAGCAGGTAGCAAACAGCAGGGTCTGTTGCTTTAAACCAGCTGTGTTCAGCGTTAAGTTGGTCGCCCAGTATCAGGCGCAGGGTTTTGGCTTTGTGCTCCGGCATTTCTTGCTGCAATACTTTACATCATTCCAGTTGCGTTCCCATTTTTTGCGCCAGGCAAAAGGGCGGTTACACACCACACAAACCTTTTGCGGCAAATCGGACTTTTTCATGCCTTTGTAAAACAATAGAGCAGTGAAATAGTTTTAGAACATCCCTGCAACTACACGTCCTAGTGCCAGGAGGACAGTTAAATGCAAAAAGGCGGGTAATACCCGCCTTTCGTTTATTTGTTGAAGCTACACTTATTTAGCAGCTGCTAAACGTTTGTTCACTTCATCCCAATTAATTACATTATAAAAAGCCGCTAAGTAATCGGGGCGGCGGTTTTGGTAGTTCAGGTAGTAGGCATGTTCCCACACATCAACGCCTAATATTGGTGTGCCTTTAACTTCGGCAATATCCATTAAAGGGTTGTCCTGGTTTGGGGTTGAGCTGATGGTTAATTTACCACCTGCGGCAGTAAGCCATGCCCAGCCGCTGCCAAAACGGGTAGTGCCTGCCTTGCTGAATTCTTCTTTAAACTTATCGAACGAGCCAAAGCTGCTGTTAATAGCATCTGCTACGGCACCGCTTGGCGCGCCGCCTGCATTAGGGCCCATAATTTGCCAAAAGAAACTGTGGTTCCAGTGGCCGCCGCCGTTGTTACGCACTGCAGCAGAAAGCTTGGAGATGTTCGCCATAATTTCTTCCAGCGATTTATTTTCCCACTCTGTGCCCTGCACAGCAGCGTTTAAATTAGTAACGTAGGCATTGTGGTGTTTGCCGTGGTGTATTTCCATAGTACGTGCGTCAATATGCGGTTCCAACGCATTAAACGCATAAGGTAAAGCCGGTAATGTAAAAGCCATGATTTATGATTTTAGGTTTAACTAATTGCAGGTGCAATAATACATAAGAATTGACGGCTGTTAAACCCTTATATTTTAGGAAGTTGATAACTGAACCTACCCTAAACCGAACGTTTTTGGCGGAAAAACTCCTTCATTAAAATGCCACAATCGTGCTCCAAAACGCCCTTGGTAACCTCAGTTTTAGGATGCAGCACTTTAAGGCCATGCAGCATAAAGCCTGCTTTTTCATCGCCGGCGCCATACACTACCCGCCCTATACGGGCCCAACGCATAGCAGCCGCGCACATCAGGCAGGGCTCCAGCGTAACATACAAGGTGCAATCTTCTAAAAACTTGCTGCCTAAATAATTAGCGGCCGCTGTTATGGCAATCATCTCGGCATGGGCGGTTACATCCTTTAAGCGTTCGGTTTGGTTATAACCTTTGCCTATTATTTTGTTATTGCTAACCACCAAAGCGCCTACCGGCACTTCATCTTCCTCGTAAGCATAAACCGCTTCCTTAAGCGCCAGCTTCATAAAATAGTCATCATTAAAAAACATTACTGCAACGTGTTTATAGTTTGTGGCGAAGGTAATTTCCTGTTTAAAATAAAGACATAACCTATTAAGGCCGGTATCGCTAAATTAATGAACACAATAGCCGCCACGGCAAATAAAATACCTATACGGTTTTCGCCCAGCAGGGTGCCAAATACGGCAAGGGCCATTACACCCCGTAAGGGCACATCTAAAAAGGGCGTTAAGGGCGATAAGGATTGCAGCAACAACAAGGCGCCGGTGCCAATTATCAACGAGCTTACATCCTTACCCTGGCAGAAAAAGAGTGCCAACAAAACATACTGCGCTACATAAATGCTGTAACGCAGCACGGCTATAGCCAGCGCCTTAAACAGTATGGGTTGCGGCGGTATTTCATCTTTATCGATTATTAAATTGCGGTTGGCCAAAAAAGGCAGGCGGCGTATAAATGCATTCAGCGTATCGAACCGGAAATAGAAGAAAATAAAAACAGTAGCTAACCCAATAGCAATACCTGTAGCAAATTCAAAGCCCTGTATAATGCTGCTGCCTAAAAGCGCAACGCAGATAGCCCCGCTTACATAAGTAGGCACTGCCTGCGCCATGCCGCCAATGGCGGTTAAATAAAAACTGCGTACGCGGTCGGTGTCGTTTAAAAATAATACACGGCCTAAAAACTCGCCGCTGCGGGCAGGGGTTACAAAACCCATAGTAACGCCTGCTATAACGCCGCGCAGCAAGGTTTGCGTGCTGTATTGCCGATTGAGCAATACGCCCCATTTAAAGGCCTCTAAAAGCCAATTAAGCGGCATTAACAAAACCGCAGTAACCAGTAATGGCAGTTTAGCTGCGGAGATATGTTGCAGGAAATCATCGTAAACAAAAAGAAAGCGCAGTTGCGAGTTGCTTAACTGCAGGTAGAGCAATACAAACAAAACCAGGCCCACCAGTATTTTAAGCAGCAGTTGTGTGGTTTTGTTCATACGCGCAGCAAGATAAGCCGAATTGATAACAGCACAGCCTTATATTTGGGTGGTGAGCGCGCAAAAGCAGATAATATTAGGAATAGACCCCGGCACCATTGTATTGGGCTATGGCATAATTGAAGTGGAGAAACAGAAAGTTACTTTGCTGAGTATGGGTGTCATTCAACTTTCGAAGTACGAAGACAGCCTGCAGAAGTTGAAAATAATTTACGAGAAGATACAGGGCCTTATTGAAAACTACCGCCCTACCATTTGCGCTATTGAAACTCCCTTTTACGGCAAAAACGTACAGAGTATGTTAAAGCTTGGCCGTGCCCAGGGTGTGGCCATTGCATCGGCACTTACCAATAATGTAGAGGTGTTTGAGTATTCGCCCAAGAAGATAAAGCAATCAATTACCGGGAACGGTAATGCTACCAAGGAACAAGTGGCTGCCATGCTGCAACGGCTTATTAAGTTTGAAATACAACCCAAATTTCTGGATGCTACGGATGGCCTGGCTGCAGCAGTGTGCCATCACTTTCAAAACAAGAGTGGAATAGTAGAAGGGGCCAAATTCAGCGGCTGGAAGGACTTTTTGAAAAACAACCCTGATAAGGTTAAGAGCAAGTAAAGCCACCACCACAGAAAAAACCTGTAGCGTTAGTTTAAATAGTTTGGCAGCGCAATTTGACCGCAACCCTATAACAGCCAAATTGCTACCGCCAATATGTTAAAGGCTAGTGCCCGCTGTAATAAATTAGGGCTATACATGCCGCCAAAAGGCACATCATGTAAAAGAAACCCAGAACCAGAAAAGTTACCTGTTTTGTTTGGGGACCAATCATAGCTCACTGTTTTATACTACAAATTTACGGTGCCCTTAAAGCCTTGTCCACCCCAAAAAAAGCAGGCTATTAACAAATCAAGTGCTTTATCCAACCTTAAAACATGATTATCAAATGTTTAGGTATAAAAACAGCCATTTTCAGCATTTTTCTATTTCTAATTAGGTAAATAATC
>CAZUHU010000022.1:13267-31597 GCA_964620645.1 uncultured Chitinophaga sp.
GATATGATGAAGAAAAACTGTTTAAAAAATTCAGAGACCAGAAGTTTAGAAAGAACTACCCGGTAACCAAACACTACCTCAAAAACCTGATAATAAAAACCATGCGCCACAGCGAGTTAACTGTGCGCGAGGACAAAGATATTACCGTACAAGTGCTGGACATTAAACGGTTGATGGCTAAGGGCCTGCTACCAATGGCCAAGCGGATGATTGAAAAGTTGAAAGATGAAGCCATACAGGCTGAAAAACTGAACGACCTGCTGCAACTTATAACCATGCAACGCGGCCTTATAGCCATAGGCTACTACCGCAATGAGCCGCACATTACGCTTGACACGCTGGACGCCGAAGAAGACATGCTGATTGATAAAATAAAGCAGTTAAGGCAATTGATGAATGCCAATATTAAACTGCACAGCATGATGCACTTTGAGATAAACAACGTGCCTGCCGAAATAAAAAGAGAGATTGAGCAGTTGGTAAAAAACGGCTACCTGCAGAACTACTATGAAATGAAATCGGCAAAGGCGCGGCATACCTTCCTTGAATTCTGGACACTTTATTACTGTGCCCTGGGCGATTACCACAAGTATTATGAATACGCCCAAAAGAAACTGGACTTTGTGCGGCACGAAAAGCTGCCCCCTACGGTTTCCAATTGGTTGGTAATTGCCTACAACCACTATATGGCAGCCTCGCTGCTTACAGGCAATTTCGCTGAATTTGAAAAGAACCTCACCTTTTTAGAGCAGATGCATTTGCACAGCCACTTTCATGATGCGGACCGCTTTCAAACCGTAAGTATATATGCGCTGCTGTATTATATACGCCAGGGAGATGAGGAGCGCATAAGGCGCTTTATCCAGTACTCCAAAGACGGGCTGGAGAAACATGCGCCTTTCGTACACAAATCGTTTGTGTACTCACTAAGGGCAACCATTGCGTATGCCTACCTGCGCTTAAAGCAATATGATGAGTGCCTTACCGAAGTAAACGACCTGCTGGCGCTAACCAATGGCGAAACGCGAAGAGATTATGTAGGCCTGGTGAGGATAATAAACCTGATGTTGCGCTACGAAATGAAAGAGTTCAGCTACCTGGCCAATCTTTTAAAAAGCACCTACCGCTTTTTCGTAAACTACCTTTACACATCGCCCGTGCACCAGTTTGCCATGAGTTACATGAAAGATGCCATACGCTTAACCGATAGCCGAAAAAGAGCAGAACTAAATGCCGGTTACAGAGAGAAACTGAGCCAACTGCGTTATAACCCCGCTGAGGCCGATTTTATTATTGTGATGATGATGGGCGATTATTTGCAGCGCAGCTAAACATGTTTTTTTATTTTTCGGAATGAGAAAGACATTAGCGATTATAGCCATAGTTGCACTTTTAGGCAGTTGCAACACAAAACCTGCACCCACTACTACAACAATTGAAACTCCGGTTAGCCAGCAGCCGGCAGCAAAAAAAACATTGCGGCTGGAGCGGTTTCTTATTTCATTTTATACAACTAACCCTAATTGGGACCAGAATGATGTAACAGAAAAAAAGGCGAATGAACAACTGAAGCAGCAACTACCCGATAGCATTAACGCAGGGCTGCTGGAAGATTATCCTGTTAAGTTGAGGGAGGTAAATGAATACAGCAAAGGAAAGTATGCCGCTCACTTTAGCAGCGATTATGCTACCAATTTAAATTACGATGCCGTGTTAGCCGATGTAAACTTCGACCTTGTTTGCCTGGTTGATGAAAAGATAGTGAGCGAACTGAAGAAAGACGAATTTTATACTGTAAAGGGAGATTTTAAGAAGTTTCTAAAAGCCGGAGAACTGGAGAAATACATCAACGGTCTTATCTATAGTTATACAGTAAAAATTAAGCACGATGCCTTGGGCATGCCTGAAGAAAAAGAGGTAGACCTTGGTGTTATCTTAATGGACGCCAAGCAGGTAACACCTGCCGTAAAATTATAATCAGAGGTTTTGGCGGATTTGCTGTGCAATAGCTTCCAACTCTTCCTTCTCTACCTTTAGTTTAGGGCGGCTAAAGTCTATATCACTTACGTTGTTAAGTGGCACCAAATGAATATGTGCATGAGGCACCTCAAGGCCTATAACAGCCACGCCCACCCGCTGGCAGGGCACAGCCTTGCCAATAGCCAGCGCCACCTTTTTGGCAAACACCATCATGCCGCCTAAAGTGGTATCGTCTATATCAAAAATATAGTCCACTTCTTTTTTAGGCACTACCAGTACATGGCCCTTGGCTAATGGGAAAATATCGAGGAAGGCAAAGTAGTTATCGTCTTCTGCTATTTTGTAGCAGGGTATTTCGCCATTGATGATGCGCGTGAAAATGGAAGACATACCTACAGGCTTATTTTCAGTATCTCAAATTCCATTTCGCCACCGGGCGTTTGGGCCTTGGCTTTTTCGCCTATGGCTTTACCTAAAAGCGCTTTGCCGATAGGTGAGGTAACCGATATCTTATTCTCTTTTAAGTTGGCTTCCGCCTCGCTTACCAGGGTAAAACTCATTTTCTTTTTCAGTTTCAGGTTCATTACCTCAACGGTTGAAAGAATGCCTGCTTTTGAAATATCCAGCTTGCTTTCGTCCATTACACGGGCGCCTGCTAACTGGGTTTCCATTTCCGAAATCTTAGCTTCTAAATGGCCCTGCTCTTCCTTGGCTGCATGGTACTCGGCGTTTTCGCTTAAGTCTCCTTTTTCGCGTGCCTCTGCTATGGCCCTTGCCACTTCCGGGCGTTTAACACTCTTGAGGTATTTAAGCTCTTCTACCAGCTTTTCCATACCTTCTTTGGTTACATAAAATATTCCTGACATAGCGGTTGATTTAGTGATGATTGAAGCTTATCGCTTCGGGATATTAAAAAATGAAAGACGTCCCTCTGCAGAGACGTCTTATATTTTTACTGTTACGAAGTTAGAAATTCTTCTTACAACATAAAGCGCAGGCCAATGGCGTGCGTGCCTTTGAACGGAGATGTTGCACGGAAAGAATAATCTATGCAAAGCTTAGGGCCGTCCTTTTTAAGCGGAGCATCAAAAGATACACCGGCAGCAAGGCCATTATAAACGCTGTAACGAAGATCTTTTTTGAAAATGTTGTTCTCGAAACGGTAAGCCGCACGCAACATTATTATCTCTCTCCAGCCAAACTCAAGGCCCAGGCCGTAGTAATCTGAACCGAAGGCATTTGAAGTAAAGTTAGCTAAAGCGGTTAAGCGGTAATCCTGCTTAAACTCTTTAGGGGCAACTTCTTTCTTTTTACCCATCCATATATCATAGGCGGCACCAATGTTTAACTGAGTAGGCAATTCGAATTTGTTCGCTTTATTTTCAACGGTTAACTGGTAAGTACTGCTTGATACTATTTGAACAGAAGTAGCCAGCGCATCTCCGCGGAACTTCATTGGCGTACCAACATTGCGCAGGGCCACACCAAAGTGGATATTGTTTTTAGGGCCTGTTACATATTGCAAACCCGCATCAACACAAAAGCCAAAGGCGTTAAGGTTGCCGGTTCCTTCGTTAACCATACGCAGGGTAATACCGCCTGATATGCTTTGCGAAAACGCACGGGCATAAGATACGCCTATGTTAAGGAACGTAGGCTTATAGGTACCTAAACCACCTTCAGGGTTTTGGGTGGTAGTTCTTTCAATACTGCCCAGGTTAAGCGCCTGTATGGTAAGTGCAATTGTATTGCTCTCTTTAAAGCCCTGTGCAACACCTGCATGGGCCAGGCCTACGCCCGATCCCTGCATCCACAGGGTATATGAAGCAGCAACTTCCGTTTTCTTAATGTTGGCTAAACCGGCTACGTTAATACGCTCCGATTCCATACCCTGAACACAAGCAGAGTTCATACTCCAGAAACCTGAGGAACGGGCCCAGCCATTCATCACCAGCTCGTAAGCGCCCGCTTCGCCTTTACGGTCCGGGTTACCGGCGTAAACGGAAGAGGCCATCAGTACCGCTCCTGAAAATATTGCTAAAATTCTCTTCATATCGTGTAATTTAAAAATACTGTTTTAGAAATTAGAAACGTCAGCAGGCCTCATAGCGCCGAACCACTTAATTGTTCTTTCGCCAATGCCCGGTGCTTCAACATGTATTAAGTAAACGCCGCTTGAAATGGTGATGCCTTTGTCGTTCTTCAAATCCCACTCTATTGAGTTATCCAGGTTAACCTGGTCTACCGAGTTACCTTCGCTGATATCAATTTTCAGGTTAGTAGCTGGGTCAACATCAATAGCGCGGCTCAGTTTACGAACAATGGTACCGTCAAGGGCGTAAATGGTTATGTTACACTTGTTCGGCAGGTTGGTAACCTTAATTCTGCTGCTGTTCTGGTCGGTTTCGTAAGCAGAGTAAGCCAGGTATGGGTTAGGCACTGCACGAATCATATCCAGCGCGCTCTTGGCAACTTCGGCCTGTGTTTCCTTTGCACCTAAGCCAACAGTGCTGAACTGGTAGCGTGGCAGAGAGTCAATACCATTAGTTGCGTTTGTAGCCAGGCGAACGTAAGGTTTTTCAACACGCAGGTGAACCTTGATTTCAGAAGGCGGAACATATTTAGCTCCATTGTTATCAGCAGTAAAGCTGTAGCCCTGTGCTAAGTAAGGAATTGACACCCACATTAACTGGCGGTAGAAAATACGCATAGCCGTAGGTATAGTAAAGGTTGGTGAACCACCCACCAGTGTATAGTTATCAAGCAAAGTGCGTTGCGCAGCAGCACCTTCATCGTAACGGCTTTCCATTACGTATATAAAGTGTTTACCACCAAAGTAAGGCAATCTGTCAACCAACTGGCCGGGGAAGCTTATAGGCCCATATACTTCCTGGGTTGGGTTCCAAAGCATGTCGCGGCCGTTTTGGTCGCCCTGGTCAGAACTTTCACCAAAGGCAATATTCAAACGCTCACCAGTCTCCACGTTAATAGCATAACCGGGGAAGTAAGAACGGCCGGTATCGATACCCGAAGGGTCGGTTACTAAATCACCGTTACCATTCATCACCTTAGAAATAGCCATGCGTATCTGGCCTTTACGTGCATTCTTTTGATTAGGCGCAACTGCTGCACCTTCGTTAATACTTTCGTCTTCGCCAGTTTCAAACACAACGCAACGAGACCACTTTGACTTATCAGGTGTAATAACAATGTCTACACTGCTAACTCTGTCTAGCGTATTTTCAGGCGGAGTTTGAGTGCTGTAGTTTCTCCATTTAAAGCCCGGGCCATACACATAAGGTGGTTTACCGGCATCCTGCTCATCAGTAGTAAGGTTACGCTTAGCGTAGTTAGAAGTTAAGCAGTAAGGCGCCCATGTTCCGTTCAGAATTTTCTCAAACACTTCGCTTGAATCACTCATGCGGGTATTGGCATCACCATAGGCAGGAGATGGAGGAGTAAGTGTGTTATAGAACCAGTTGTCGTCAAATGATTCAGCAGCAGCTTTAGCTGTGCTACTTTGCGCAGCAGGGTCGTTAAGGTTAGTTCCTGAACGAATCCAGTTGCTTGGGTTGGTGCTGCCTTCATCTTTTAAGAAGGTTAACCACTGTTCAGTAGGGTTTTGGTATTCGATGGTTGATTCCAGCACATCGTAAACAAAACGGGCAGGTGCGCCGGCAGTAGACAAATAGTTACCCGGTATAGTGTGCACCGGTGCAGGCGTTCCTAACTTAATTGAAAAGCCATAGTCAACTCTCTTTCCATTCTGTAATGCACCAATTTGCTGTTCGTATGGACGGTCAAGGGTTCTCTCCGAGAAGATGGTATCGTTATTTATAACATCTCTCAGCAGCCATGTAGTGCCTACGCCTATCCTGCTTCCGGGAGTATCAACAAACTGTAGTTCGAAGTTTGACTCTTTTAAGGCAACAGGGTCAGTAATTCTAAACCCGATTGGGTCAAATTTCTTTTCGTAAGTTAAGGTATCAGAGAAAGCAACAAGGCCTGAAGCCAGAATTCTGTCAATAGTTTCAGCAGTAAGCATAAGGGTGTTACCGCCGTTACCTTTACCTTCAATACGCTTAACGTCAACCCCATCACCCCATTCTGAAGTTACGGTAGTGCCGTTGTTACGGGGATCGGAAATATGCGGTATAGCTGAATAAATTTTAAAGTTACCACGGCCTTGCAGGTATGGTGTTAACTGGCCACCGGCTGCAGGGTTACCCTGGTCGTAAGCCTTATAGTTGTTGTAGCTGTAAGCAACAGCGGTGTAGTAATAAGTTTTGTGGTCAACCAACTGCTTGTTGTCGCCGGTAGCAAACAAGTCCTGTGTAATACGGAAGGAGTTGGTAATACCATCGTCAGAACCATCTACTTTTAATACCGGTACGTAAAGGTTAAGGGTAGCATCTTTTACAAAGTTCACTACTTTCTTAATACCGTTCTTAACGTCAACCTGGGCTACTAACAGAGCCTTTGAAGGATCATCAAGATCGGTAGCAGAAACTTTTGCGTTAGCTACCTGGTAAAGTTTGTAACCTTCAAAAGTATAAGTAGAGTCGCCAACACCGCCAAGGTCGCTGTAAATAGCCTGGGCAACACCACCGTCAACCTGGTCGTATTTCTCCCCTTCGTTGTTAGAACCTTTCTCGTTAACCAGGTTAATGATTAACTCATTCTGCAATTCGCGGATGTGAAGAGTTGGAGCGGCAGGGCCGTCAACCAGTTTAAAGCAGGTATTAAACAGGGCCTGCGCTTTATCATCAGCAGGGCCTATAGTAGTTGCAAAGTTAGGCGGCAAACCAACACCACCGGTAGGGCGAACGAATACAACGCCCACGGTTACATACTGGGGCTCGCCCGGCTTTAAGGTAAACGGACCTGATGTTTGAACCATACGACGGTCGCCTGCCTGTAACTGGTTAGCAACAGATGATTGCATTTCTGACCAATCGCCGCTGTTTATAGGGTTACCCGGAAAAAGGAAACAAGTTGAAGGGCCACCGCTGTTGTAACCGGTACCACCTTCAGTAAACGGTGTACCATCAGCCCACAAACAGGTTTGGTAGTTACGGTATTGCGCTGCCGAAGCCGGATCGGATTGGGCAAAGCTGGCACCGTTGGTAAAATAAACGAAAGAAGAAAGGCCTAACTGTTCGCCGCTATCGCTAAGCGGGCCTTCAAAAAAGTCGATACCAATTAAAGGCAACTCAGTTCCGTAACCTGCAACGCCCTGGCAATCGATATCGGGGCTGGTACGGTTGTAAACAATACCCAGGCTGCGCTCAATATCACAACCAACGGCGTCGTTAGAGAAACATCCTAAATCAGGGTCAGACCACTGTGATATATAAGTTTGATATAATTGGTTAGATGACTTGTTTACAATTTGGTATTTGTAAAAAGTCATATTGTTTACATCGTCAGTAGTTTGGAAAGCAAACGCCAAAGCGTTTACCTGTATACCAATACTTTGGCCGTTTGACTCAGTGTGCTGGTTACCTACGTCATTAAATACCCAAAACACCATCTGGTCGCCATAAGCTTCCGCTTCGCCATTACGGCAAGGTATAACAGGGTAGTCACCTTTAACAGGGTTGTAGATACCGTCGTTATCAACGTCCTTGAACGGAGCCAGGTTATCGTTAACGATAAAAGTTTCGCCGATTAATGAAGGGTCAGTTGAAAGGTAAGGGTTACCTTTAGCCGGCCATGCCAACAAACCTTTTGGTATATCAGCAATACTTGTAGATGAACCTTTGGTTAAGAAGGCAGTTTGTGCCTTTTCGATATCAGAACCTAATACGTTAAAGAAACGGTCGTACTTGTTACAAGTAGCCTTATCTACAGTACCGCCTGCAGATACAGGGCCCGGCCAGTAATCATCACCACCCTGGCGGTATCGTTGCGCTGCCACCTTAAGGTTGTTACCTGCATCGTAGCCCGAAATCCATATAGCACCGGCAAACAAAGCATTTAACGATGCTCCTGTTCCGTCACCTTTTGGCACTTCGTAACGCGCTTCTGATAGGTTCCACCATGCATCGCCACCTGTTAACAAACGGGAACGCACGTTATTAATCTCCATATCAAACTGGGCTGTAGGTGTAGTACAATCCCCGGCTTCAGTTTTATACGAAGCTTTAGGATTGGTTTTTCCTCCCCCATTAACCCATTCGCGGGCCTCCACGGATAAGCCGGCCAACACAAGCGCCGAGCATACCATCGCATTCATTAAAGTCCTCTTCATAACTAAAAGGTTTTCGTTATTAATGTTTTCTTACAGGTTCGGTTATCTAAAAACTAGAAGCTAAATACAGCTCCCAGGTAAATTCTTCTTGGTAGCGAGTAGTTATCAGGCCTGTTGATATAGGCTGCATACTGATCGCGATAAGCCGCAGGGTTTAATGCTGCGTTGATGGCAGAGATACTTGAAGGGTCCGTTAAGAAACCATCATCGTTAGCTGTGCCTGTGTAGCGGTAAACTGATACCGGGTTCTTAGAGTTAAGCAGGTTCTGGATTTGCAGGTAAATCTGCAGGGCCAGTTCACGCTTGTCATCCGCTTTTTCTTTCTTCTTGCCTACTACAAAAGTGAAGTCCTTCCACACGCGCATGTTTACACGGAAATACCATGGCAGACGTGCTCCGTTAACTGAACCTTTGGTGATAGGACGGCCAGGCTGGCCTTCCAAACCTTCCGGTGTAGCAGCAATCTGCTCGGTGTATGGAGTTCCTGAACGGGCAGCAACACTTAAGTTGATACCTGAGTTAGACAGGATTTGTTTGTTTTTGATAGTAGGGCCATTGTAATCTTTTCCTTCGCCGTAGCTGTAAGTAAGGTTAAGGTTTATTAAGTGGCGAGAATCGTAGTTAAGCGGGTTAATGCTGCGGAAGTTAGGTTGGTTACTGTTAACCAGGTTTAACTGCGAGCGGTCGTCAGAGCCGGTACCTTCAGCAAACTGCATGGTGTAGTTGGCTTTTAAGCTGAAGTTGCCTGTGCGGCGTAAGTCGAAATCAAGAGAGATACCTTTGGTAGTTCCGAAGTCGATATTGCCGTAAGTGATATAATCTTTAGGGTAAGCGTTAATGATCTTACGAATCTGAATCTGGTCGCGGAATTCGCGGTAGAAAGCAGAAATAGTAAATGCAGAAGTATTGCTTACTTTTTGTTTGAAACCTAATTCAAAGTCAATAGTTCTTTCAGGCTTCAGGTTAGGGTTGTTAATAGCACCACCGATGTTATCTATAAAGAACAGGTAATCGGTTGGATCCATAATAGCACGCGATTGTGGACGCTGGCTAAGAATATCGTAGTGCGCAAAGAATAATGCACGGTCAGTTAGGTTGAACGAGAACTGTAAACGAGGCATTACAATAACCTTTGGCTTGTAATCTTCAAAAGTGCCGTTCGGGTCAAACTTATCCGGTTGCTTAATATCTGAGTTCGCATCCTTTAATAAAGGCTGAATAGTACCGGTGCTTGATGAACCTGCTACGTTTTTACCGCTGGTTAACTCGTTACCGAAACGGTCATACCAGGTGCCGTTATTTCTGTAACCAACAATGGCGGTAGGCGCCTTGCTGTTATCAACGTAAACTTTGTAATCGCTACCGATGTTAGAAGGGTGAGCAACCGGGTTACCGCCAATAGAAGTTACTTCAGAAGCTTCCTGGATCGGGTAAAGTGAATACTCGTCTTTTAATACAGACTGGTTAGCATCAAAGCGGTCGAAACGAACACCTACGTTAAAGGTAAGGTCTTTAAAGTAGAAACGGTCAGATATGTAAGCTGCAGTGTAAATCGGGCGGAAAGCAGGTATTGCTCTCTCCAATTCGCCGTCTGCTCTTTTCTTGGTAAAGAAATCGTTGAAAGAAGGTTGCTTGGTTAAACGGTTGCCGTAAGCATCGTAGCCACGGTAAGTAACCAAAGAGGCGCCGTCAGCAAACAACTCCTCAGGAGCAAACATATTGATGTTCAGCTTGCTTGGGTCAAGTGCATCAATATTGATATAGTCAGTTCCGTTAACCGGCATACCTAAAGCCTGGCGCAACGATTTATCGAAGAAGCTTTGCTTATCGCCATTGTATAAACGGCTGAATAATACGGTATCAGTTAAATAGAAGTTTAAGCCCGGAGTATTTTTCAACTGGTCATAAGTGTAGTCCTGGCCGTTGATGCGGAAAATCGGGTTATCGCGATCCAGCTCAGCCAGGTGAGAGTTTGCTAACAAGCGCGCACGCTGCCATAAGCCCAGTGGAGATACGGTGTAAGTTCTTTGAACGCGCTGTTCGAATTCCACACCAAACTCAAAAGAGTGTTTGTTGCGGCTTGGGGCACCCGGCTTTAAGATGTCGAATGAACCTTCTAAACGAACACGGAACTGGTCGTCATCACGGTCGTAACCGTAGCCGTTGTATTGGCGGCCGGTGTTATACCAAATGTTGTAAACCATGTTTGAACGCTGGCCGTTAATAAGGGCCTGGTTACTTTGTATCTGGTCAAGAGTAGAAGTAAACAAACCGTTGTCGGCGCCATATACTTCGTATGAACCATCAGAAGCCGGTGTAGCACCAAGCAACTCATAGTATTGTTGGGTGAAACGGGTACCGTAAGGGTTGATATCGCCGGGGGTAAATGCCACGGCAGTATCCTGGAAGCCCAGTTGTTTCCAACCCTGGAAAACCTGGTTGCCCACAGCAAAAGTATCGAAGCCGAAAACCGGGGTTTTCTTTACATCATACTTACCAATGTAGCCGTAGTTAAACGGATTGAAACCGTGTGATTCGTCTTCATACCAGTTTTGGTATTTCTCGTAGTCAAACTGTACTGAGTAGAATGCGTTCTGGAAAGCAGAAGCCTTTTTCTTTTTGCCTTCGCCCTCGTCATCAGCACTTTGCTTAGACTGGATGTTGTGGGTGAAACGACCGTAAACACGCCAGTTAAACTCGCGGCGCAAAGGGTTGTTCTCGCTGTTAAACAGGGTATATTTCTCTACCCAATCATGCGAGCGGCGGTAAACTACCGAACCACCTACAGTAATAGTAAAATTATCAGCGGGGCGGATGTCAATTCTTCCGTTACCACGATAGTTGTTATCTACAGTGTTAGGCTTAACCTTCTGCTTATACATATCCTTATAGGTTATGTTTTCAGAAGCTACGTTAAAGCCCTTGGCAGTTTCTTTCTTAAGTAGCGGGTTTTGGCGCAATTCGTCCAGAACATCCTTACGCACCTGCCATACACCTACGGCTGATGGGTCCGGATCCTGCTGGCGCAGATATTCGAATGCCACGAAAAAGCCCATGATTGTTTTAGCAGGCTTGCCTTCTGAGGCTTTGGTTTTCCAGATAGGGCCGGTTAAGTAGGCGTTTGCCAGGTTATAACCATAAGCATCAAGGCCTTGTGAGGTTTGAACTTCAGCCTGGCCTGAGAATTTACCCTCAGGGCCTTTAGAAGTAATGTTAACGATACCACCGGTTACGTCGCCATAACGGGCAGGAACACCACCGGTAATTACCTGGATCTGTTCGATAGCACCTGCTGATAAAGTAGGTGTTCCGGTTACTTTAACACCGTCTATATAGTATTCAGTACCTTCTTCACGACCACCCTTTACGTTAATGCCCGCACCCTGGTCGCTCTGGAAAGCGCCCGCAGTTGTGGCGGCTATATCCGTAACGTTACGGGTTGGCATATTCTTAATTTCATCGGAAGTAACTACGTTTTGCGATGAGGTTTTACCCGGGTCAATCAGCGGGTTTTTGTATTGCACTACCACCACCTCGTTCAGTTCTTTTGAAGAAGGCTTCATCTTTATATCAATGAAGGTGGCCTTATCTGCACTTACCACTATGCCATTGTTTACCACACTGGCATAACCGATATAAGAGTATTGGATGTTGTATTTACCAGGCGTTAAAGGCTTGATAGAGTAGTTGCCATCCAGGTCAGTAGAGGTTCCTCTACCGGTAGGCACTCCTTTCGCATCTACAATAGCAACGTTAGCGAACGGAACACCTTCTCCGTTCTCGTCTATTACTTTACCGGAGATTTCACCGTTTTGTGCCTTTAGGGCAAATACGGCAAGCACAAAGCTGAGCAGTGTAACTATTTTCTTCATACGCAATTAATCTATCCTTAATCAAAAAGCGGTCAAAAGTAATTTTTTTCCGAAAACGAATATAAATCTTGTTAACCCCCCACCAACCCTGTTTGGGCTTTATGACATAAAAATGACAGTGTCAGAAGCTATTTTCCTTGTTGAACGCCAATGTAAAAATAGGGCGGAAACCCGCGCCAGTCCTAATTTTCCGTGTCATCTTTATGCAATAAAAAACAGCCTGTTAATTATTATTCAGGCTTAAGAATAAAGCTGTTTTATTTTGGTTAAAAGCACCCGTGCCAGTTCTACCTTGCTTTCGTAAGTCCAACCCGCTACATGCGGAGACATGAGAACCTTATCATTAGCCCTTAACTGGTCGAAAATAAGCTGCTGTTGAGGGGTAAGGGTGGGCAGCTTTTCGTTTTCCAGAACGTCGAGGGCGGCTCCCAGTATTTTGCCCTCATCCAGGCACTTCAGCAGGTCCGCCGTGCGCAGCACTTTACCCCTCGAAATATTGATGAACCAATAGGGCTTCCTGAAGTTGCTTAAGAAGCCGTAATCAATCATGTATTCGGTTTCGGCTGTAAGGGGCAGGTGCAGGCTCAGCACATCGGCTTCTGCGGCTATTTCATCCAGCGTAGCCTCCTTCACATATTCATCGCCAAAGCCCTGGTAGTATTTATCGTAAGCCAGTATTTTAACTTTAAAGCCGCGCAGCAGTTGGGCAAAAGCCTGTGCATTATGGCCATAGGCAATAAGCCCAATGGTTTTGCCACTTAGCTCAACCCCGCGGTGTTCTTCACGCGCCCATTCTCCCCTTTTTACTGAGGCATTTGCGCTCACAATTTTGTTCATCATAGCCAGCAGCATACCTAAGGCATGTTCCGCCACGGCTACCCGGTTGCCTTCAGGGCTGTTAAAGGCAGCAATGCCTTTACTTTTAGCGTATTCACGGTCTATTACCTCCAGCCCTGAGCCTACCCTGCAAACAAATTTCAGGTTTATGGCTTTATCCATCAGTTCGGGGCCGGCATAGATCTTACTGTTTACTATCAAACCCTCGTATTGGTCAATTACCTCCAAAACCCTTTCAGGCTTAATATCGGGCATATAATCCACCTGAAAGCCCAGGGTTTTAAGGCCATCCGGTAATGAGGGGTCAACCGCGTCTGTAATCAACACCTTTTTCATATCACCACTATTGCTTTTGTGCCTGTATACTTAAGGTTAGTTGTTCAAACTGCTCAACCGATAATTGCTCGGGGCGCAGGTTGAAAATTTCTGTACTTAAAAGTTCCTTACTGCTTACCAGTTCCTTTAAGCTGTTGCGCATAGTTTTACGGCGTTGGTTAAAGGCGGCTTTTACTACCCTTTTAAACAACACTTCATCGCATTTTAACTGCAACTCCTTTTTACGCACCATGGTAATAATGCCGCTCATCACCTTCGGGGGTGGGTCGAAACAACCCGGGGGTACGTCAAAAAGATATTCGCAATCGTAATAGGCCTGTGTTAATACACTGATAACACCATAATCTTTGCTGCCGGGCGGCGAGGCTATGCGCTTAGCCATTTCTTTTTGAAACATTCCTGTTATGCGCTGCACCTTCTCTTTGTAATCAAGCGCCCTGAAAACTATTTGCGAGGAGATGTTATACGGGAAATTGCCCACCAGGTGGGTTGGCTCTTCAATAAACGCTAAATCGGTTTTCAAAAAATCAGCATGAATAACCCGGCCCTGTAATTGGGGGTACGCCTGTGGCAGGTATGCCGCCCAGCGGTCGTCAAGTTCAACCACGTAAAAGTTAGCAGGGTTTTGCGCTAACAGGTGTTTGGTAAGCGCCCCCATACCGGGGCCAACCTCCACCACTGTTTTATATGCGCTCATATCGCCAATAGCCTCAGCAATTTTGCGCAGGATGTTTTCATCTTTCAGAAAATGCTGGCCAAGTGATTTTTTTAAAAAAGGATGCGACACGGGGCAAATATAATTAGTTGGCCAAGCCTGTATTTAAGATTGAGCCCTAAAGCGCTTTAAAGCTGATTTTAATCTTTCATTTTAAACCCTCGGGGGCGTTGTTATCTTAGCCCCTCAATTTATCACTATATGAACCTCCAATTTGTAAGCTGTAAGGATTATTCCAAATTTAACCACCGCATCATCCTTATCGGCAGCAGCACCAAAATTTCAACACTTGGCCTGGGTAGCGCAGAGGCTGCTGAAGCCCAAAAGTTTTTCGACGATAAGGTTAACCACCTGTGGCAAAATATAGGAGCCGGCAGCAGCGTATCCATTGTTAAACTGGATACCGCAAAAGAGGAATACCGCACCCTTGAAGGGGCCCGCCGAGCCGGTAATGTGGTAAACAAGTTTCTTAACAGCAAACGAATTGCCGAAGCATCGTTTTTCAATGCTACTCAAAAACCTAAAGTGGCTGCTGCTTTTGTTGAAGGCATGGCGCTTAGCAACTACGAGTTTCTTAAATACAAAACCCGCGACCGCAAGGAAAAATCATTAACCACCTTACAGGTTGACGCCCGCTCGCTGGATAAAAAGACGCTGGAGGAAGTAAGCAAGGTAACTGTAGCTAACTTTTTTGCCCGCACCTTAATAAACGAGCCACTCTCCTATTTAACTGCTACGCAGCTAAGCAAGGAAATTCAAAAAGCCGGCAAGGAATACGGTTTTAATGTTGAGGTTTTTGATAAGAAAAAGATTACTGACTTAAAGATGGGAGGCTTGCTATCCGTTAACCGCGGTAGCCAGGACCCGCCCACTTTTACCGTAATGGAATACAAGGGCAGCCGCCCGAAAAATAAAAAGCCAATTGTACTGGTAGGTAAGGGCGTTGTTTATGATACAGGCGGGCTTAGCCTTAAGCCAACCCCTAACAGTATGGACATGATGAAGTGCGACATGAGCGGCGCCGCAGCCGTTGCAGGCATTTTTGTTGCTGCAGCACTGCTGAAATTGTCCGTACATATTATCGGTTTAATACCTGCAACTGATAACCGCCCCGGCGAAAATGCTTATGTGCCCGGCGATGTAATTGAAATGATGAGCGGCCTTAATGTAGAGATGCTGAACGCTGATGCTGAAGGACGAATGATTTTGGCCGATGCCCTGCATTATGCCAAGCGCTACCAGCCCGAACTAGTGTTTGACTTTGCTACACTAACCGGTGCCGCCAAAGCAGCAACGGGTTCAATGGGCTCGCCATTTATGGGTACTGCCGGTGCCGATGTAAAAAAGAAGTTGTTTAACAGCGCAAACAACACCTACGAGCGCCTTATTGAATTTCCTATGTGGGATGAGTATGGTGAGTTGGTAAAGAGCGATGTAGCCGATATTAAAAACGTGGGCGGGCCCGAAGCCGGTGCAATTACTGCGGGCAAATTTTTGGAGAATTTTACCGATTACCCGTGGATGCACTTTGACATTGCCGGCACTGCTTACTTAATGGCTGAAGACAGCTACCGCGGTAAGTACGGCACTGCCGTGGGCGTTAGATTAATTACTGACTTTCTGAAAAACTATTGATTGAATAGCCTTAGCGCTAACAGCACCCCTAATGGAAAATAAGAGATACAGAATTGGAATTAGTATAGGAGATTATAATGGAATTGGGCCTGAAGTAATTATTAAGGCACTTGAAGACGAGCGATTATTTAAGTTTTGCTCCATTGTTATTTACGGGCAAAAATCAATTATAGCTTATTACTGCAAGGCACTGCGCATTCAAAATTTTAATGTGCAGGAAGTAACAGGTACCGACAAGTTAAACCCCAAGCTACCCAACATTATTAACTGCTGGAACGAGCATGTGCAAATACAAATGGGCCAGGCCAGCAGCGAGGCAGGCGCGCGCGCACTGCTTTGCCTTAACGCAGGCATTAAGGATTTAATTGCCGGCGAAATTGACGTGCTGGTTACGGGGCCGGTTAATAAAAGTACGGTAAGCGAACATCACCCCGATTTTAAAGGACAAACCGAATTGGTATCCAAGGCTGCCGGTAATGATAACAGCATGATGATGCTGGTTGATGGTGGCCTGCGCGTGGGGCTGGTAACCAATCATGTTTCTTTAAAGGATGTTAGCGGCAAAATTGATATTAATACCATACTTAATAAGATTGAGATACTGGATGCCTCTTTAAAAAAGGATTTCCTGATACACAAGCCGCGCATTGCTGTATTAGGGCTTAACCCGCATGCCGGCGACAACTCCTTATTAGGCAAAGAAGAGAAAGACATTATAGCGCCAGCGGTAAACCGCGCTAAGGAAAAAGGTATTATGGCGGTTGGGCCTTTTCCTGCTGATGGCTTTTTTGGCGCGCAGCACTTTACCAAATTTGATGCTGTGTTGGCCATGTATCACGACCAGGGCCTTGTTCCGTTTAAAACATTGTCGTTTGGTACCGGCGTTAACTATACCGCAGGCCTTAACGTTGTGCGCACTTCGCCCGACCACGGCACCGGATATGATATTGCCGGAAAAAACCTTGCTTCGGCCGATTCTATACGCAACGCTATATTCCTTGGTTTGGATATTGTACAGAACCGCGAAACCTATAAGGAAATGACCGCCAACCCGGTGGAGAAAGTGAAGGTGGAAAAGGAATAAACGTTACTACTTCTTTTCTTAAAAGGTTCCAAAGCGTTTCACCACCGCTTCAAAACGGTAGTCGAAAATCTCTTTCAGTTTTTGCTTTATAAAAAGTGCATTGGCAATAGCACCAAGCGGGCCAAAAGGCGGTTCATAACTGATAATGTCTGTCATGCGCACGCCGCCGGGTATTACCTCTAACTTGTGTTGGTGGTGCCATAGTGAGTAGGGGCCTATGCGTTGTTCATCTATAAAGTAGGTGCCATCCACTACCTGCGTTATTTCCGTTACCCAGGTTAGGGGTATGCCGAGTAAGGGCTTAACTTTATAACTGATAATCATACCTGCATACATCTTTGCCGGCAGCTTAGCTGATGTGATAAGGAAACCCATGGAAGGCGGAGTAATTTCCTGCAGGTTAGCCGGAGAGGAAATAAAATCCCAAACCTCCGTTATGGGCGCGGGTATATTCTGAACGCGTTGAAACTGATAAAATGCCATAAACAGTAGCGTTTTGCCGATGATGAACAAGAATTGCAGGTGTTTTGTTCGGGTGGTAGGCAGAACTTCTATGCAGGTATAAAAAGGAAGGCAAGTGGAAGAGTAGCCTTAAGCACTGACTCATCGAACCTTTGGAGGGATATTCAAGCAGTTAGCTCGTATAATCTTTTGAGTACTTTTTTTGCCAACATGGGTATAAACTTGGTGCTCAAAATGTGTATTGGCATATAAAATAGAGAAAATGTGCAACTGCGAATAATGAATATTTCGCCAGCCATTTAATTGTTCTTCAATTGATTTCGGAAAGCATATAAAATTAATTAAAAATATTCGAAGTTGCGTATATTTGGTTGCTACCTGCAACCCTATCGCGACAGTGCTAACATCAAACTGATTGAAAGAAATTGAAAGCGTAACATTGCATACAAATTAAACAGACAAACAAGTGGCTACATATTTAATAAGTTACGATTTAGCTGAGGGTGGGGACTACGACACCCTTATAGCTGCTATTAAATCGTATGGAACTTGGGCACACATCACGGAATCAACTTGGGCTGTTTCAACCGACAAGACAGCAACAGAAGTAAGAGACCACTTAGCTGGACTAATGACGAAGGGGAGTAAAATCTTTGTGTTGAAATCTGCATCGGTTGGTGCGTGGAGAAATGTGATTTGTTCGAACGAGTGGTTAAAAAAGAACCTATAAACTTCAGCCAATGGAAGAGATAAAAAACAAAACGACAGAGGCTGAAGTCAAAGATGGACAGGTTGTTGAATCCAAAAAGCCACTACAAGAAAGCCCAGCAGACGAGAAAGGACCAAAAATAAGAAAGGGTAAAGTCGACTCCTTGACCATCTATGAGATTAGCGAGGGTGAACTTGAAACAATTGAAAGAGGTTCACCAAATTCAACTCTTTTGAACTTCGCAATTTTTCTTCTCTCAATTGCGACATCATTCCTTGTTACATTACTGACAGTTGATCTCAAAGACAAGCAAAACCTATTTATCGTTTTTACAATCATAACCGTAGTTGGTTTTATTGTGGGTCTTGTATTATTTGTGTTATGGTGGCGGACAAAAAACGATGTTGACGAAGTTCTTAAACGAATTAAGGAGCGTGTAAAAGAATA
>CAZUHU010000023.1:0-29398 GCA_964620645.1 uncultured Chitinophaga sp.
GACACAAAGGCTGCGCGATACTTAGCAGCATTTAAACCAATGGCTGCCACGTTTCGGTTTATTACTCCGTAACGGCGGGTTTCGTAGGCTTCGTTTGTAAATGCTTTTACAACGTCAATAGATTGAAAGGTTTCTTCTACGATAGTGTTACTTTCGGCTAACTGGTCCTGTGCTTTACGCGATACTTTGCGGATGTACCGCCCAAAAGCCACAGCCGAAATGATCATGAGCGGTAGTGCGGCAAGAATAATGAGTGAAAGCTTAGGTGATACTGCTATCATTAAAGGGATACAAACAATAGGCAGCACCAACTGCCGCACAAAAAAGGCCAGTTGATTGGATAGGGAATCCTGCAATTGGCTTACATCTGAAGATATGCGGCTGGTGAGGTTGCCCACCCGGTTTTCTTCAAAAAAACGGATAGGCAGGGTAATAATCTTTTCGTACAAGGTGCGGCGTATGGCAGCCATGGCATTTTGGCTTACATACTCAAACAGGTAGATGCGGAAAAAGGAGAGAACCGCCTGTAAAAGAAGTATCCCCCCCAGCAACATTCCTATCTTCTTTAATTCTTCCGGGTGGATGCCTTCTTTAAAAGCTTTAACCAGGGCCTGTGCCTGCGATAGCTTTTGCTCGGCCGGGGCATCCGATTCCAGCACTTTGCCTATTTTTTCAATGGCATCTTTTGCCGGTAGGGCAGCATCTATAAGGTTGCCGAAGCCGCCGGGTATAAAGGAAACTACACCCGATGAAACCACAAGGAAAACCATCCCGATTATAAAGTGCCATTTATAAGGCAGTATAAACCGGTAAATACGAAGCGTATTCGAAATCTGTTTCCCGGTTATTCTTTTACTCTTTAACTCTTCTTTCTCATCCGCCATGGGGCGCAAAAATAGGATTACGACAAACTACTTAAGCCTAAAAGTGTTAAGGCTGCTTATATGTCGGATGAGGGGGTAAAATATTGGCAGCCGGCGCAACTATTTACTAATTAGGCAGTTGCCGCCACCCAAGGCTTCGGTAGCCTGCCCACGGTGATAGGGGCTCCTCTATATCGAAAACTGCCAATTTTGGAAGGTATTATGCAGGTTTTTCAGCAGTTTCTGCCAAAAAATCAGTCAATTAGTCCTTGGCATAATGTCTGTTATATTCGCGCCCGAAACCCTGCTGCTGCAGCGGTTCTTTATTCATCTTAAAATTTAAACCTTAATAATTATGGCAGACGTAAAATTAACTCCACTCGCGGACAGAGTGCTGGTAAAACCGGCTGAAGCGGAAACCAAAACCGCCGGCGGAATCATTATTCCTGACTCAGCTAAAGAAAAGCCACAACGTGGTACTGTAATAGCTGTTGGCCCGGGCAAAAAAGACGAACCTACCACAGTTAAAAAAGGCGATACCGTATTATACGGCAAGTACAGCGGTACCGAAATTCAGGTGGATGGTGTTGACTACCTTATCATGAAAGAGAGCGACATTTTTGCAATCGTTTAATAGCGTTTTAATCTTAATTCATCAATCTTATTTCTAAAATCAAAAAATCACGATAGTATGGCTAAAATGATATTATTCGAAAAAGACGCCCGCGACAAACTGAAGAGCGGCGTTGACAAACTGGCTAATGCCGTAAAAGTTACCCTTGGCCCTAAAGGCCGTAACGTAATCATCGATAAAAAATTCGGTGCCCCATCTGTAACTAAGGACGGTGTAAGCGTTGCAAAAGAAATTGAACTGGAAGACCCTATTGAAAACATGGGCGCGCAGATGACCAAAGAGGTTGCCAGCAAAACTGCCGACCAGGCCGGTGACGGTACTACTACCGCTACTGTATTGGCACAAGCTATTGTAGGCCCCGGCTTAAAGGCCCTTGCCAGCGGTGCAAACCCTATGGACCTTAAGCGTGGTATCGACAAAGCCGTACGCGCAATTGTTGAGAACCTGAAAAAGCAAAGCGAAAACGTTGGTAAAGATTTCAGCAAGATCGAGCAGGTAGCTTCTATCTCTGCTAACAACGATAACGAAATCGGTAAAATGATTGCCGACGCTATGAAAAAAGTAGGCACCGAAGGTGTTATTACTGTTGAAGAAGCAAAAGGCACTGAAACTGAAGTGAAAACTGTAGAAGGTATGCAGTTTGACCGTGGTTACCTTTCTCCGTACTTTGTTACCAATCCTGAAAGCATGGAAGCTGAATTAGAAGGCGCCCTGCTTTTAATTTACGATAAGAAGATAAGCAACATGCGCGAGTTGTTGCCTATACTGGAGAAAGTTGCACAAAGCGGCCGTCCTTTAGTAATTATTGCTGAGGAAGTTGAAGGCGAAGCTTTAGCTACCCTGGTAGTAAACAAGCTGCGTGGCACCATTAAAGTGGCTGCTGTTAAAGCTCCGGGCTTTGGCGACCGCCGCAAAGAAATGTTGAAGGACATCGCCATCCTTACCGGTGGTATTGCCATCAGCGAAGAAATGGGTTACAAACTGGAGAATGCTGACTTCAGCTACCTTGGCCAGGCTGAGAAAGTAGTAGTTGATAAAGACAACACTACAATCGTAAACGGTAAAGGCGATAAGGAGCAAATTAAAGCCCGCGTTGAAGAAATTAAAGCGCAAATTGAAAAAACAACTTCTGACTACGACCGCGAGAAACTACAGGAGCGTTTAGCGAAGCTGAGCGGTGGTGTTGCCGTGTTATACATCGGTGCGCCAACTGAGGTTGAAATGAAAGAGAAGAAAGACCGCGTTGATGATGCATTACATGCAACACGCGCAGCGGTTGAAGAAGGTATTGTTGCCGGTGGTGGTGTAGCTTATGTGCGTGCACAGGCTGCATTGGAAAAACTGAAAGGCGAGAATGACGACGAAACAACCGGTATTGCTATCGTGCGCCGTGCTATTGAAGAGCCTCTGCGCCAGATTGTGGTAAACAGCGGTTTAGAAGGTTCTATCGTGGTACAAAAAGTACGCGAAGGCAAAGATGACTTTGGTTACAATGCCCGTACTGATGAATACCAAAACCTGAAAAAAGCAGGTGTTATCGACCCTACTAAAGTTAGCCGTATTGCATTAGAAAATGCAGCCTCTATTGCCAGCATGTTACTGACTACCGAAGCAGTAATAGTTGACAAGCCTGAAGAAAAGAAAGCAGGCGGCATGGGTATGCCGGGCGGCGGAATGCCAGACATGGGCGGAATGATGTAATACCTATAGACGTTAGATGCCAGACATCAGACGTTAGACAAATACAAAGCCTCTTGCGAAAGCAGGGGGCTTTTTTGTTAGGAGTACCTGTCAGTCTGAGCTTGTCGAAGACTGGACACGAAGCGAAAAGTTAAGTGCGCACTTATAGTTCATCAGCGTGATTTGCATCTCTAATGCATGTAAAACCTATCTAGAGAAGATTCAAAATCAATTTCTGTGTCCGGATTATCAAATCTTTTTTTGAAACGTTTTAAGATTCCCACCTTGTCATCATTCCTTGCTTGTATGACCACTTCGCTGATATTAACTGCGTTGTATAGAAGGTCTTTGTCTATTTTTTCATTGTAATCGGGAAAGGAATATCCAATGACGACCAATTTATCGGTTTTATTGAGAATCTCTTTGGCTGATTTTCTTGCTCTTTTGGGATGGGTTTCGTTTTCCCAAGAAAAGTAAAAATTGGGATGCTCTAATAATTGATGGGCGTTGATTATTTGATTTTGGAAAACATCAAAAATCTCCAGCCATCCCATATCATTTGCGTTAAAGTAGGATATTCCATCTTTTATTTGATTGTCTTCACGTTTATAGAATACACCTGCTGTACCATTTAATTTTATAATGGCTAACTTATGAGGGGATATCGTTGAAGCATTGATGTTAGGGATTATTTGTAGTTCTTTATTTGTTTCAGATAGAGAGTTGCCAGTAAATTCCATAAAGGATAGTTCTAGCTGAGAATCGTAGTTCCAAGTTAATATGTTGATGTTACTTGGTAGCTTTCTGGTTGAAGCTTCTTCGAAGACATCCTGCCAAAATACTCTGTAGCGTGGATCAATACTATTTGTTATTGATGACGATGATGTTGGCTTGGATGGTCCGTATTTGCGGAATATAAATTCTTTGAACTGGATTTTCGGTGATTGCTCGCATATCAGGAATAAACTTAGGAGTAGTTTAAGTCGAATCAATTTAATCTTGTTTGCCGTGTCGTTAGAGGTTTCGCCTAGAAATTTTGCAAAATAATCTGGTGAAGTGTAGTTGTCTATTCCCTCGATTAGCCAATCATATTCTCTAGTATAAAAATCTGAGATTTTCTGGGTTAAGAATCTATGATCCTTAGCTAAATAGCCAATATAATCGCAAAAAAGATTAATTCTTGCTTTAAAGCCTTCTACGGTTGGAACGGCTTGGGCACTTGCCCCTGCACCGAACAAATAGGTTATCTTTTCAGCCATAACGAATTAAATATAAGATCATTTATATAATACTTTTATGGTCTAAACAAGATTCTGTTAAGACTTTATCTAGGGTAGTTTCCAAAAATAACTTAGGCCCTCTTAGGTAATCCAATTTGCTTTCAATTCAGGTTTTACGTTCCATAGATACAGAAAATACCTTATGCCCTTCTTGACTTAGGCTGCGCCTGCACCGCGCAAGCCACACAATTCTGCATTTAATTCTAAACTTCAAAATGACCCCATCTTTGCGTTCCATCTCTCGTTTTCCTATCTTCAATCATCTTGCAAAACGATACTGAAAAACTAACAGCCGATTCGCGTGATTAAGGAAAAGTAGGCGGCTTGGTTTCAAGCCGGTGTTGTAAATCATCCAATACCATCTTCTTCCAGGTTTGGCTGTCGTGCGGAGCATCAAAAAGGTTTTTGTAGTCTTCAATCTCGAAAACCTCAATATCCATTTTAATGGTTTTAAAAAGTTTCGGGAAACCCTCGCCGGGCGCCTGTATATGGTGCAGCCCACCGCTATAGGCTAAAATCAACTGTCCTTTATCCAGGCCCGCAAGTATATCTACCACACCCGGCTTAACAGTCATTTTTTTTCCTTGCGAATCGAGGCCGGTGCGGCGTTTCATTCGTCCTTCGGCTGCAATTACAATTACTGAATCGTCGTAAATGCCTTCAACAAATTGTTTCCAGCTATCGTCGCGTTTACGGGTTATACTGCGCATACCGGGGTTAAATAGTTTTAATATAGTGCCTACAAAAGGGCGTTGCAGGGTTTTATCGGCCACCGGCGCCACCATACGTTTAGAAAGTATGCGCAAAAACGAAATTGGCAGAAAACCAACGTAAACAATTTCGAAAAGTGAAGTGTGGTTTAAAAAAATAATCAGCCGTATATTATTCCAGTTGATTTCCTTTTTGGGCCATCCGATTTTAAAACGATAGAAAATATTGGATAGGGTCTTTATAAAAAGAAGCGTTATGAAGCTTACAATGCTTTTCATGTTGGGTATCAGGCAAAGGCGAGGATTTTAGAACCTCTGCTTCGGCGCTGTAAAATTAAGGGAATACTTTAAGGCAGGGCCGAAAAGTACTAAAAAACGTAGCCGAAACCCTGCAGGTATTTTTGCAGCAATATATATGTAGCCAAACCCATAAAACTTATAAGTGCAGCGCTAAGGTAAACCGGCGCTTTGCCTGCATTATCCTGCGTTACAAAAAAGCGCGCATATCGTGTTCCGAAAATCAGAAAAACCAAACCAGAAAGCAGGCTGAACACTGCCATAAAAATGCCACCCATTGAAATGCTGACATTGGGGGCATGATGTTGGGCCGCTTTAACCGGCAGTAGAATACAAAGGTAAATCAGCAACAACCCCAGTAACGCAAAAAGGCCACCGATTAAGCGCGGATACCTGATAATAAGTTTGGAATCATTCATATATTGGAGATGAAAATAGAAGCGATTTCCATAGTACGTATGAAAAAAGTTGCCATAGCTTTCGGCTTTACCGCAGGGGCTTTGTTTATACTTATTGCTTTAGCCAGACTTTCAGGAGTTGTAGGATACTACAAAGCGGTTTCGCCGGGCAATTTCCCCACATTAAAAGTAGGCGATGTCTTTTTTACATCGGCGCTTACAAAACCTAAACACAAAGATTTTATTTGCTTTAAGGCCACGATGCCCGGTAGTTCCCGGGAGGCTATCTACATCTTTCGTTTGTATGGCATGGAGGGAGATGTAGTGGAGATAAGAGATGGTTTCTGCTATGTTAATGAACAGTTTGCCGATAGCGGCATTAGCCTGGCTCACGCTTACATAATTGCTAACAAAAATCTGGAGGAAATACAGCGGCAGGTCTCCGGTGTAGAACCTGCCTATGCGCCTGCCGTTGATTCCCTGATTGTAAATTTACCTGACCAGGCTGTAACTGAGCATAATTTACCGGCCACCCGCTTTATTGCTCCGTTTGCGCCCGGCGTATTTAATCCGGGCAACAGGCATTGGAGCACCAACTTCTTCGGCCCTGTCAAAGTTCCGCCGGGCAAGTACTTCGTTTTGGGTGATAATCGCGATAATGCCTATGATTCCCGCTATATAGGTTTTATTGACCAAGCAAAGTTTATGGGCACCGTGGTTTATTACTAACTCTCGAATACCAACTTAAAGCGCCCCTTTTCCATTTTAAATTTTTGTCCTTTTATAGTAAATACTTCCCCCTCGTTAATCTTGGCCAAATCCTCGATGTCTTTTTCAATGGTATGCACAGAACCACCTGTTGCGCGTGCTATATTCAGGTAATCTACGTTTATGCCTGTGTTTGCTCCGCATAAAATTATGTGGATGGGCTTAGTTACCTTTTCCAGAAAAGCAATGTCTTTAACATTGGCATAGTTGTCCGCAATCATTATAATTTCTTTACAACCGGGCAGCTGCTCCTGCGTGCGTATCAAAGCCTCAATATTGTTTTCCGGAGCATCGCCGCCATTACCTGCATACATGGCCTTAAGTAACAAATGTTCAACGGAATCATACTTTGCTGTTTTGCCAAAGTATACCCCACCGGTATTGCCTACTATCTTTTTATCATCCGGTGTGTTATCGCCATCGTTAAAAAAGGTATAGCTGCAATCGCCGGCGGCTTTGCTATGCAGTTTAAACCAAATCATGGTTTGCAGCATATAAGGCGTCATACTTCCTGTTACATCACAAACTACGGGCATATCCTTCCAGCCTTGCTTGCGGTTCATAACACTTAACACGGCCGAATCACGCAGTTCAGGAAAACTGTTGTTCAGCTTTTCACGGGCGCCCGGCTTTTTATCGGCCACATCAGCCACCAGCTTAACATATAAGTTAACCTTATCGCTAAAGCTTTTACCCATGTCTGCAGAGAAAGGTATGGCAGGCTCGGGCCGGTAGCTTATTACAAACCCATGAAATAGCTTGCGTGCATCTTCTTCCGTCTCGCATTCAGTTTGTGCAATAAACTTCCATTTGGTTAAGCTGCTGGCAAATAGTTCAGGTGCATGTTCTTTTAAATTATTCAGCCGGTCAATATTTAGTTGAGGTTGATTGAAGTATTCCGATTTTTGATAAGCCGTATAAACAAGTTCCACTTTAAGTATGGAGTAATCTTTTATCTCGCGGTAAGCGGTCAGGTCTTTTATATCTGCCGAGTTAAAATCCATAGGTATATAAACCTGGTTCGACTTTATTTTAGAAATGAAGTAGCGGCTCATGGTATCCTGTTTGAATTTTACCAAATCGTCGGGTTCGTAGCTTTGGGCATTTACGGCAACAGCCAGTAGCAAAAGGGTTGGTATAAATAGAAGAAGTAGCTTTTTCATAGCGGTAATTTTTGTTTTAGCCATTGTGCTTTTATAGTTAATACCACTGTTGCTAAAAGGTAACCCTGCAATCGCAAAAAAATGAGACAATAGGCTATTTTCACTGCATGAATAAGTTTTGCATTGCAATACACGGCGGGGCAGGCACCATACTTCGCTCATCAATGACTGAAGAGAAAGAAGCACGCTATAAAGCAGCCTTACAAGCGGCGGTTGAAACCGGCTATGCCGTTTTAGAAAAAGGGGGTAGCGCATTGGATGCTGTGGAAGCAGCCGTAGTTAGTTTAGAAGATTGTCCCCTGTTCAATGCAGGCAAAGGCGCAGTATATACTAATGACGGAAGGCATGAGATGGATGCCAGCCTTATGTGGGGTAAAGATTTAAGTGCAGGGGCAGTGTCGCTTATTCGCAATGTAAAAAACCCTATTACGCTTGCGCGCGCTGTTATGGAGAAAAGTGAGCACGTTTATTTATGTGGCGAAGGGGCTGAGGCTTTTGCGCGTGCTAATAATATCCGCTTTGAGGGTGACGACTATTTTAATGATGAATTCCGTTATCAACAATGGCAGAAGGCAAAAGCTGAAGATGCAGCCTACCTTGACCATAATGTGCAAACGGAAGATAAAAAATTTGGAACCGTAGGTGCCGTAGCGCTGGATATGCAGGGCAACCTGGCTGCTGCTACCAGTACCGGTGGTATGACCAACAAAAAATTTGGGCGCATAGGCGATTCGCCCATAATAGGAGCGGGCACCTATGCTAACAATAACACTTGTGCTATATCCTGCACAGGGCACGGCGAGTTATTTATACGCACTGTAACCGCATATGATGTAAGCTGCTTAATGGAATACAAGGGCTTATCTTTAAAAGAGGCTTGTAATGAAGTGGTAATGAAAAAGCTGGTAGCTATACAGGGCGAAGGCGGCCTTATTGCTGTTGACAGGCAAGGTAATATTGAACTTTGCTTTAATAGTGAAGGCATGTACCGCGCTATGAAATCAAGCGATGGCGGCGAGCTGGTAGCTATTTACAAATAGCTTTACTCAGCAGGCTTTACTACTACATCCTGCCCTTTAAATTTGCGGGTGCGTACATTGTAGCTGTTTCCTTTAGCCATTATATGTACGATGATATTTTCTACGGATATAGGCTCATCAAAATCTATATCAGCAATATTGTTGTATTGAATGTTTCTGCCGTCCAGTATCATTACACTGCCCGAACCTATGGCCTGCAGTTCTTCTCCCTTGCTTACAATAACGCCGGTATCCTCGCCAAGGCCAATGCCAATGGTGCCGGGGTTGGCAGCCACCGCTTGTGCAAGCCTGCTAAACCTACCGCGCTTATTAAAGTGTGAGTCAATTATCACGCCGTTTATATAACCAAGTCCGGTTGTAATTTTAACCTCGCCTTTTAAGTGGGCGTTAGTAGCGTTGCCTTCGTAAATCATGGTATTGCTCATGGCCATTGCGCCTGCGCTTGTACCTGCTACCACAAAGTTTTCGTTCATGTATTTATCCCTTATCACATCCAGAAAAGGGGTACCGCCAAAAATAGAGGAGAGCCTTAATTGGTTTCCGCCGGAGAACATAACGGCTTTACAGGCCGCAACACGTTCTACGCTTTCAGGTAGCAGGGCATCCTCGCGGGTGCGTATGCGCAGGTGGCCCACATTGGTACAACCCAATTTGGCAAAGGCAGAGATATAGTTGTCACCCACTTCATCAGGAATAGAAGAGGCAGTAGTTATAACTTCTATACGGCTATCGTTGCCGTTTAGCAAAGTGGTAATGGTTTTTAAAATGCCCAGCTCAAAAAAATTAAGCTGGCTACGCTGTATAATCCCGGCCTCTAAATCGGTGCCTTTATCTTCTGCGCCCCCTACGGCAATCAGTTTACCCTGTGGTATCATTTTACTTGTTAATGGCGGCTAAAATGCGGAAAGCCCTGCTATTCAGCTACCTTTTTTTCAACACTTGCCAATCAACTTAAAATTCTAAATTGCAATAACCAAATACTGCGTATGAAGATAATAGACATTAAAGTGATGAAAGGCCCCAACTATTGGAGCAACAAACGGCATAAGTTAATTGTAATGCGCCTTGACCTTGAGGATCTTGAACAAAAACCTACCAATAAAATACCCGGTTTTAGCGAACGCATAGAGGCTATGTTCCCAACCATGTACAGCCACCGTTGCAGCGAGGGGCACGAGGGCGGTTTCTTCTCGCGCGTAAAGGAAGGCACCTGGATGGGGCATGTTATTGAGCATATCGCTTTGGAAACGCAAACGCTGGCAGGCATGGATTGTGGCTTTGGCCGAACCCGCGAAACCACCACACCGGGGGTTTATCATGTGGTGTTTTCGTACTATGAAGAAAAGGCCGGTGTTTTTGCCGCAAAAAGCGCCGTATCCATTGCGGAAGCGCTTATAGAAGGAAGAGAATATGACCTTGCAGCCGATATCCAAAAGCTGCGCGAGATAAGAGAAGAAGAGCGCCTGGGGCCTTCAACCGGTTCTATTGTTGACGAAGCTATAAAACGCAACATACCCTGGATACGTCTTAACCGCCATTCGTTGGTTCAATTAGGTTATGGCAAGAACCAAAGAAGAATACAGGCTACTATAGCCTCTACCACTTCCTCCATTGCAGTTGAAATTGCCTGCGATAAGGAAGATACTAAGAACCTGCTGGAGGCGGCTGAAGTTCCTGTGCCGCGCGGCTCGGTAATTTATGATGAGGATGACTTAAAAGCTGCTATTAATAAAATTGGCTATCCTATTGTAACCAAACCACTGGATGGCAACCACGGAAAGGGGGCAACCACCAACATCCGCAATTGGGAAGATGCTCTTGAAGGTATGGCTGCTGCTAAGAAATATTCGCGTGCTGTTATTTGCGAAAAGTTTATTACCGGCCGCGACCACCGCGTATTGGTAATCAATTACAAGTTTGTGGCTGCTGCATTGCGCACCCCGGCTGCCGTTATAGGTGATGGTACACACACTATTCAGCAACTTATTGATATAGTAAACAGTGACCCACGACGTGGTTACGGGCATGAGAAAGTGCTTACCGCAATTAAGGTAGATGATTTTACCATGAACATTCTGAAGGATAAAAACCTTACACTGGATTCGGTTTTGAAGAAAGGAGAGGAGTTATGGCTTAAGCCAACGGCTAACCTCTCTACCGGTGGTACTGCTACCGATGTAACAGACCTGGTGCACCCTTCTAATGTAATGATGGCTGAAAGGATAGCGCGCATAATAGGCCTTGATATTTGCGGTATAGATATAATGGCAGATGATTTAACTGTGCCTATTACCGAAAACGGCGGTGCAGTTTTAGAAGTTAATGCCGCCCCCGGGTTCCGTATGCACCTGGACCCTACCGATGGCATTGGCCGCAATGTGGCAGAGCCGGTTATTGATATGCTGTATCCTCCGGGTTCAACTGCGCGCATACCAATTATTGCAGTTTCAGGTACAAATGGTAAAACCACTACCACGCGCCTTATAGCACACATTGTTAAGCAAATGGGTTATAAGGTTGGCTTTACAACTACTGATGGAGTATATGTACAGAACCAATTAATGATGCGCGGCGATTGCACCGGCCCGGTAAGCGCAGAGTTTGTATTAAAAGATCCTACGGTTGATTTTGCAGTGTTGGAATGTGCCCGTGGCGGAATACTACGTGCGGGCCTGGGGTTCCATAACTGCGATATGGCCGTAGTGACCAATATTGCTGCCGACCATTTAGGTCTGCAGGGCATTGATACCCTGGAACAATTAGCACGCGTAAAAGCTGTAGTACCAAAGGCGGTTTTGCCGGGCGGTTACGCTGTACTGAATGCTGACGATGATTTGGTTTATAAAATGCGCGAAGAACTGCAATGCAAAATTGCACTGTTTAGCATGAACGAAAGTAACCCGCGCATTAAGGAGCATTGCGCTAACAACGGTATTGCCTGCGTTTACGAGAACGGCTACATTACTATTTTAAAAGGTGGTTGGAAAATTAGGGTAGATAAGGTGACCAATGTGCCCATAACCTTTGGCGGCAAGGCTGAGTTTAATATTCAAAATGCTTTGGGTGCGGTGCTGGCCTGCTACCTGTCTGACTTTAAGATTGAAGACATTAAGCAATCACTGGAAACATTTGTGCCATCACCTGCGCAAACACCGGGCCGTATGAATATGTTCCGCTTTAAAAACTTTACAGTGCTTATTGACTATGCGCATAACGCGCATGGCATGCATGCCATAGGCAAGTTTGTCCGTAAGGTTGATGCTGCTAAAAAGGTAGGTATTGTTGCCGGCGTTGGTGATAGAAGAGATGAAGATACCATACAATTGGGCGAAGAAGCAGCAAGAGTGTTTGATGAAATTATTATCAGGCAGGATAAAAATCTGCGCGGCAGAACTGAAGACGAGATTATACAACTGATTACTACCGGTATCCGTAATGTGGATGCCAGTAAGAAGATTACCATACTTAAGCAGGAGTCAGAAGCCATTGATTATGCTATAAAGAATGCTGAGAAAGGCTCATTTATAACCATCATTAGTGACGTAGTGCCGGATGCTTTGGACCAGGTGATGCGTTATAAAGAGGAAGAAGAGAAGGAATTAGTGGTATAGGTTGTTTCAGCTAGTTTAGGCAAGGTTAAATAGAGGTAATTTAATTTGATGATAACCAGGTTATTGAGGGTGATGTGCCTGTTTGCAAAACAGATTTGAAAATGTAATAATCTTTTTGCTACTTTTAGGGGACAACCTCAGCGAATGAAAAAAGTTTATCCCCTTATGCTGGCCTTGCTGGCATCAGTAACTGTTTGCGCCCAAAATGTGGGCATTGGTGAAACATCTCCTGTAAGTAAACTTGCTGTAAAGGGTAGCCTTGCGGTAGGCAATGGTTACACTACAACAGCGGCCCCGGTTGATGGGGCAATCATAAAAGGAGCTGTTGGCATTGGAACAAGTGCCCCTAATACTAAGTTGGAAGTTTCAGGCGCTAGTGTGCGTATTTCAAATTCAGCAGATGCGAAGTATGAGTTTTGGGGCTCATCTTCAGATCGTGGTTTTGTAGGTTGGCAGGCCAGCGCTCCAGTAGGAGTTTGGTTGCTGAATAAAGACAATTCGCCCGTTTATTTTGGCACGACGAATGCTGAGCGCATGCGTATCGATGCTTCGGGCAATGTTGGTATAGGAACTACCAATACAGCCAATAACAGGTTAAGCGTAGTAAGCGGAAATCCGGTTCAATCTTCCATTTATACGGATGGGTACGGCGAGGATGTGAGCGGTATAATACAAGGCAATTATGTACCCGCGCATAGTTGGAATATTGGTAGCGGTACAGTAGGAATATTTGCTGATAATGGAGGTCCCGGTGATAATGTACGAGAATGGGGGATAGGGCCGCATGGTAATAGTGTAACATTATGGAAATGCCAGGGCGCAGGTTCTGATGCAGATGGCGGCTGGAACACCTCCTCTTTCAAAATCGATCATACCAAAACGTACCGGGTAACGGTGTGGGTTAAACGTACCGGGGTAAATGGTACAGGCTCAGCATACCTGGGCTGCGGAGGCAGCGATGTTACTTACCTGAATGGTACGGACGAAACCAATCCTTACTTTTTTTACAGTAGCACCTTACCTCAGTTAGACAGGTGGTATTTGGTTGTGGGTTATATACACGGCAGCGGCGATGCCAGCACGGTTCAAACCGGCGGGGTTTATGATGGCGTAACCGGTCAAAAGGTATTTAGCTATAATGGTAGTAACGGCAGTACCGATTTTAAATTTAAAACTACAGCCACCACACAACAACAACGTGCGTATTTTTATTACAACAACAATTCAACTGCCAAGCAGTATTTCTGGGATCCGCAATTTGAAGAAGTAAATGGTAAAGAGTTGCCTCTTTATGCAATGTTGGCTCTTTCTCCTGATAAATCGGGCAGAAGAGATTTCAGGCCCTATGGCACGCCTTCCTTTTATTGGGATGGCAGTACCGGTGCCTGTGCCACTGCCCAAACCTATATGAGCTTAAGAGGCGCCGCCAATTATACCAATGTTGACTACTGCTCATCAACATGGAATCAGAAACGGATGTTCCGGGTAACTAACCTGAGTCAGGAGGCGCAGAATAACAATACCCCTCCGGCTAACGGGCTATATTTAACCATTCCGGCAACTCCCGGTGTGCATAATATGTTATTACTATCTTTTATAGATCAGGACCGTTGGTCCAGCGTTTCTGTTTGGCTCTGTAATTCGGCAGGTTCACCAATAGTAAAACTTGGACGTATGGGAAATAACGCTAACAACAATACAGGTACGGCATCTACCTATACGCTCAGCCCGTTAAACACAATGAAGGAAACGGGGGGCCACGCCTGGATGGATTTTCCGGTAACGGCTGACCAGGTTAACAGCTATATAAGTGGGGGTAATTTGAAGTTTTTAGTAACATCAGGCCCTAACAATGGCGAAACAACCCAACTTTGGTTTTCGGGATTTGCTTTGGTGCCAAATCCTTATGGGTTTATGCAGCAACCTGCTCTTAGCCTGCATTGGGCGCTAAATGGGCAAACATATCAGGAAATAACCTGGAATAGCGTGTGGAATAACGATGGACTTTGCCAGGTAAATGCGAATTCTACAGCAACTACTTATATAAAAGTAATTGACCCTACTAAGGATTTGCTGGTAACGTTTTATGAACATAATGGCGGATGGTACGGGGGGTATTTAACTGTTACTGTTGGTGCTGATGCCACGCCCTATTATACTACACCGGCAATTTCAGGTGGCATAGGTTCTACCATTTATGGTAAGGCGCTTTACATGAGGCCGGAGTGCATAGTTATACCGGCAAGCGTGGTGCAGGCACAACTACTGGCCACAAATAATAGCGGCACTCCTAATACATTAAAGCTTACCCTTAAAAACGTAGGCCAACAGAATTTCCATTTTAGGGGAATTGATACCGAGTTCTATTAAATAAAAAAGGCAGCTAAGTTTAGCTGCCCCTTTTTATTTAAGCGTAACGCATTATGCCTGCGGAGGCGCTTGCTCCTGTGCAGGAGTTTCCTCTTTTTTGCCCCTGAACAGGAAAAACAGTATTGCCCCGCCTATTCCGGTAATAACCAGGTTAAGCCCATGAGAGTTTGGTGTTTCTTTAACTATGTAGATGTAGTTTTTATCTAAGCTAAGTGCATCATCCTGTAACAGATCTTTATCTTCACTATCTACACTGCCGCGCACCATGCCTTCGATAACTACCGTGCCGGTGTCAAATTCAAAATTGTCAACCTGGCTAACCGGGAAGGAGGTGTCCATCTTTACAATAATCTTTGCCGTTAGCTGTGCATCTTCCAGCGTGTCCAGGTAATATTCAGTTAGTTTTTCTTCGCTAACTACCGGGTAAATAATGTAGGTAACGTTGCCTTTTACACCCAGGCGGCTTTTGTATTTGTACACAAAGTTACCGGGTGGAATGGCATTGGTAATTCTCACATACTTATGGTCGCCGAGGCCCTTCTTTTCAACTTCTTCTATGCTTACTGTGTAAGGTTCCTTTTCAGAAGTAAAGGTGTCGTAAAAGCCCTTAAGGCCCATGCCTACCAGTACTATACCAATAATAAAACCGTAAAATTTAAAGCGTCCCATAGTCTTTTTGTTTTGTGCTGCATAATAGGAAAAAAAGCTAAAGCAGTACACAAGGACAGTGAGAAATGTTTTTGCAAATTAAAAGGCCATGTCTGTCACCATTTTGATATACAAAAGGTGTAGTATATCTTTAAAATGACTCAGCATCATTTCATCACTTTAAAATTAATTATATGGGAACTGTTTACGCCTTCCGCGCAGCTTGCCGCGCATCTGTTTTCGCCGTTCTGTTTTCTTTCTGTTGCCTCACTGCCTCGGCAGCGGTGCACAACATTACTATTGATAATACCGGTTTTTCGCCCTTTACTACCAATGCTAATGTTGGCGATACCATTTTGTGGACCTGGCAGGCAGGCACCCATACTACTACCTCAGGTAATGTACCCAGCGGTGCTGCCACATGGAATGCTCCCCTCACCAGTGCATCGCCTAATTTTATGTATGTAATAACTACAGCAGGCACTTATAACTACTTCTGTTCCGTACATGTAGGCATGACCGGTATAATAAATGTAGCGGCCAGCGGTATCGAAAATTTGGGTGTGCTGGAAACTGTTTCTTTTTACCCTCAACCCTGCAACAAGGAGCTTATTGTAGACTTTAGTAAAGCAGAGAATAATGCAGGAACCAAAACTGTAGAGCTGGTAAACTATAGCGGGCAGTTGGTTTATTTCTCTACTGTTGCTGTAGGAATACAAAGCTTGCATATAGAGGTGGCGGACCTGCCTTCCGGCATCTACTTTTGTAATGTAAGTGTTGCTAACAGCCGAAGAGTTACTAAAGTAGTAAAGGGCCGTTAGTTATTTACGGTAAGCCAGCTTTAATTTCGACCAGCACTTTGCATCCTGGCTAAGGCTGTTGGTGGTGCCTGTTGTTGGTGGCGCCATAGCGGCGTAGCTGTTACTGTTATAGCCTGCTCCGTAACCGGAATTGGCGAAAGTACTGTTATCATAACCGGCATTGTTGTATAAACTCTGCGAGCCCAGGCTATTATTATAACTACCCATTCCGCTGTTAGGCATAGTCATATTGCTGTAACGGTCGTTGTTTTCGTCATCCTTATTATCCTTCTTATTTATCCCTTCAATAGCGGGCTCAATCAAACCGAGTTGCAGGGCCAGCAGCGTATCGCCGGCGGTTAGGCTGCGGTTTAAAATGCGTTTAATTGGTATTTGGTATTCAATGCAAAGTATACCCAGGCTGTCCCACCCCAACGCAGCCTCCAAGCCATATTTATTTTTAAGAGGTAGTGTTTCCGCTTCAATATCGGCCATGCCGTGCGGCACTAAAATATTTTGTTGCGCCAGTTCTCTTTCTTTCAACTTGTTGATTCCTTTGTTTTGGCCCCACATAGGCTGTTCCGGCGTGGCATTTTCAGGATCCGGCTGTGTTTCCGTTTTAGGGTGGTTGCGTTTAACGGGGAAGGTAAGGCCAAAAGTTTCCTTCTTTTTGCCTTTAGGATCAAGCCATAAGTTTAGCCCCCCGCGGAATATGCGGTGCTGGGTACCCTCGTCGTTTACTAAAAGACATATATACAAGTTAGCCGTATCGTTGGCTAAGGCAAATTGCAGGCGCGTAACACCATCATAGTAACGGAAAGGCTGTGGCCATTCCGCCGGTGAGCCATCCAATACTGCAGGGCTGTTAACCCAATTGCTTTGGGTTTCCTGTGCCTGTGCAAAAGCAAAAAGTGTGATGGCGCTTAAGAATGAAAGAAGTTTCCTGTTCATTACCGGCAATGTTCGCAAATATTCTTTAATGGTAACTGCCTTTTATACTTACGGGCTTTTTTGTTGCAAATTTTAGGACCTTAATGTCCCTTTGGCCCAAAAGTAACGGGCTATTAGGAAATTTTGTGTCCCTAAAAAATTGTGCAATTATCTGCCGGCCCGCGTCGTATGCTTTGTATATTGTTAACCACAAACCCCTTTATGAAAGTTTCAGCCTTAACTACCGTATTACTTAGCCTGTTTTGTTTAAGTGCTATTGCCCAAACCGATGCTTCAAAGCAGGCATCGCGCGGCACTACCCAAAACTATGATGAGATACCAAACGTTGACATTGACTCTGTTTCTTTAATTCTTGAAATTCCTTATTCGGAAAGTAGCGGTTCCAACGGCACCGGCGTAGCCTACGATCCGGTGAAGAAACTTTATTACACTGCCTTTGCCGGTAACGTAAGCTACCCTTTAGTAGTTTTCGATGCTAAGGGTAATGCCGTTTCATCAGGCGTAACCACTACAATAGATGTGCGCGGCTTATGGTACAATTCTAAAACCGCAGCCTTAGAGGCCAACGGCTATAATGAATTCGGAACTGTTAAATATTTGCTTGATAAAAAGGGAATACCCTACAGTACCAGCACTTTGTTTGCAGGAATGAACCAACCCGATGCTAACTCGGTAGGCGTTTTTGATGCCGTGCATAACGAAATCCTATTTCTTGAAATGTCAGATTTTGACGGTGTAGTGCACCGCTACAGCCGTACTACCGGTAAAGCTTTGGGTGATATTGAATTGAAAGGCATGGATGACATGGGCCTTTATAACAATACCTCTATGGTTTATACAGGCGTAAAGGGTGCTGAAATAGGTATTGTTGATTATGAGTTAGCGATTATTTATCTGTTTGATATAAGCACCGGCGAGATAAGCAAGCAGGTTACCCTACCTTTAGATGCTTCAGTAGAGGAGCGCTTTAACTTTGCTTTTGCCAATGGTATGTTCTGGTTTTTTGATACCATAAACCGCGCCTGGTATGGTTACAAAATGCCCAAACAGTAACAAGCCGCAGCTTGTGAAACACAAAGGCTAAATACGAACTGCAACCGGGCAGTGGCGTAAACATTTCTAAAACCTGTTTATGCCACCAATAACCAACACAACCACCGGCTACCCGAATAACTACGAGCTGGTATTAAATGAATTTAATAGTGCCTGCGATGCCTTGAATAAAAGCATACTGCAGTTTTACCTGGCGCCAAAGAACTTCTTTAAGAAGGCTGGGCCTTTGTTAGATAAGTTTGTTACCCGTTTCCCGGTTAAGGGAAAGAAGACCGATAAGAAATCGTTGAAGACGGTAGTGAAGTTTATGGATGAACTGGATGAGTTTACCCAAAAGACAATTGAGCTTTACGAGGACCACATGGTTTATTCAGCCGAAAGCGGCTCGTACTTTGAACGGGTAAAAGCGTTAAGCGAAAAGTATAAAGATAATCCTGCGCTGTTTACACGTGAATTTGCGCAGCTTACTCCGGAATATATAGTGTTGCAAAACGACCTGGGCCAGATACGCGAAAAGGCCGTAGAAGTAAGCGCTATGATGAAGGAGTTAGACGAAAAATGGAAAGAACTGAGTTTGAAAATAAAGTAATGTAAGAGTGGTTTTTTGGTTTCACACAGGGCCTTCCGGGTGTAACAGCCCGGAAGTTTTTTCCTTGTGAAATACATCTTCTACGCGATTCAGTTAGCCTTCGTCGGCTATTAAATTTCTCCTTTATCCAACAACAGCTTGGTTTTAAGAATGCTGGCAACCGATAAACCATCGCGTATTTCACCACGCATCGTCATTTGATACACTTCTTCAAAAGGCAGCTTCTTTATTGCAATTTGTTCATCCTCCTCCGGCTTTTCTCCAATGTATGATAAGCCACGGGCCACATAGGTAATAGATACCTCATCTGTAGTGGAATTGGATAATTGCATTTCCAATATAGGCGTCATGCTTTCTGCCTTAAGGCCAACCTCTTCATGCAGTTCGCGGTGGGCAGTGTCAAGCGGAGAAGTATCTTCAGGGCAACCGCCTTCCGGCACTTCCCATTCGTAGCTATCTAAAGGGTAACGGTATTGCCCTACTATCCAGGTATTATTGTTTTCATCTAACGGAATAATGGCTACTGCAATTACATTAAAATGTACCACGCCGTAAATGCCATCCTTACCTGCGGGGTTTAGCACCTTGTCTTCTATAATCTTGATCCAATTGTTTTGGTACGTTATGCGTGATGAAAGTTTGGTCCACGGATTTTTGGCAGGATTCTTTTTCATAACCTTATTTAACCCGTGCTACAATAAATATAGAAGTGCTTAACATAGGTGCCGTGGTGGTTTCGGTATTAAATATGTTGTTTACCAGCATGCGCTTAAGTTTTCCTTCTTTTAATACATCCATAGGTGCAGTAATGTATTTCATCTCCAGCACCTCAAAGCCCGAGTTTTCCAGCAGCTTTTTAATGCGCGCTTTAGTGTAAATGCGGGCGTTGGCAAACCGTTCGTGAATAAAACGCGGTAGCCAGCTAAAAAAAGGAACACGGTTCCACGGCAGTAAAGGCAAACGTGCGCCGTGCGTTTCAAACACCCACCATTTGTTGGGTACAGATATAGCGCACAATGCACCGGGCTTTAACCAGCGTGTAAAACGTTTTACGGTTTCTTCGCTGTTAAAGTGTTCTATTACTTCAAAGCAAATAAGGCGGTCGTACTTTTTGTCTAAGTCTTCTTGTTCAATATCGCGGATGATGATATCGCAATTGGTAATGCCTTGTTCATCCCTCGTTTTCTTAAACTGCGCGGTATGGTCAAAAATATCTACGCCAAGGCAACTTTTCATTTCGTTGCTCATCAGCAACAGGGTGGCACCATTGCCTGCGCCAATCTCCAGCAGTTCTAAATTTTTATCGCAAAAACCGGGTATGGCCTTTACAAGCCCCACGCGGCGGGTAATTATTTTATCGGTACTATCAGCCGGGCGGCCTAAGTAATGTTCTCCGGTAAAAAGGGTTTCGTCAACTTTTGTCATTTATGTTTCCGGCTTAGCCGGCCTCATCCATTAATCCGTGTCGCTTATTCTTTAAAACGTTTTCAAGGTTCCACTCCACACGGCCTTTAAACTCCTCCTTGCGCACCTTACAATCTGCAATAGTGCAAATTTTACAGGAAGAAGGCAGGCAGGGGTCCTCGTGTATAAAAAATTCCACCGTGGCTCCGTTGTTTTCGTTGATAATACGGGCTATTTCCTCAATTTCTTCGTGGGCCTCTTCCAGGGTAAAGTACCATGGCAGGGTAACGTGGCAATCAATGTGCAGGCGTGCGCCATATTGTATAATGCGCAGGTTGTGTACATCTATCCAGGCGCTTTTACGGTTTTTATTAAGCACCTCTATAATGCCCTGTATGGTGCTAAGGTCGGCCTCATCCATAATGCCACGCAGCGATTTGCGAATGAGCTTAACCCCGGTGTAAATAATGATGCCGCCGAAGATGATAGCAACCACATTATCCAGAAAGTTAAGTTTGGTGAGCATTATAAGGCCCAGGCCCGCCAGGATGCCGAAGGAAGAATAAGCATCGCTTTTCAGGTGTTCGCCATCTGCCTTAAGCGTAAGGGAGTTTTCGCGTTCAGCAGTTTTTACCATCCACACACCTAAAAAATAATTAACGATGCCGGATAATACCACTATGCCAATACCAATATCAAGGTGCTCCAGCGTGCGCGGCTCAAAAAACGCAAATATTGATTTGATGATGATAAGGAAACCGGCAATTACAATCAAGGTGCCTTCAAACCCGGCAGATATAAATTCTACCTTGCCGTGGCCATAGGGGTGGTCTTCATCCTTTGGTTTTGATGAGAGGTAAAGGCTATAAAGCGCAAAGGCACCGGCCACCACGTTAATAATAGACTCCAACGCATCAGTAAGTATGGTGTTGGAATGGGTTAGCAGGTAGGCAATAAATTTACCACCCAGCAATAAAAGGCCAGCCACAAGCACAAACACCTGCATTTGAATCAGCTTCTTTTCTTGTGGGCTTCTTTCCATACGCTATATCTTACTGCAGATGGGGCAGGTTTTTTCATCGTGGCCGCGGGCAGGGCAATACTCGCGCCCGAAGTAAATAATTTGCAGGTGAAGCTTATTCCAAAGCTCCTCCGGAAAAAGCCTTTTTGCATCCTTCTCCGTTTGTGCTACACTTTTGCCGTTGCTTAACTTCCAGCGGTGCATTAAGCGGTGTATGTGCGTATCAACCGGAAAAGAAGGCACATCAAAAACCTGGGCCATAATTACCGAAGCGGTTTTATGACCTACACCGGGCAAGTGCTCCAGGTCCTCAAAATTATCAGGTACCTCGCCCTTATGTTTTTCTAAAAGTATTTCTGATAATCGGTGGATGGCTTTTGCCTTTGCCGGCGCCAAACCGCAGGGGCGTATTATATCTTCAATGTCCTCCACATCCAGCTTTACCATTTTTTTTGGCGTATCCGCCTTTTCAAAAAGGTAAGGGGTAGTAAGGTTTACGCGCTTATCAGTACACTGGGCAGAAAGCAATACGGAAACAAGCAACGTGTAAGCATCCTTATGATCAAGGGGGATAGGAGGGTTAGGGTAGAGCTCTTCTAACTTATTGATAATAAACTGCACACGCTCCGTCTTCGTCATGGGCACGAAAATAAGGGAAAAAACGGTGTGCCCCCCTTGTAGCAAATCCCATCTTTACCAATAAAAGTGGCTTCATATTCAGGCCGCGGCTTTAAAAATACGGTGCTTGTTAGCGGAAAACCGTATTTTGGAAAAAAGATAAATACAATGGGACTTTTTGATTTTCTGAAATCAGGTAAGAAGGAGAATAAGGCAACGGAACATGGTTTTATTTCGGGTGGTGGCAAAGGTTTAAGCTTTGAGGAAGCCAATAAAGCGCGCGAAGCTTTTATGCAACTACTGGACACCAGCGACGACCAATCGAAGTTGTTTAATGCTGCATCGGGCCTTATGCTGAACAAAAATTTTGATGGCGCTATTGAAGCTTTTGCCAAGCTGGCGGAAAAATACCCTGAGCGTGCTGAAACCTGCGAATCGCAGATAGGGGCAGCCTGGTATTTTAAAGGCGATTACGATAAGGCGATAAACCATTACGTAAATGCCCTTAACAAAGGCGCCGATGCCGGTATGATGGACGATAATATTTGGGAGGCCGCTGAAGGGCTTTACAACAAAAACAACGATAAAACCCCCATACAAAAATACCTTAGCATTTTTCCTAATGGCCAATATGTAAAGAAGGCTAACAAGTTAATGGGCTAGTGCGATTGTAATTAAGCTATAGATGTTTTTCACGCGGTTGGCGTCCTCGCCAATCGCCATATGAGCAACTTAATGGTTGGCAGGGATGCCAACTATAGGAGGAGAAGGCTAACAAGTTAATGGGCTAGGTACGGATAGACGTTATTTAGAGAGAAGAGAAGCGCATAAAAAAAAGTCCCCGACTGGCGGGGACTTTCTTAAGTGTCAATTTAATTATTACCTAGAGGGGGTTAGCGCATTTGAACAATCTGGCGGCTGAATACATCACCGTTAATAGTCATTTTTACAATGAATATGCCGCTCATAAAGCCAGAAGATTTCGCATCAAAGTTTACGGTGTAGTTTCCTGCTTTTTGATTGCCTTGATATAAGTTAGAAACGTTTCTGCCGGTCATGTCATACACTTCAACGTTAACTTTTGAATCTTTAGTTAAGTTGTAGCTAATGGTAGCGCTTTCAACAAAAGGATTAGGGAATACGCTGATCTGCATGTTATCTTCTACGGTAGAAACGGTGTTCTCAGCAGTTTGAAGCACTTTAAGGTTATTGCTGTTATCTACCTTTTTAAGTTCTGTTACACCACCGCTGCAAGGGTAGTTGTAAACTTCCATAAAGCTTGATGTTTCGCCGTTTAAAGTTAAGTTGTCACCATCCTTTTTAAAGGATAATGAACCGCTCTTTAAGCACCATACCTTGCCTTCGGGGCGTATTGCGCTCTTCACTTCTTTTTCAGCAAAAATCAACTGGTTGCCAACAATAACGCCTTCAATACGCATATCGCCGTATTCGCCGTTGCTGGTTAATATAGTAGAGGTTCCGGTAACAATGTTACCTTCCTGCTTAAGGTCAAATTCGTATTCAAAAACTTCAATAAAGCTTTTGTGGTCCCAGGAGTATTGCATACGCTTGCCTACCCATTTGCCGCTGACATCCAGCTTGGCAACAGTTTGGCGGTCAAGCGAAGGAGTTTTAGAGGTTTGCGCTTTAACCGCTGTAACAGCAATCATTAAAAACGCGAGGAGAGAGTAAGTTATACGCTTCATACGTTGTTTTTTTGGTTAGTGAAATATACTCTAAGATGTAGTTAGAATAAAATTCCATACTGAAAGTAACGGATTTTCTACTTTAAGGCAAATGCGGCTTGTTAAAAAATATTAGATGTTTCCACCACCGCTCAGCCTAATCTTCGTCTACGATTAAACGGGCAAGTTGTTCACCTGCCTCGCTGCCTATAGCTACTCCCATGCCACCCATACGCACAGCCATATAAATACGGCCACTGTGCTTTTTAATAATGGGGAATTTGGTTTTGCCAAAGGCCATAATTCCGGTCCACCAGTGCTCAATCTCGAACGGCTGGCCGGGCAGTATTATTGTACTTAGTTTATTAACAAGGGCTGCCCGTATTTTTTCATTTTGCTCAAAGGCCGTGCTGCGCTCGCCTTCAAAATCGAGGTTGCGGCCTCCGCCGAACAAAACACGGCCGTACAAATGGCGGAAGTAGTAGTAACCTTTATCAAAATGGAATATGCCGCTAAACTTTAAGCCGGGTATGGGCCCGGTAAGCAGCACCTGCCCGCGGCCGGGTTGAATATCCAGTTCAGGATATAGTTTGCCGGTAAAGGCATTGGTGCAAACAGCAAGGCGTGCTGCGCTAAAAGTTATCTGCTGATTCAGTTGAGCGTGTTTAACAACTACCTCTACAAACTTTTCACTTTCTTCAATGCGTTCCACCTCGCAGCCGGTTTTTATTTCTATGCCTGCCTGCAGGCAGCGGTCAATAAGGGCGCGCATCATTTTACCGGTATCCAGTTGGCCCTCGGCATTATTGCTAACCAGGTGTTGCGTGTAGCTTGGTTCAAAACCAAAATCTTTAATTTTTTGGTTGCACAGGCTAAAAGCTTTGGTGTTAATGATGGGTTGCAGTAAGTTATTTACTTCCTCCATTCGCGCAAGGCATCCTTCTTCCTGTTGGCTTATCAACTCATAGCTACCCTCTTCTGCATAGGCAATAGTGTTATCGCCAAGCCGCTTGCGCAAGCGGTGCAGGCCTTTTAACCTAAGTTCAACCAGGCTTAAAACCTCCTGCGCGCTCATGTGGGTAAGGTCATCCAGTATTTCAGTAAGGCTGCCAATGCAGGCAAAGCCGGCATTTTTGGTACTGGCACCGGTAGGTAGTATGGAGCGCTCTAAAACCAGCACCCTTTGCACGGGGCTTTTTTCTTTTATGGATAATGCGGTGGATAAGCCCACAATGCCGCTGCCTACAACTATTACATCATAATTAAGCAACGAGGTTTTTTCCCAATACGAAAGCATGGAAACGAAAGTAGGTTTTCGTAACTAAGTTACAAGCTGGCCCTAATCAAAAAAAGCCCCGCGCCTTGCGGCAACGGGGCCTTGGTTAGCACACAAAAAGTTCAGGCACCCCTATGCTTTTCAGAAGCGGGAAATGCGATTGGCTTCAAACTTTGCAATAGGCGTGCCATAACGCCCCGTTACCCGTAAGCCTGTTTGTAAAGGATTGTTATAATTTGAGGGTAGCTGCCAATTATAAACTGCGTATCTTTATGTAAAACAGCGATATGATAAGTAGGAGTGCTATAATGCTTTTATTTTTTGCATTGTTAATGGGTAACCTTATTAGCTCAGGGGCGTTGCAATACATTCGTACAGTAGATGTAGTTAAGTTAGTTGCAGCGGGGGCCATTTTGGGTGTTATGGTGGTTACCATAGCCACGCATTTCAGAAACAAAAAAAGTGAGGGCTAAGCCTCACTTTTTCAGATAAGAGATATTGTAAGAGCTTATTTGCCCATTACGCCGTTGCCGGAGGAGTTTACTTCCACTGTAGTCATACCAGGCTTGATAACGGTGCAGGCCACGGGTTTTTTATCGCTGGTCATCAGGCAAACCACATCATTTTCGTGTATATAAACTTTGTTGGTGCTTAGGCCACCATAAGCGTTCAACTTTGGCTCTTTTATGTTTTCGCGCGGGCCGGCAAATACAGCAACGCTCTTTTCGCAGGTGTTTTTCACCACAATGGTTACTTCCTTACCAACCGGCGGTGCAACAGGTGTTTCCTTTATGGCTTCCGCTTTTGGTATTACCGTTTCATTGCTGGCAACAGCAGCCTGGCCAAATACATTGGCGGCCACTAACAGGGCTATTGATAATACGCCCAACTTCATAATAGTCTTCATCATATACGCAGTATTTTACAGCGTAAAGGTATTTCAGCTTAATGTCAACCTTATGCACAAGTGAACCGGTGTTTTTGATTGCTGTATAGTAATTGCAGCAATTACTTAAGGTAAATGACGGTACTGCCGTACCCGTAGCGGCTGTGGTAGGCGTTTTCGTAACTTTTAACCTGGGGGTGCTTATCCAGTAGTTTATAAATTTCCTGTTTCAGTTTGCCTTTGCCTAAGCCATGTACCACTCTAAATTCCATTTTACCGGCAGCAATAGCACGGTCTAAAGCTCTTTCAAACTCCTCTATCTGGTGAAACAGCGCATCATTGGCCGGTATCTTTCCCTTACCCACCTGGCTTTGGTGCAGGTGCAGATCAATAATATCCTCCGCTGCCGAAATTTTAGTTCCATGCCTGGGGTTAGCGGCACCCATAAGGTACATGCGCAGTAACTCGGCATCTACTGCGCCTTCCTCTTTAGGTTTATTGGGCTTCTTGTTTTTCATGCTATTAAACCGAAACCTCCTGAAAACGTTTTCTGAACTCGGTTGGCTGAGCTATATCGGTAAAAGATTCGTGCGTTCCGCCCGTACCTATTATTGTAATAGTGCCATAGCCCAGCAAGCGCCCCATAATACTTTGGTCAACATTTACGGTTTCAATTTTGTTCAGGTTCATCTCCAGCGTTTTGCGCGAAAAGATGCCGGTTTTGCAAATCAGGCGTTTGTTGGTTACCACAAACTCATCGCTCCAGCGGGCTAAGGCAGGTGCAATAAAAAGGGTAAAGAGGCCCTTCAGACTAAAAAATATCTTCCAATGGTATTTGGTTTCAAATACCACATGCTCATCTCTTATAAGGTTGTTATCTACGTAATGGCCCATACATGCAATTAACGGAAAAGGCGAAAATAATTATACCGTAAACATTGTGCATTAAAAACGGAAAAGGGAGCAAGAACTGCCCCCTCTTCACCCCTAAACCATCTATGAAAGTTTAGCCTTTGGCTTATTCTTCATCGTTACCCGTTAATGCATGCATAAAGCGCACAACAAGTTCAAACGGTAATGCAACAATGTTGAAGATCAACATCATCAGAAATATCGCTATGGTTGGCAATGCTTTTAGCATAATGGCGTATTTAACGGGTTAACAAAAATATTGCTGTTGGAGTAGGACTCGAACCTACAAGAGGCGGTTAGCCGCGTTGCGGATGATGCTGCTTTCGTAAACATCATCCGCAACTTTGGTTTATTCCGGGTTCCTCACCCCCGAGACAGGGGGGCATGTCTGCCAATTTCATCACCCAACATTGTTTCTTAGAACGTTGTTGCAAAGATAAAATGAGGTGGTCTTTATTGCAAATAATTTAATCTTTTCGTTTAAAATATATGTTTAAATCAAAAAAGATTATTTTTATTGTCAAATATTTAAAATAGGGCGATAAATATGGCTTCAGAATATGAAATTGACAACCTTGATCTTAAGATATTAAACATTTTGATGGATAATGCTTTTATACCATATACTGAAATTGGTAAGCAGTTATTCGTATCACCGGGCACAGTACACGTTCGGATGAACAAAATGGAAAAGCTCGGCATTATCCATAACCCACAATTGCACGTTGATTTTGCGAAGCTGGGCCTTGACGTTACTGCCTTTATCGGCGTGTTTCTTATCCGCAGCGACCAATACGATAAAGTAGTGCACGAACTGAAGAAAATTGACGAGATAGTATCCTGCCATTATACTACAGGTAACTACAGCCTCTTCCTTAAAGTGGTTTGCCGCGATACGCAACACCTGCGCGAAGTGCTGCACGATAAGATACAGCGCATACAGGGTATTAACCGCACTGAGACGCTTATCTCATTGGAAGAGAGTTTTACAAGGCCGCTGAAAGTAAGGCTACAGCCTGAATAGGTAATGGGTCTGGTAACTACAAAAAAATAAACCTGCCGGTGGCAGGTCCATTTTAAATAACTTCCCTAGTGTGGTTAATGTGAAGCTATCCGGGGTTTTCAAGTTTCAAAGCTGGTTCATTAGCAAGGTTCGTAAAAGGACAGCTAATCTCCTTTTACGCCACAAATAGAACTTATTGAACCTTAAGCAGCAACGCACTTTTCGTGTATGTAGCTAAGTGGGGCGTAAGTGTGCTGAAAAAGGGTGTAGATGTAACCCCCGGCTAACCTCTCAATCCGCAATTCGCGTATATTGCTGTAAAACAAGCAGAAAGTCATCCTTTTTACGGAAACTAACCTCCACTTTACTTCCGTCACTCAACTCTATTGTTCCCCCTTTGCCCTTGGCATAACCGCGTATGTGCGATAAGTTAACCAGGTGACTGTCGTGCACCCTGTAAAATCCGGCGTCAGCCAGGGCCTCTTCAAACTTCGAAAGGGGTTTAGATATAATAAGATCCTTACGGTTAGTAAAGTGAAAAATGCTGTATTTATCTGCCGCCTGCACTGAAATTATATCGTCCAGGTCTACAATCACCATTCCTTCATTACTGCGCAACGAGAGCTTATTTGCCTTGCTGGTTTTGGTTTTAGGGTTGCTGCCGTTTTCGCGTTTGCGCTCAAAGCGGTCAAGCGCCTCAGCGAGGTCATCAGGCGATACCGGCTTTAATAAATAGTGCAACGCCTGGTATTCAAAGGCCTTTGCAGCAAAATGGTCATAGGCAGTGGTAAAAATTACTTCGGGGTTTTTGTGGCGTACATGTTCCAGCGTTTCAAAGCCGTTGCCGTCCGGCAGGTTTACATCCACAAACATCAAATCAAATTCAAGGCTATCGGCAATTTTGCGGGCCTCTTTAACACTGCCTGCCGTTCCCACCACTTCCACTTTGGGGTGGTAGTCCTTCAGCATACCCCTCAGGGTCTTAAGGCTTTTAGGTTCATCTTCAACTATTAGTGTTTTTATTTTCTTCATACGTCACAAAACGAAAACTAAGATCAAAAATTGAGCGGAAAGCTAAGTTTTGCTTCCGTTCCGGCTGTCATACCATTGTCATAAATTTCCTGAATTTCAACACTGGCATTGGTGCCGTAAACCCTGTTTAACAACTCAATTCTTTTGCGCAGGTTGTTTACAGCAGTGCTTTCATGAAACTTATTCTTTTCCTCCTTTTTTGCGGAAAGGCCCACCCCGTTATCCCGTATTGTGCAAACCAGCATGGCGTTTACCACCGCAAACTTTACTTCTATCACACCATTGCGGCCTGAAGGGGTAATTCCGTGTAAAATGGCGTTTTCAATCATCGGCTGTATCATCATGGGGGGCACCTTTACGGCATTCTGGTCAATCTCCGGTGCAACTTCAAAGTTATAACTTACCTTATCTTCAAACCGCATTTGTTCCAATTGTAAGTACAGCCTTAGCGAGCGTATCTCTTCTTCAAGCGTAATAAAAGGGTGTTTGGAGTTTTCAAGAATACGACGAATAAGTTGCGAGAATTTACCTAAGAAGTTTTGGGCTTGCTTCCGGTCGTTATCTCCTAAAAATGATTGTATGGAGTTTAAAACGTTAAAGATGAAATGGGGGTTCATTTGGGAACGAAGAGCGGCCTGTTCGGCTTCCATAACCTGCAAACGGGTTTCTGCTTTTATCTGCCTGTTTTGGTAATACAGGTAAACAA
>CAZUHU010000023.1:29498-31587 GCA_964620645.1 uncultured Chitinophaga sp.
ACCTGCAAACGGGTTTCTGCTTTTATCTGCCTGTTTTGGTAATACAGGTAAACAATAAGTAGTATTATACAAAGCACCGCGCCGGCCATAATACCGGCAAACCAGGTGGTTTGGGTATAATGCTTAGGGATGGTAAAACTTATAACATAAGGAGCCGCTGATGTATCGCCTATGGCACTTTTAGCGGTAATGCGCACTTTATAATCGCCGGGCTCCATAGCAAAAAACGATATCCTCCGCAGTCGGCTGGTGCCACTAAAATTGTTTTTGCCCTCCACCACGTAGCTATAAGTTATCTCGCCCAATGCCTTATAGTCAAGCCCTGTCATTTCAAACACTATATTGTTTTCGTCGTGTTTTAAATGCGTTAGGTCTGTAGCATTACGGGGCTGGCCATTAATGGTCAGCGCTGTCATATAAATCGGAAACGACTTCACTCTTTTCTCTACCTCAGTTGGCTTAAAATGACATAAGCCGTTGTTAGTAGCTAACCATATTTCTCCGTTGAAATAATCAACGTCATTTATTTCATTGCTGGATAAGCCATCTTTTTTGGTGTAATTTATAAACACCGGTTTTCGGCCACCTTCAGGGTTGTAAGTTAAATGAGATAACCCTGAATAGGATCCAATCCAAAATGAACTGTCATTCGCCGGATAAACACACTCTAAAAGGTTTGAAATCATTCCATCCTTTTCAGTCAATTGTATTCTATCAGTGCCATTGGTTAATACAAGGCCTTTACCCCGGCTTGTAATTACAACCCACTTATTGTTACATAGTTTAATGTCGGTAACTCTTATATCATGTAAAAGAGAGTCAGAAAAGAAATAGTTATATACACCGTTTTTATATTGATATAGGCCTTCGTTAGTGCCTAACAACACGCCCAATGAATCAGCGTAGCGTACAACCGGGGTTCTTAGGGAAAAGCCGTTTGGTGAAGAACAATATTCCACCTTGTTGTTATTAAATATTGAAAACCCCTGATGTCCACCTACTAAAAGCTTTCCATTTGGTAAAGTGTCAATTGATAATGGGTTGCTGAAACAATTTTGAGCAAAATTTAAGCGACTTAAGTAAGACGTTGATACAGGTTTGTTATGGAGTAAAATTATGTCCTCTATCCGGGCCTCAAATTCAGAGCCATTACCTGTTGTAAAATGATTCTGCTTATCGATAATGTAAATATTATGTTTATCACCACCGGCGTATATTTTGTTGTTGTCCGTGGTTAACGATAGAATTTTAACATTAAATGCTTTCTCGGTTTGCGCATTTGGCGCCAACTTTTGGAAACTTATTCCTGGAACAAAAAAAACGCCGTCTTCAAGGGTAGAAAACCAATAATTTCCTTCACGGTCTTCAACCACATCGGTTATTGAGTACTGCTCAAAAAAGTTGTCATAATATAATTGGCCGGTTGCCTCGGTAACAAGAGTTACACCGCCTTGATACTGGCCAACCCAAAGGCGATTTTTTGAAGCGTAACAGAGCTTGATTATTCTATTAGTGAACTTCCGTGTAAAGGCTACTGCAGTATCGTTCTGAGTAAACAAATAAAGATAGTTTCCGCTGGAAAAGGCCATTTTATCATTCTTCATGTATATAAAGCCGATTAAGGCCTTATAATTACCTGGTTGAAAAATTTTAACCTGGCCTCTTAGTTTATGTTCGGGTAGAACAATCGATTTTGGTGGTGTTTCAGAAACCGTAAACAAAAAATCGTTAGTGGGCAATAAGGCGTATTCCAAGTATAAGGAGTCTTTCAAGAGATTATAAGGTTCAGGTGCTTGCCAATACTTGATTTTTGAACTTTTGTTGCAGGCAAAGGTTTTTGCCATATTGCCGAAGAAAATCGTATCCCCAAGAATGTTGTAGTAGTCCAGCCCCTTTGATTTTACCTGACTAAGTATCCATTCGTTATCGGGGTGAGGGCTGAATTTTTGGCCATCAAAATAATAGAGTCCCTTTGAAAATGTTTGGACCCATAGTAACCCTTTCGCATCTTCTTTAATCGTAAATATGGTGTTGTCCGGCAGGCCGTTATCGGTATTAAAGGTTTTAAAGGTATAGCCGTCAAACTTAG
>CAZUHU010000024.1:0-27512 GCA_964620645.1 uncultured Chitinophaga sp.
CCGGGTATTGGTTACCCCAGCCGCACAAAAATGTATCTCCTGTCAGTTGGTAGTTCATACTCATTATCAAACTATCCTGCTGGTAAGAAACGCCTAAGAATTTGGGATGATAGTCCACCCCGTTAATGTTTATCAGCCAGTCGCAGCCATCACCGGCCAGCGGACCTGTGTAGTGCACGAGGCCTTCAGCCGTACATTTATTTTTTGGCTTTACGCAGGCGCCTAACATTAGAATTAACATCAAGGCAACCAGAGGAATTAGCTTTTTCATGAAGGTAAAACGTTAACTAAAGGCTATGGGTTGCCTAAATGCCAAACGGTTTAAAGTTACCGTGCGTGCTTAAGTAAATATTAATCAGAAAAAAGATATACAAATAAATCCAAAGGCCATCTACAAAGTGCCAGTAGGTGCAAAGCAAACTAACCCTCATTTTGCTAAAGGGGTCAATTTCAAAAAGCAGCGCCTTAACCTGGTCGTTACGGCTTTCGAGAGAGCGAATCATAAACCATCCTAAAATACCAAGGCCTGCTGCAAGGTGTAGCAGGTGCAAGCCGCTTATTACATATAAATAGGCCGCGGCAACATTATTCTGCAATAAAACTCCGCTGCTTATAAGTTCCTTCCATCCTATTATCTGAAAAATGGTGAACGCTATGCCCAAGCCCGCGGTCACCAACAAGCCGTTAGAATAACCCTTCCAGTCATCGGCCAGTATTGCCTTTTTAGTTTGGCCTATGGAGTAACTTGAAACCAGGATGATAATGGTGTTAGCATGAAAAATAAGTGGTAGCTGAAAGCGGTTAAAATCGGTGCCGAAGGTGGTTAGAAAGTACGACACAGAAAGAAAGAGAAAGGCCGAGGAAATACCCATTAAAACCAGGTAGGTTATAATCCTTAGCGGATGATAACGCAACCGCAATTCCAAGGGGGTTGGCTCCAGATCTTTTGCAGATGTTTTAATTCTCATAATTACCGGCTGGGTTCTACAAAATTGCCCAATCTTTAGGTAAAACGGTGTTTTTATCTCTTAAATATCCTTGGGAGAACATTTTTAAGCGGTTTTTGTTTAGACAGCGTCTAAACTATGCCCGAAAAGGGTTAAATTCGCGCTCCATTTAATGGGCACCGCAGTTATAAAAAGCTGCAAAACACAATATGGCCGAAAGTGATAAAATAATAGAGGAAGTAACCTCCGGGGAGTATAAATACGGCTTCGTTACCAACATTGAGCAGGAAATGGCTCCAATGGGGTTAAACGAGGATATCGTACGCTATATCTCTGCCAAAAAATCGGAGCCTGAATGGATGCTGGAGTGGCGCCTTAAAGCCTACCGTGCCTGGTTAAAGATGGAACAGCCTAAATGGCAAAACGTCCATTTTCCGGCCATCAATTTTCAGGATATTATCTATTACGCAGGCACTAAGAAAAAGAAGCAGGTTAACAGCCTTGATGATATTGACCCGGAGATAAGAGCCACTTACGACAAACTCGGCATCCCTATTCAGGAGCAAAAAATACTGGCCGGTGTTGCAGTAGATTATGTAATGGATAGTGAGAGCGTGATTACCACCTTTCGCGAAACATTGAAAGAAAAAGGAATCATCTTTTGTTCCATTGCAGAGGCCGTTAGGGAATATCCTGACCTGGTAAAACAATACCTGGGCAGCGTAGTTCCTGCGCGCGATAATTACTATTCTGCGCTTAACAGCGCTGTATTCAGCGATGGCAGCTTTGTTTACATACCTAAGGGAGTTCGCTGCCCTATGGAGCTTTCAACTTACTTCCGTATTAATGCGGAGAACACCGGGCAATTTGAGCGCACCCTGATCATTGCTGATGACAACAGCTATGTAAGTTATCTTGAAGGCTGCACCGCTCCAATGCGCGATGAAAACCAACTACACGCTGCAGTGGTTGAGCTTATAGCTTTGGATAACGCAGAGATTAAATACAGCACAGTTCAAAACTGGTATCCCGGCGATAAACAGGGCAAAGGAGGCATTTACAACTTTGTTACCAAGCGCGGTATCTGTAAGGGCATAAACTCAAAAATAAGCTGGACGCAGGTAGAAACCGGCTCAGCCATAACCTGGAAATACCCCAGCTGCATTTTAAAAGGCGATAACTCTATTGGTGAGTTTTACTCAGTGGCGGTAACCAACAATTACCAGCAGGCTGATACCGGCACCAAAATGATTCATATAGGTAAGAATACCCGCAGCCGTATTGTAAGCAAGGGCATTAGCGCAGGTAAAAGTCAAAACAGCTACCGGGGTCTTGTGCAGGTGCATGCAACGGCGGACAATGCCTACAACTTTTCGCAGTGCGATAGTTTGTTGATTGGCGATAAATGCGGCGCCCATACCTTCCCTTACCTGGAGATAAAGAACAACACCGGGCGGGTTGAGCATGAGGCCACCACCTCTAAAATTGGGGAGGACCTGCTGTTTTATTGTAACCAGCGCGGCTTAACCGATGAAGAGGCAGTTAATATGATTATAAACGGTTATTGTAAGGAGGTTTTCCAGCACCTGCCAATGGAATTTGCCATAGAGGCGCAAAAACTGCTGAGCATTAGCCTTGAGGGCAGCGTAGGCTAACGAAAAACAGCCGTCAGTAAAGCAGGGAATTGTAAACTTTGTGCTATGAAACTCGGAAACCTGCTAAAGCTGTTCAGAATGTATGAAACAGGAAAGTTTGTTTATACCAAAATACTTAAACCCGCTTACCTGGAACTGCGCAAGGATGCTTACGCATTAGAAGACAACAAACGAACCAGAAACAGAAAAAAGAAAAAGAGCAATGCTGTCAATCAAAAACCTAAACGTAGCCATAAACGGCAACCACATACTTAAGGATTTTAGCCTTGAGGTTGGCAAAGGCGAAGTGCATGCCATAATGGGCCCTAACGGTACAGGTAAATCGACCCTGGCCTCTACACTAGCGGGCAAGGAGGAATATGAAGTTTTATCAGGCGAGGTGTTCTACAAAGGCGAAAACCTTTTAGAAATGGATGCTGATGAACGCGCTCGTAGCGGCGTTTTTCTGGCGTTTCAATACCCTGTAGAAATACCCGGCGTAAGCGTTACCAACTTTATGAAAGCTGCCGTTAATGCTAAACGTCGCCACCTGGGCCAGGACCCCATTGATGCCAAGGACTTTTTGAAAATGATGAAAGAGAAGCAGGCCCTGGTTGAAATAAACAAGGATATGATGAGCCGCAGCCTTAACGAAGGCTTTAGCGGTGGAGAAAAAAAGCGAAACGAGATTTTTCAAATGGCCATGTTGGAGCCATCCCTATGCTTATTGGATGAAACCGACAGCGGTTTGGATATTGATGCCTTGCGCATTGTAGCCACAGGCGTAAACAAGTTAAAAACCCCTGACCGTAGCTTTATAGTTATTACTCACTACCAGCGCTTACTTAATTACATAGTGCCCGATTACGTACACGTAATGTTTAACGGCCGCATTGTAAAAAGCGGTGGTAAGGAGCTTGCCCTGCTTTTGGAAGAGAGAGGATACGATTGGATTAAAGAAGAAGTAGCTGTTTAGCAAAACACCATGGCCTTAACTGATAAAATACAACAGGAATTTAATGCGCTGGAAAAGGGCCTTACCGCCCTTAACAGCGATGCCCTGCACCGTTTGCGATTGCAGGCCATAGGTGCATTCAATACCCTTGGCATACCCGGCAACCGCCACGAAGAGTGGAAATACACCAACATTAAAACCAAACTGCCGGAGACTATTACCCTTCTGCCTTCCGCAGGCAGCAGTGCCCCGGCTTACCACAGTTTCGATAAAATAGCGGCCACTAAACTGGTATTTGTAAATGGCAACTTCAGCAAGGAGCTTTCAGTTATTAAACCGGAAGCAGGTATTACCATAACCTCTCTTAAAGAAGCGTACTCAGCCCATAAAGATTTAGTAGATAAGCATTACGGCAAATTGGTGCAATACAGCGAGGAACACTTTGCTGCATTAAACACTGCCTTTGCCACCGACGGCGCCTTTATACTGGTTAAGCGCAATGCCATAATTGAACAACCGGTATTTATTATACACCTGTTTAACAATGCCGATACATTTACCCAAAGCCGTAACCTGATAATTGCAGAAGAAGGCAGCGGGGTAACATTGGTAGAGGATTTTCAAAGCAGTGGATCTGCTGCATTTTTTAACCACGTAAGTGAAATCTTCGTGGAAGCAAATGCTTCAGTTACCATTACTAAACTGCAAACTGAAACCGTAAATGCCACCGGCGTTTATACGCTTGAGGCCCAAATTGGCCGCGATGCGCGTTTTACGTGCAACACCTTTACGTTTGAAGGCAAACTCATCCGTAACAATTTAAATGCACGCCTTAGCGGCCAAAATGCCGAAGCGCATTTAAACGGCCTGTATTATGGCACAGGCGATTCTTTGATTGATAATCACCTTTTGGTGGATCATATTGTTCCGAATTGCCAAAGCAACCAATTATACAAGGGCATATTAGATGATGAGGCCACCGGCGTTTTTAATGGTAAAATATTTGTAAAGCAGGACGCGCAAAAAACCAATGCCTTTCAATCATCAAAAGGTATTCTGCTTTCTCCTACTGCTTCTATAAACAGCAAGCCCCAATTGGAGATTTTTGCTGATGATGTAAAGTGCAGCCACGGTGCTGCCATAGGGCAACTAAATGAGAACGCAGTTTTTTACCTGCGCGCGCGGGGTATACCGGAAGAGGAAGCTAAAGCTATGTTGACTTTTGCATTTGCCAACGAAATAATTGAAACCCTGCAAAGCGAGGACATTAAAGCCTACCTCACCGAAATTTTAAGAAAGCGATTGAATATTAGTTTATAGCATGAAAACGGAAACCGCCACCACAGCTTTAGATGTAAACAAAATCAGGGAGCAGTTTCCTATTCTACACCAGCAGGTAAACGGCAAACCACTTATTTACCTTGATAATGCCGCAACTTCACAAAAACCTTTAGCGGTAATTAATACCATAAAAGATTATTACGAACGCTATAACAGCAATATACATCGGGGGGCTCATCACCTGGCGCAATTAGCTACTGAGGCATATGAGAACGCACGATTAACCGTAGCCCGACATATAAACGCCAAAACAGAACGCGAGATAAATTTTGTGCGAGGCACTACAGAGGCTATTAACCTTGTAGCTTCAACCTACGGCAGAAAATTTGTAAAAAGCGGAGATGAAATCATTATTACCGCCATGGAACACCACAGCAACATTGTACCCTGGCAAATGCTGTGCGAAGAGAAAGGCGCAACCTTACGGGTTATCCCGATAAACGATGAGGGCGAGATAATTTTTGAAGAGTATCTAAAGCTTCTGACTGACAAAACACGCATTGTATCTGTAGCTTACGTTTCCAATGCCTTGGGAACTATACATCCTGTAAAGCAGATAATAGAAGCTGCCCATAAAGCCGGTGCAGTAGTTTTTATTGACGGGGCCCAGGCGCTGCCGCATATGCTGGTAGATGTTCAGGAACTGGATTGCGATTTTTTAGGCTTTAGCGGGCATAAAGTGTTTGCCGGTACAGGTATCGGAATACTATATGGTAAGGAAAGCTTATTGGAAGCTATGCCCCCATACATGGGTGGTGGCGAAATGATTAAAAGCGTTTCGTTTGCCGGTACTACCTATAACGACCTACCATATAAATTTGAAGCCGGAACGCCGCATATAGAGGGGGGCATATCACTTGGAGCAGCGATAACTTACATACAAGCCGTGGGGCTTGATAAAATTGCTGCACACGAGCATGCGCTGCTGCAATATGGCACCGAAAAGCTGTCCACCATCGAAGGCCTTCGGTTAATAGGCACTGCCAAAAACAAATCTTCAGTAATCTCTTTCCTGGTAGATAATATTCACTCGTACGACCTTGGCGTATTGTTGAACCAGCAGGGTATTGCTATCCGCACCGGCCACCATTGCTGCCAACCGTTAATGGACCGTTTTAAAATTGAAGGCACCTGCCGCGCTTCCTTTGCGTTCTACAACACTTTTGAAGAGATAGATACACTTGCAGCTGCGCTCGAACGCGCTATTAAAATTCTGGGTTAAAGCATTGCTTAACCACATAGGCATATAGTTACATAGAACTTGCCAAGATATTTTAGCCAGGCATGAAAGGTGACTTAATCACTCACCTATCTGTCTATATACCAATGTGGTTCAAAATTGTATTTACTTTGCCCTTATGAAAAGCATGCAGGAAATTGAGGAGGAAATAGTGGAGGAGTTTGACTTGTTTGACGACCAGATGGACAAGTACGAATACATTATCGACTTAGGAAAAAAGCTGCCTCCGCTTGATGAAAAGTATAAAACGGATGACTTTTTAGTAAAGGGTTGCCAGAGCAAGGTATGGCTGCACGCCTACGAAAAAGAAGGCCACATCTACTTTGAAACCGACTCCAACACTGCAATAACCAAGGGTATAATTGCCTTACTGATAAGAGTGCTCTCAGGCCAAAAACCGAAGGATATATTGAACAATAACCTTGAATTTATTGACCGCATTCAATTGCGGGCCCATCTCTCCTCTCAACGCTCTAACGGTTTAACCGCAATGATACAGCGTATAAAAGCTTATGCTTCAGCATTTGCTTAAATAAAAAAAGCCCCTCGTTTCCGAAGGGCTTTTAAACGTTTCTTGTGTTTATTATTTGCCTACTACAAACAGGCGGCTTTGTGTTCTCACATTGCCAACCGTTGCGGCTAACACGTAAGTTCCATTGCTTAAGCCTGACGCATCTAAGTCAAACAGGTTAGTGCCTGCAGAAGCGTTACGCTGTGTAACTTCTTTGTAAAGCTTACCGGTAATATCAAATACACGGAAAGTAACATCAGCGCTCTTATCCAGTTTTAATGAAATCTTAGAGTGGTCGCTAACAGGGTTAGGGAAAATGCTTAAGTCAGTAATTGCGTTTTCTTTAACCGGCTCATTAACACCTGCTGCTATTGCACAGCCCTGTGCAGTTAAGCTGGTTGAGCGCCACATACCACGGCCGTGTGTGCCTATATACATAACCTGACATGGCTCCTGGTAAAGTTCTTTTTCAATTAAACGGAATACAGGAACACGAGGTAAGCCGTTATTCTCTTCATGCCATGTGCTGCCATCCCAACTCCAGATACCAAGTTCAGAACCGATAACGATAGTGTTGGCATCATGCACAACAACATCATAAACCGGCATGTTTGGTAAACCGTTTGTAAGCGGGGTCCAGCTAACACCACCGTTAGTTGTTTCGTAAACGTGTGGCTGGTTAACTGAAGAGAAACCGGCTACAACCGCAACCGCGTGGTCAGCATTAGTTGGGTCAACTGCTACGCCTTCAATACTGCGGCCGCTTGCAACAACCGTGTTAACATACTGGCCGGGTTGGGTGTATAAAAATCCTATGGCGTTAGGGCCAACAGGGTAAGTGGTGGTATCGCAACGGGCATTCAAATTAGGGAATTTATATACACGGCCACCGCTGGTGCCCACATACAGGTTATCACCATCTCTGGTAGCTGCGTATGAATAAGCAGTACCACTCATGGTGTTAACCAAACGGTACCAACGAGGGATAATGCTAAGGTTAAGTGCATCAGATGTAATCCATGGTCCGCAGTTAGAAGTTACTAAAACTCTTGAGCGGATAGGGTCAGCAACTGAGAAGGTGTCGCCTTTACGCAATGTATCATTAGGGCCAGATAAAATAGTGCTAAGCGGGGTAGAGATAGGGTATTTCGCAGTGTTGCTCGGTACATTCACTGTTTCGTTGTAAGAGTAATCTCTGTCAGCAGTAAACAACGCAGTATTAATTGCATTAGCTGCATTTCTTGTTTCAGTTAAGTAGAAAGGAGTGATGAACGGAGCGTTTTGGTCCTTCTGGCCTCCACAACGCGAAGGTTGGGTATGGCCTTGTGGGTCTATTTTGATGTCATAGAAACCATCGAAAGAACTGCCGTAGTTACCTGAACGTAACACCTGGCCGTAGGAGATACCGCCGAAGAACATGCGTGGATCAATATGCGAAATTTCAGCATAGATACCGTCGCCACCGATTACCATTTTAGCGGCTTTTGGAGTGTTACCTAAGAAGTTGATATAGCTGGTTCCATTATCCTGTGCACCGCCCATTACCTCGCCGGTTATTGCAGCTGCTACTGAATACATCTGGGTTACGTTATAACCACGGTTTTTAACTGAAAATTCAGGGAAAGGGAATTTAGATACAGCGCTGGTTGACTTATAAACGCCACCATCGCAACCGATATACATTAAGTTAGGGTCGGTTTCGCAAATGGTAATGCAGTGCTTATCGGGGTGTATATAGTTAGGGTCAATGGCTGAACTACCTAAACCGGCATCAGCCAGTTTCCAACCGCCCTGGTCGCTCCAGGTGTAGAAATCAACACCACCCATGTAAACCTTGTTAGGGTCGGCAGGTGATACGGCAATTACGTTATCATACCAGCCCTGGTTGTTGCTGCCAAATGGATCGAACAGAGGGCCTTTGCTGCCTATGTTTGTCCAGGTATCGCCATTATCGCCGCTGCGGTAAACTGCGTAAGTAGCACCGCTGGTGGTAGCAATAGCCGCATAAACAACTGCTGAGTTTGAAGGGGCGATGGCCACTTCAATTCTACCTTGGGTAGCCGGAAAGCCCGGGTTGTTAGTGCTTGAAACCCTGGTCCATGATAAACCGCCGTTTAATGAACGGACAATAATTTTGGTAGCGCCTACTACCGCAAATACGTTAGTACCATCATTGCTCCATTTAACGTCAGCCGCTGAACCGCCTGTACCGGCTGGTAAGGTAGCCAATGACCAGTTTACGCCACCATCAGAGGTATAGTATAAACCACCCTGGGTAGCGGCAAGAATTTGAGTGCCGTCTGAAGGATTTACAGCTATACGGTTTACAAGTGCCCAATCATCATTAGGGTCAACAGTAGTTCCGTCAAAAGCATCAGGGGTAATCAATACAGGAACGTCGTTTGCATCAAGGCGGTAAATACCGTTGCCGATAGTGCCTGAGTTAAATGAAGTGCCGAAAGGTTGAGCAAGGCCTTCGCCGGTGCCCACGTAAATAGGATAGTTAGGGCCAGGGCCTTGTGCAATACAGGAAACTGCTAACCAATGTTTCCAATCAGCAAGTGGAGTCCAGGTGCTGCCACCATCGGTAGACTTCCACATACCGCCACCTACTGCACCGGCATATACCGTGTTGTTGCTAGGGTCTCTTTTGTCAATTAAGATGGCGCGCGTACGGCCACCAACGTTATCCGGGCCAAGTTCTTCCCAGTTAAGGTTAAGGGCGCCGGCACGGTTGCCGCTTTTCTGCATTTGTTCAGCAGTTTGCCATGCCTTTCTGAAGTAATCGGGGGTAAAATTGCCGTTTTCGTCTTTTAAGCGTTCAAAACGCCATTCCATGGCTTCTTTAGCTGTAGCTGCCTCACGCGACTCATTCTCCTTTTGAGCCTTTTCCAGTTGAAATTCTCCTACAGAAGACTCAGGCCATCCGAGGTTACCGATAATAACTCCCAATACAGCGATGCCGCTTAAAATTACGGGGGCGTAAATACCGTGTAAAAATCGCTTTTTCATTCTTTGCTTTTTAGTTAAAGTTTCCCTTCTAAATTTAAAACCTAAAATAACCGGGCGAAGTAAATACTTTTTTCGCCATTACAAATATAACCATGTGGATACCTAAAATGTTTAATGACAGTGTCATGTTTCTGTCATTTTCTATCGCCTTCGTCCATTAGTATCGCTTAGCCCCTTATACCCAAAGGGCGTGCCCTAAAACCGTTTTCTGACAGGCTGACATTAACACGCTTTTCATACCTAATATACACTGATAATCAGTTTTCATAAGGCAGAATTTAATATTAGCCGATTTTCATGTAATTCAGCCCTATTGGCAATTTTCTGCCAACCAAACAAGGTTTATTTAAATGCCGGGAAAACTAACCGGCACTCAACTTTGTTAACCTTGCCAACAACAAGCCATTAACACCTGCGTTTTATACATCAAGATGAAAAAATGGTGCGAAACGAATGCCGGATTATCCGCAAATAGAAAGAAGCTTTTAGCTGCACTTTTACAATCAGGCGGGGCTCTGCATGCAAATTTTCCTATTTTAGAAACTTAATTTCATACGATAAGATGCGCTCAACAAATTGGAAACTGATTTCACTGGCTCTGCTGTTAACCTTTATGGCAGCCTGCAAAAAAAACAGGCAAACCTCATGGAATACAGATGTACTTGTTCCTATTGCTACGGCATCTTTATCTATACAGAACCTGGTTAAGGACTCCTCAGTTCACGCACAGGCGGATAGTTCCCTTATACTGGACTTTAATTCTACCCTTTACGAGTTTAACCTGGCCGATAAAATCATAAACATTCCCGATACCTCCATAGGCCAGAAGTACACGCTTTCCGCCCTGGCGTTGCCTAACATTGGTATTAACTATAAAATGTCGCTTGGTGCCATTGCTAATAACATGCTGTTAAGTCCTGACCCAGGCACGCACTTCCTTGGCTTATATATCCTGGCTCAAAACGGTAATACCACATCTATACCTGCGCTTAATAACTTCCCTTTCCCGGGCTTTCAGTTCGATGCATCAGCTTATTTGGATAGTGCCATATTATCGCAAGGCGTTACCAAAGTTTGGGCAGTAAACGGCTTACCAATACCTATTACAAATATTACCTGCGAGTTGCGCAACACCAACGATAACAGCCTTATTGCCACTAAGTACATTGATTCAGTTGCTGCAAAAGACTCCGTTTATTTCGAGTTACCGCTGGCAGGCATAAAAATCAAAAACAACCTCACCTTCGGTGTAACCTCTATGAGCACACCCGGCAGCGATACTTCAATGGTGCTGGTAGATACCACCAACTTTATCGCCCTTAAAGTATTTGTAACCGACCTGAAGGCCTCCGAAGCCTGGGCACGTTTCCCTGCACAAAATGTGGTAGATTTAACCGAAGAAGTAACACAGGAAATAGGCGAGCGGAAGTTTACCTATGTGGATGCCCGCTCCGGCAAAATTCACATCTTCATCACCTCTTCTGTAAAAGAATCGCTTTACCTGGAATATACACTGAAAGGCGCTTACGATAAGTTTGGCCATCCTGTAAAAGTATTTACCAATGTGCCTGCTGCCACAATAGCTAATCCTACCGTAACTATCGATAGTATTTTCGATATCTCTGGTACAGCCATAAGCCTAACGGGTAAGGATGGTTCCAAGTTTAATACCTATACCCAAAACGTAATAGCACACATTGATTCAAGCGGTATTGTAAGACATATTACCAATCAGGATAGCATCAATATCCGCTATGTTATTGAGGATGTTGCCCCTAACTATATTAAAGGATATGCCGGCCGCGATACATTAAGCACTATTGATAGTTCAGCTTTCAGCTTCCTGGATATATTTAAGAGCGGCTCCATTGACCTTGAGAAAGTAGACATGAAATTTACCGTTGAAAACGGCATTGGTGTGGATGGGCAGGTTAAGATCAACAGCCTTACCGCTATTAGCCCTAACAATGGTTCACGCACGCTTTCAGGTTCAGTAGTGGGCCAAACCTTTACGGTAAACAGGGCCACTGATTTTCCGTTAACACCGGCCACCAGTTATTTTGATGTAAACAGCAACAACTCTAACATAAAAGACCTTATTGGCATTTTACCGAATAAGCTATTATACGACGTGGAAGTAAAGACCAACGTTAATGGCAACACCGGGCAGTACCGCGATTTTGCTTACCTGGAGAGCGGTATGAAGATTGGCTTGAGCGCCCAGATACCTCTTTCATTTATCGCCCACCACCTTTTGCTTAAGGATACCATTGACTTTGACCTGAGTAATACCAATACAGATATAAATGGTATTTCAGATGGCATTATCAATGTAATTACCCAAAACAAATACCCTATTGACGCCACCCTTACCATGATTATTTATGACGACCTGTGGGCGCCGGTAGATACATTGGTAATAAACCAAAGCATACCGGGTGCTGATTTAAATAATAACTGCCGCGCCGTAGGCCCTAAACGCACCAAAATACCGGTGTATGTTGATGAACTGCGCATGGAAAATGTAAAAAGAGGTAAGCACGCCATAGTAGTGGCTGACTTTAACAGCAGCACTAATAACATAATGTGCAACGGCCAGTATTTAAAAATATATGCTGATTACAAGCTGGACATTACATTTACGGCGCAATTTAATTACAAGGTAAACGCCAAGTTTTAGCAATTACTGCTTCATTTGCCGCGGAAAACTTATTGAAAGGGATGAACAAGCTTAGCTTTTTAGTTACTGTGCTTTTAGGTATTTCAATACAGCTAAGTGCACAGCTTAAACAGGACTCACTAAACGTTGATACAGCCGATATACTTTTGTTGCCCCCCCCATCAGGCTTGTATAATTATACTTCTGTTTCTCTCAACAATCCTTTTAATGAACAGCTCCGCCCGGGGGCCACAAACCGCTTTTTAGTTGATTTTGATTATTACGCTAATTCCAACTCAGTTCCTACTTCCATTGCTTACGCTATGCTGTTTAAGAATGAGATAAAAAATGAGTGGAAGGACAGGGCCTCAAAACGTATGCAAAAGGGCTTGAAGTTTGAAGATTTTATGAATACAGGCCTTACCTACAAACACTACTTTAAAAAGTGGGATGGCACACTGATGGTTGATTACCACCACAGGCAAATGCGTATCATCCGCGGCTCAAAAGATGCCTTCGACCTTTTGTTTTATGGCAATGCCCGCTTTGAGGATAAAACTGCTGACTTAAGCAACATCACTTTCATTAACCACATCTACAATCAAGTAGCTGTAGCCATTGAAAAGAAGGTTGTTTATCCTAAGTACCAAATGGAATACGGCGTACGGGGTGCATTTCTGCAGGCTATTAACGACCAGGAAATTCGCACCGGCAATACCACTATTTACACGGCACCCGACGGGGAATATATTGACTTAAAATACGACCTTACTTTCAATACCGGCCGCGAGGGAGCAACCAACTTTTTGCAGGTTAACGGTGCTGGAGCCTCAGGAGATTTTCACCTTGCTGTAATGAATAACGATAAATGGCGCATATCAGCAGACCTGTTTGATGTGGGATATATGCACTTCCGTAAAACTCCGGTAAACTACACCGGCGCCAAGTCCATTCACTTTCAAGGGATAGTATTGCCCAACCTACTTAACTTCAGTGCTCAAACCTTTGACACCTTAAAAATAGAAGATACCCTACGCTCCTACCTGCCAAGCAAAAGCACTAACCAGTATGGTGTGTTTATGCCTTTTACAGCGCAAGTGGTATTCAGCAAGCCTTTGTTAAGCAACAGACTGGTGCTAAACGTAGGCTTAATGTACCGCTACCTTCCTCAATACTACGTTTATGGCTTTGCCAAAATAAACTACTTCATAAAACCCGATATGGTTTTCTCGGCATCGGCCGGCGCAGGCGGTTACAGCCTGTTTAATCTTGGCGCTGAGTTTAGTAAGAGTTGGAAGTATTTTGATTTCACCGTTGGCTCATCCAACCTTATTGGTTTAATGGCTCCTACACATTTTCCCGGTACTGCGGTATATCTGCGAATGGGCACTTCTTTCTAATAAAAGCACTTGGCTGCAAAAAAAACAGAGGTATTAATAATAGGTGCAGGCCCTGCAGGCGCATCAGCGGCCCTATTTCTGGCAGCACAGGGTATATCCTCTACTGTAGTAGATAAGGACATTTTCCCCCGAGATAAGATATGTGGTGATGCCCTTAGCGGTAAGGTTGTAGAGGTTTTAAATAAACTGGACCGTAACCTGGCCGCGGAACTGAACGAGGATACAGAAATTTTTCTGGGCTCGTGGGGAGTTACCTTTTATGCGCCTAACGGAGAAGGCCTGCGCGTTCCCTTCCGTACTAAAAAGGAAATAAAAAATGCCCCGGGCTTTATTTCTAAACGAATTGACTTCGATAACTGGTTGTTTCAAAAGCTAAAAAGCAATAGCGCTATTGAAGTAATTGAGAATTGCGAGGTGCGCCAATACGAAAGAACCCCTGAAGGCATTAAAGCCTTTGCGAAAAACGGAACTGAAATTGAAGCCAAAGTTGTAATTGCCTGCGATGGAGCTTACTCCAATTTCTCAAAAGATATTGCCGGGCTTAAAACAGAACCCGAGCACAACTGCTTTGGATTAAGAGCTTACTATAAAAATGTGGAAGGCATGGATGCCGAAAATTTTATTGAGCTCCATTTTTTAAAAGAGATACTGCCCGGTTACTTCTGGATATTCCCCTTACCTAACGGCTACACTAATGTTGGTGTAGGCATGCGGGCAGATAAAATGCAGAAGCGGAAAATAAACCTGAAAAAAGCTTTTGAGCAGGTAGTGGAACAAAATGCCGGCATTAAAAAAAGGTTTCAGGCTGCGGAGCAGGTTGGAGGGGTTAAATTATTTGGCCTGCCCTTAGGTTCTAAAAAAAGAAAGTTAAGCGGCGATAATTTTTTGCTTTGCGGCGATGCCGGACAGTTGATAGACCCCTTTACCGGCGAAGGCATTGGAAATGCCATGATGAGCGGCTTGTTTGCTGCACAGCAGGTTAAACGCTCTATATCAAACAAGGACTTTAGTGCCGGTTTTATGGCGCAGTACGATAAGGAGCTTTACGGGCGGCTTTGGGATGAATTGCAGCTTTCCTACCGTATGCAGCAACTGGTGAATTATCCTTCATTATTCAATTTAGTTGTGCGTAAAGCCAACAGAAACAAGCTATTACAGGAAACCATCTCCTGTATGTTCGAAGACCTGGATATGCGCGAACGCTTAAAAAATCCGCTGTTTTACGCCAGGTTATTATTTTCGTAGCGCAAATAAACAGATATGAAAAAGATAAGTGTGTTTTTAGTGTTAGCCCTTAGCGTTTGGGCTTTAAATGCGCAGCAAGCCTGCGATCCTGCTAAAGAAAAAGCAAACAAGAAAAATTCAGCCAAATCCTCAACCGGAAACTTTGGTGCCGCTATTACTAAGGATGGCGCTGTTGACGTAAAAACCCTGCCCGAGGCCCTAAAAGGAAAGCCCTCTGCCAACGTAAAAATAAAAGGAGACGTTGTGGCAGCCTGCCAGGTTAAAGGCTGTTGGATGACCGCTGATTTAGGCAATGGCGAAAGCATGCGGATACGCTTTAAGGATTACGGCTTTTTTGTGCCTAAAGACGCCGGAGGCAAGGATTTTTATGCCCAGGGCGTAGCCTCTTGGGATACTACTTCGGTTGCTGAACTGAGGCATTATGCTGAAGATGCAGGCAAAAGCAAGGAAGAAATAGAAAAAATCAAGGAACCCAAGGTTGAACTGGTTTTCCTGGCAGAGGGTGTAATTATCGAGGAAAAGAAGAAACAATAAAGTTTTTTCCACACCCTATTTCATTTTTAATTTAAGCCATTATATTTGCGCTCTCTTTTTAAAAAGAGCGGTTCGATTCTGTAGCTCAGCTGGTAGAGCAATACACTTTTAATGTATGGGTCTCGGGTTCGAATCCCGACAGAATCACTCTGAAAAGCGATACAAAACGTATCGCTTTTTTATTTTCCTTTTCGCGTTTTCATGTGGGTAATGTGTTGAATCTAATTAGCCGTGCGGCTTGCTGCAGCCCTCCATATTAAATATTCTTGCCGCCCCGTTAAACGGCATATTATAGATGAGCAGTTTTCTTTTAGTCAATCCCGACGCACTTTCGCTTCAAACTTACTTCGATGTTTTCCGCGTAATCCACCAACGTAAAATCAACAATAAGCCCAGCTATCAGTTTGATTCGCTCATTTCGCAGAACATCCGCTTAATATATCCCGGTAAGGATAAGGCTGTTGTTGAATTCCTGCGCACGCTTGATTCCACTTCGCTAAAAAATGAGTTTAGTAAACTCAATAAAATTCACTCCAAGCAACAGTCCGGCATTTCGTTGGAAACCTACATTGCCAGGTCTGCCCCCCGCATCTTTCACGAATTGCTCACAAAGCTAACGGCCATATCGCACGAGCTTAAGCTATACCATAGGATTAAAAACAAAGAAACAGGCAATTACAAAGTTGCCCCCTGCACATTTTCCGGGCTTAAACCCTCTCTTTCTTTCCGTATTCATAAATCCACCTCTAACGAGTTATCGCTAACGCCTCAAATAAATTTGGGTGGAGATGAATACCCTATAACCGACTTTAAAGGCACCTCCTTTCTACTGGAGAAAAACGACACCTATTACCTGCTATCCATAAAGGACATGCTTACGCTGGACTGGCTGGCCAAGGCAAACCCATTTCAATACAAAAACGATCCGGAAGCATTTACAGAGGAGATTGTGTCTGTACTGGAGCGTGATTACGATGTAATAAAAGATGAAGTTTTCAAAGTTAACCTGGTAGAATGCGAACCGCAGCATGCCGTTTACCTAAGCGAGATAAGCGACACCTATTTAATGCTAACGCCGCGCTGGAGTTATGAGGGCTTTGTAGTAGAAAGTTTTGACCAGGCTGATATTGAAGAAATGCGCCGAGGCGAAATTTACAAAGTGGTTCGCCGCAAAGAGGAGGAATTGGCCTTTATCGAAAAGCTACGCGCCCTGCACCCCAATTTCGAAAAGCAACGCAACGGCAACTTCTACCTGACCTTTGATGATGCCAAAAAGAAAAACTGGTTTCTGAAAGTTTACCAGCAATTATTGGCTGAAAACGTGCAAATAGTAGGTATGGACCTGCTGGCCCACTTCCGCTACTCACCACACGGTATTCACACTGAAATGACTATCGGGCGCACTGTAGATAGCCTGCTGCATTTAAACATCCGCATATCATTTGGTGAGGAGAGTATTGAGCCGGGCAGTATACAGCGCACGCTTCACCACGGTCAAAAGTTTATTTTGCTTAAGGATAACAGTATAGGCGTTATTACCGATGAATGGCTGGATAAATACGGCGCCATTTTTAAGCATGGTAAAATTCAGAAGGGCGAATTGATTGTTCCGCAATGGATTTTATTAAGCATTGAAGAGAAACACCAAACCAAGGAACTAAAACCGATAATAAGCGACGAATGGTGGGCCGATTGGGAGATGTGGCAAAAGTCAGCAGAACCGCTTATACCTGTGCCCCAGGGTTTGCAGGCCACGCTTCGCCCCTACCAACAAAAAGGTTTTGAATGGCTGGTGCTATTGTCTAAACTAAACGCAGGCGGTTGCCTGGCTGATGATATGGGCCTTGGTAAAACACTTCAGGCTATTGCCTTTTTACAGCATACCACCAACCAAACACCAAGCGCAAGGCACTTAATAGTAGCGCCACTATCGCTTGTATTTAACTGGAAACAGGAACTGGAGAAATTTGCTCCCGGCCTTGTGCCCTATGTATTTCACCAAAGCAATAGGGACATTGCGGAGTTTACTGCTTCAGGTAAAAGCGTAATGATAACCAGCTATGGCACTGCACGTTCGGCCATTGAAGAATTAAGCTTGGTGCAGTGGAACACGGTGATCATTGACGAGAGCCACAACATCAAAAATCAAACAGCGCAAATTACCAAAGCGGTTTACCGCTTAAGCGCACATAACCGCATAGCCCTTAGCGGTACCCCGGTTATGAATAACACGTTTGATATCTACTCGCAATTAAACTTCTTGTTACCTGGTTTATTAGGCGGTGCCGAATTCTTTAAACGCGAATACGCTATACCTATTGACCGCGATATGAGCGCAGAAAAAACCAATGCCTTACAAAAGATAACTGCGCCATTTGTATTGCGTAGAACTAAAAAACAAGTAGCAGCCGACCTGCCCGAAAAGACAGAATCAGTGCTATGGTGCCAGATGGATGAGCCTCAGAAAGAGGTGTACGAGAGCATTAAAAAGCAAATCAAGTCAAACGTATTTTTGGATATTGAGCGCGATGGCCTTAACAAAGCTAAGTTCTCTATACTGCAGGGCATAATGAAACTACGCCAAATCTGTTGCGCTCCTTCCCTGCTTAAGGACGAAGAAGTTACCACCCACGATTCAGTAAAATTGGAAATACTGATGAATGAATTGCGGGACAATGTAACCGGCAGCAAGTCGCTTGTATTCTCGCAATACCTGGGCATGCTTGAAATGATTGCCCAAAAATGTAAGGCCGAGAAAATCCCTTTCCTGTATTTTGATGGTAGCACTCCTTTAAATGAGCGGGCGGCCATGGTAAATGCTTTCCAGGATCCCGAATCTGATGTACGGGTGTTCCTGATAAGCCTTAAGGCAGGCAACGCCGGCCTTAACCTTACTGCAGCAGAATATGTTTTCCTTATGGACCCATGGTGGAATAACGCCGTTGAACAGCAGGCCATTGACCGAACCCATCGTATTGGCCAAACCAAGAATATTTTTGCCTACAAGATGATTTGCCGCGGCACCATTGAAGAAAAAATCCTGGAACTGCAACAAAAAAAGAAGCAGTTGTCAGAAGATCTTGTGAGCGAAGAAGAAGGTTTCGTAAAAAATCTGACCGCGGAGGATATTACCTTTCTTTTCGAATAATCCGCTTTAAAAACAGCATAGACAAAAACAAAAAGGCGCTCCAAATGGAGCACCTTTTTGTTTTAACTTATATCAGGGCCTAATCCTGCTTAACAACACGGAACGTTGTGCGCTCCTGGCCGTTAAACACATTCAGATAGTAGATTCCTGACGCGTATTGATTCATTGAAATAGTATTGCTGTAGTTAACGCTGTTGTTGTAAATCAACAGTCTGCCTAACTGGTCAGTAACCGTGTAGTGCAGTTGGCTCAGGTCTTTCACATCCTGGCTTATTTGCATTACAAACTGAGTAGCAAATGGATTCGGCAGGATGTTAACTGCCTCAACCATATTCAGGCCCTCAATACCGGTAATGGTAATAAACATTGAATCAGACTTGCTTGAACAGCCATCGCTGTTTGTAGCTTCAACTGAGTACCAACCGCTGGTTATTACCGTGTAGCTTTGAGCTGTTGCGCCGCTTATAGGGCTACCGCTTTGCAGCCACTGGTTGCCGCTAACCGCGCTTGAAGTAAGCACATTGCCGCTCTGCGCAATGGTAGGCGTAGCAGGCAGTGCATTAACAGTCATTGTTTGGTTAGCTGCCAGAACAACAGGTTGTGTAGCACAGCTTGCATTCGAGGTCATCTCCACTGTAATAACATCACCGTCATTTAACGTAGAGCTGCTGTAGCTGGCGCTGTTAGTGCCAACATTATTACCGTTCAACTTCCATTGATAGGTAGGTGTAGTGCCGCCGTTAGTTGGGTTAGCAGTAAATATTACGTTGGTATTCTGGCAAATGGTAGTGGCAGGTGTTACAGTAACATTCACCGCCGGAGTTTGCGATGGATTAACCGTTACAGTAATGCTGTTTGATACTACAGAACCTGCACCAACACAGCTTGCGTTAGAGGTCATTTCAACACTTACCTGGTCGTTATTGTTAGGTGTAATGGTAAATGCAGAAGAGTTAGTGCCTGCATTTACACCATTCACTTTCCACTGATACGAAGGTGCAGTGCCGCCATTAACAGGGGTAGCAGTAAAGGTAACTGTAGTGCCTGAACATACCGTGGTGGCCGTAGCCGCTATACTTACCGAAGCGCTTAACGAGCTGCTTACCGTTACAGTAATGCTGTTAGAAGTTACTACAGTACCGTTAGTGCAGGTAGCCGTTGAGGTAACGTCACAGGTAACCACATCACCGTTATTAAGGGTTGATGAAGTGTACGAAATGCTGTTAACCCCTACGTTAGCGCCATTTACCTTCCATTGGTAAACAGGAGAAACACCTGCATCATTAGAAGTGGCCGTAAAGGTTACTGAAGAACCTGTACAAACAGGGTTCTGCGAGGCATTGATTTGAACAGTAGGCTGGATTAAGCTGTTAACACTAATAGTTAAGGTATTAGAGTTAGCTGTTGGTGTAGTTACACAACCTGCATTGCTGGTTAATGTAGCGCTTACTACATCACCGTTAGCCAAAGTGCTGGTGGTAAAGGTAGCGCTATTAGTGCCGGCAGGTATTCCGTTTACAAACCATGCATAAGTAGGTGTTGTTCCGCCGTTAGTTGGCGTAGCGGTAAATGTTACCGGCGAACCTGAACAAACCGTAGTACCCGCAGTGCTTATTGAAACAGCTGGTGTTACAGGCGTGCTGTAAGTAACCGTTATGGTGTTGCTCTGTGCAGTTGCTGTAGTTAAACAGCTTGCATTTGAAGTCAACACACAGCTTACTACATCACCGTTGTTTAATAATGCCGAAGTGTAAGTAGGGCTGTTTGTGCCCACGTTACCGCCGTTCACCTTCCACTGGTAAGCAGGAGCATTACCACCATTAGTTGCCGTAGCAGTAAAGGTTATGGATGTGCCGGAACATACGTTGTTAGTAGAAGCCGAAATGCTTATGGCAGGCGTTACACTGGCTGTAATGCTTACAGTGTAAGCGCTTGAGGTAACAACCGTAGGCGCAGCACAGTTAGCATTTGATGTTAACTCGCAGCTTACCAAATCGCCATTGTTAAGCGAGTTGCTGGTAAAGGTAGCGCTGTTTGTGCCGGCATTGCTGCCGTTAACCTTCCACTGGTAAGCAGGGTTGCTGCCTCCATTGGTTATAGTTGCAGTAAATGTTGCGTTTGTGCCGCTGCATACTGCACCACCGCTGCTTATGGTTATGGTAGGAACCACGTTAGGTGTAACCACCATTGTAATTGAACCTGAAGTAGCAGTATTAGGAACCGCGCAGCTGCTGTTAGAAGTCAGCACACAACTTACTACATCATTATTGTTTAAGGTACTGCTGGTAAATGTTGCGCTGTTTGTTCCGGCATTGGTACCATTCACTTTCCACTGGTAAGTAGGTGATGAACCGCCATTGGTAGCATTAGCCGTAAAGGTTACTGCAGTGCCGCTACAAACGTTGTTAGCAGATGCTGATATAGTAATTGACGGAGATGAAGTTGGATTAACTGTAATGGTAACAGGTGTTGCCGTGGCAGTTGGAACTGTTGGGCAAGCAGCCGATGAGGTCATAACTACAGTTACCACATCGCCACTGTTTAATGTGGTAGATGAATAAGTAGCAGCGTTAGTGCCCACGTTGTTACCGTTTAACTTCCATTGGTAGGCAGGTGTTGTACCTCCGTTAGTTGGAGTTGCAGTAAAGGTTACGTTAGCACCCGCACATATAGTAGTAGCACTTGCGCCCACCGTAACTGACGGTGTAGATGAAGGTGTTACAATAGTGCTGATTGCGTTAGAAGTTGCACTTACAGGAGAAGCACAGCTTGCATTCGAAGTCATTACTACAGTTACAACATCGCCGTTGGCCAAAGTTGTAGACGTAAACGTTGGTGAGTTAGTGCCTGCGTTAGCGCCATTCACTTTCCATTGGTAAGAAGGGGTTGTGCCACCATTAGTAGGCGTAGCAGTAAACGTAACTGAACCGCCTGCGCAAATGGTTGAACCACTTGAAGTGATAGAAACTGAAGGCGTAACCGAAGTATTCACTGTTATTGTTACTGTGTTAGAAGTGTCCTTCTGCTGTGTATAACAAGCAGCGTTGCTGGTTACTACGCAGCTTACTACATCGCCATTGCTTAATGCAGAGGTGTTGAAGGTAGCACTGTTTGTTCCTACCAGGGTGGTATTTCTATACCACTGGTAAGATGGAGTAGTACCTGCACCCGTAGCAGTTGCAGTAAAAGTTACTGCTGTGCCGCTGCATATAGTGCTTTGAGAAGCCGTTATAGTAACATCAGGTGTAGAAGATGGGTTAACTGTTATTGTAATTGGCGTTGCAGTTGCAGTTGCCGGTGAAGGACAAGTTGCAGAAGACGTCATTATTACAGTAACCTGATCGCCGTTACCTAATGTAGTAGTGCTGAATGTATTTGAGTTGGTACCCGCGTTATTACCGTTCACCTTCCATTGGTATGATGGTGTTGAACCACCATTGGTAGGCGAAGCAGTAAAGGTTACGTTCTGGCCACCGCATATGCTGGTTGTTGTTGCAGATATAGATACTGCAGGAGTAACCGGTGAAGTAACCAGTATAGTTACAGCATTAGAAGTTGCAGTAGTAGTTGAAACGCAGTTAGCATTTGAAGTCATAACTACAGTTACAACGTCTCCGTTCACCAGGCTTGATGAGGTAAACGTGGCTGAGTTTGTGCCTACGTTTGTAGTATTCACTTTCCACTGGTAGCTTGGGTTGCTGCCACCGTTTGTAGGTGTAGCAGTAAAGGTTACCGCTGTACCGTTACATATAGTAGTAGCGCTGGCGCTAATGCTAACCGTTGGTGTGGCAGCAGAGCCTACCGTTATAGTAACTGCATTGGAAGTATCTGTGGCAGGTACCGCGCATGTAGCACTTGAGGTCAGAACACATTTCACCACATCGTTATTAGCAAGGGTAGCTGATGAGTAGGTAGTACTGTTAGTGCCAACAACGGCACCGTTCTTTAACCATTGGTAAGTTGGTGAACCACCACCGTTAACAGGCACAGCAGTAAACGTTACGTTTTGACCGGCACAAATCGAAGTAGAGGTAGCGCTAATGGTAACATCAGGAGCCACACTTGGGTTCACTGTCATTGTAATGGTATTGCTATTGGCAGAGTTAGTGCCGGAGCAACCATTAACTGATGTGAACTGGCAGCTTACCACATCGTTATTGGCTAAAGTAGTTGTGCTAAAGCTTGAACTGTTGGTTCCCACGTTGTTGCCGTTCACCTTCCATTGATAAACAGGGCTTGAACCGGCATTGGTTACCGAGGCCGTAAAGCTGGCACTTGCACCCGCACAAACTGTATTGCCGCCGCTTATTGTAATAGTAGAGGCCGCAGGTGTATTTACCACCATTGAAATGCTGTTTGAAGTAGCAGTTGCAGGGGTGGCGCAGGTAGCGTTGCTTGTTAACACGCAAGTTACTACATCATTATTGCTGAGGGTAGTAGTAGTGTATGTAGTGCTGTTCGTTCCTACGTTAGTACCATTAACCTTCCACTGGTAAACCGGCGTTGAACCGCCGTTTGTAGGCACAGCCGTAAATGTTACTGAGTTACCGGTACAAATGTTAGTTGAACTTGCACTAATGCTAATTGCAGGTGTAACCGCCGGTGTTAATACCATAGTAATGCTGTTGCTGCTGGCAGTTGCCGGGCTGGCACATGCCGCGCTTGAAGTCACATCCAGGGTAATAACATCATTATTGGTTAAGGTAGTAGTGGTATAAGATGATGCCGTTGCACCGCCAATCGCTACTCCGTTCTTCTTCCATACATAAGAAGGAGTGCCACCACCGTTTGTAACGCTTGAGCTAAAGGTTATTGATGTGCCCGCGCAAACGTTATTGGCTGAAGTTGTTATAGAAACTGAAGGCGTTACAGATGTATTAACAGTAATAGTAAGAGAGTTAGAAGTAACAGTGGTTGTTGAAGCACAAGCCGCATTACCGGTCATATCACAGGTAATAACATCATTGTTGGCCAACGCTGTTGTTGTAAATGTAGATGTGTTGGTGCCTACGTTAGTACCATTCTTCTTCCACTGGTATGCAGGCGTTGTGCCACCATTTACCGGTGTAGCGGTAAAGGTTACAGACTGGCCTGAACAGATAGCAGTTGAAGTTGCGCTTATAGTAACAGAAGGTGTAACCGAAGGATTCACCGTCATCAATATAGTGTTCGATGAAGCTGTAGATGGGTTGGCACAAGCCGCGCTTGATGTTACCACACACTGCACCGCATCGTTATTAGCTATTGATGATGAAGTATAGCTTGATGAGTTAGTTCCTACGTTACCACCGTTTATCTTCCACTGGTAGGTTGGAGAAGCACCTGCATTACTTACAGTAGCGGTAAATGTTACAGGCGTTCCTGAACATACGTTGTTACTAGCAGTAGCAATACTGATTGTAGGTGAAGTGTTAGGGCTAACAGTCATAGTTATGCTGTTAGACGTAGCAGTTGTTGTTGTCGCACATGCTACGTTAGAAGTCAACACACAGGTCACTACATCATTATTAGCTAATGAAGTGCTTGAATAAGTAGAAGAGTTAGCTCCCACGTTGGTACCATTCACTTTCCATTGGTAAGCAGGGTTGCTGCCTCCATTGGTAGCTACTGCTGTAAACAACACCGCAGTATTGGCACAAACGTTATTGGAGTTTGTTGTAATAGCAATTGAAGGTGTTACAACCGGATTAACCGTAACGCCAACCTTATTAGAAGTTGAAGTGTTTGGTGAAGCACAGCTGCTGCTGCTGGTGACTACGCACCATACAGAGTCGCCGGTTACTAATGCCGATGTATTGTATGTAGCTGTGTTACCGCCTACGTTATTTCCATTCAGTATCCACTGGTAAGAAGGTGAACCACCTGCGTTACCTGCCGTAGCCGTAAACTGAACGTTAGTGCCGGAACATACGGTGCTGCCCGATGCTGCAATACTAACCGTAGGTGCAGTAGTTGGATTCACCGTCATAGTAATACCGGTTGAAGTTGCAGTAGTAGGTGAAGCGCAACCGGAGCTGCTGGTCATAACTACGGTAACCACATCATTGTTAGCCAATGCGGCCGAAGTATAGGTATTTGAGTTTGAGCCTGCATTTATACCATTTACTTTCCATTGGTAAGATGGTGAACCACCACCGTTGGTTGGGGTAGCAGTAAATGTTACTGAAGTGCCGGCACAAATGCTGGTTGAAGATGCACTAACCGAAACCGAAGGCGTTACAGAAGTGGCAACCGACATGGTTATTGAGTTAGACGTAACCGTTGATATAGTAGAGCAAGTTGCACTTGAGGTTACATCACAGGTAATTACATCGTTATTCGCTAAAACTGTAGTAGTAAACGTAGAAGAGTTTGTGCCTACGTTGCTACCGTTCTTCTTCCACTGGTAAGTTGGTGTAACACCGGCATTAACGGCATTAGCGGTAAAGGTTACGCTGGTGCCTGCACAAATTGAAGTAGTACCTGTTGATATTGTAATTGAAGGTGTTGAGTTCGGGTTAACCGTCATCAACAGCGAGTTAGAGGTAACCACTAAAGGCGAAGCGCAGTTAGCGTTTGAAGTCAGTTCTACGCTAATTACATCGTTGTTTGCTAATGTGTTAGTAGTATAGGTCGTTCCACCTGAGCCAACGTTTACCCCGTTCTTCTTCCACTGGTAAACCGGTGCCCCACCGCCATTAGTTGAAGTGGCAGTAAAGGTTACGTTAGCACCGCTACAAACCGTAGTTTGAGGTGTGCTGATTGAAACAGTTGGGGTAACGTTCGGGAACACCGTCATGGTAACTGCGTTTGATGTAGCTACCTGGTTGGTAACACACTGCAGAGACGAGGTCATTTGAACGGTGATTACATCGTTATTGGCTAATGAAGAAGATGAATAGGTGTAAGTATTAATGCCTACGTTAACACCGTTCTTCTTCCATTGGTAAGATGGAGATAAACCGCCATTAGTAGGTGTTGCAGTAAACAACACGTTAGTACCGCTACACACTGCTGTGCCCGGTGACGGTGTAATAATTACCGAAGCGCTTTGGCCTGAACTTGGGTTTACAGTAATTAATACCGTATCAGCCAATGAACAGCCACCGCTTACTGAAGACACAATGTATTGCGTTGTGCTGGTTGGCGTGGCAACCGGGTTAGCAATTGTTGGGTTGGTTAAGCCTGCTGTAGGTGTCCAGCTATAAGAAGAACCGCCTGTAGTATTTAACTGAACAGATTGGCCTGAACATATAGTAGTGTCATTATTGGTAACCAGCTTGCCCGGATTGATTTTGAACAAGGCATCGCTGTAGTCAAACACTAATGGGTTTAATCCGCTTTGAACGCGCACCAGTACCGCAGGGGCATTGATGTTCGGAACTATCCACGGATAAGTGCCTGATGTAGTAGAATAACCTGATACAATAGGTATCCAGTTAGTGCCATTATCAATAGAGTAACCAATGTTGTAGTTACCAATAGGTGAGCCTGATTCAGTCCAGGTAATGTTGTAAGCCTGACAAGCGCTCAATGAATCCGTACCGTTTGGTGCAGTTACTGTTATTGGGTTGGCAGTTGGAGATATTGTAAAGGCCAGGTCAGAAATATCTTCTTTACAGCTGTTAATGTTATCGCGTATGCGCAGGTAACAGTTTGTAGAAGGCGTATTTGGAACGGTCCAGGTATAAGTATTAGACGAAGTGTTGTAGCCTAGTACAATATTTGTCCATGGTCCGCTTGGGCCTGCTGTTGAGTAAGCAAGGTCATAGATGTTTGATATACCATCGCTCTGCCACTTCACACTGTAGTTGGTGCCTACTACCAATACGCCACCAAAGTTTGGTTGTATAATAGTAACAGCGCGCTTAATAGTAAATACAGCATCGCTGGTGTCAGCACGGTTCAACACACCATTCGGATAAACGCGAACTAATACCTGAGTTGATGGGTTATTAGGCACGGTCCAGTTGTAGTTGTTAACTGTGCTGTTATAAGTCTGGTTAGTGAAAATGGTTATCCAGTTAACGCCATTATCAACGGAGTATTCCATATTGAAGGCGGTATATAATGGAGCTTTTTCAAACGTAATGGTTGTTTGCGTACAAGCACCCAATACGTTTCCTCCGTTTGGCGATACTAAACGCACATACGGACGCAGCGTTAATAGCGCGTTACTTACATCGTAGTAAGAAGTATTAGAAGAATTACTCACACGGATTAACGCACGGGCAGAGTTTACGTTTGGCAATGTCCATGCATAGGTACCGTTGTTGGTTTGGTTGGTTGCAATACTTACCCATGTAGCACCGCTATCTAAAGAGTAATCCAAATTAACTGTTGTACTGAAGTAAGTATTCGGCAACCAGGTAATATTCTGTGTAGTACCTGCATACCATGTTTCGCCGCCGTTAGGGGCTGTAACTACCGGTGTAGGTATTTGAATATTGAATACTGCATTACTTACATCAAACAAGGTTGGGTTGCCAACGTTGCTGATACGAATTAACGCTTGGGTTGAAGGAGTAAACGGAACAGACCATGAATAGCTACCTGTATTTGGTGTGCTGGTAACCACGTTGTTCCAGGTTACACCGTTATCAATAGAGTATTCAATAAATACACTTGTGTAAAGAGAGCTTGTTTGCCAAGTAATGTTTTGGGTGCTGTAAACATTCCATACTTCACCGCCGTTAGGGCTGGTAAGAATTGGTGTGGCAGCCAAAATTGTATTAGCTGAATTGCTTTGGTCCTTACGACAGGTATTTTGATTATCCCTTACACGAACAAACACGTTAGTGCTTGGGTTGTTGTTTACGTTCCAGGTGTAGCTGTTGCCGGTTACGTTGCTGGCTACTGTGCTGTAGCTGCTGCCGCCATTCACGCTGTAAAGGATATCAAAGAAAC
>CAZUHU010000024.1:27612-30762 GCA_964620645.1 uncultured Chitinophaga sp.
ATATCTCGTAATAGTTACGGTAGGTTAAGGTAGTGCTGGTGTTGTAGTTCTCAAAGGTGCTGCTCTTGCTCCACTGTATGTTCACCGTGCCGCAACCTGTTGAGGTGTCAGCTACTACGTTAGGGTAGTCTACGGTTATCGGTGCTTTGATCGTAAACACGGCATTGCTGGTGTCTATCGCACTCGGGAAGGAGATATTGGTGATTCTTATTAAGGCCTGCGTAGTGCTCAGTATTTTAGGAACGTTCCAGGTGTAGCTGCCTGTGTTGGCTGTGCTGGATACTACGTTGCTCCAGCTTGCTCCGTTGTTTACACTGTATTCTATCTGTACGTTGCTCGCTACCGTGCTCGCATCCCAGGTTATGGTCTGCTGGTTGTCGCTGCGCCATACTTCACCACCGTTTGGTGAGGTTAATAGCGGCGTAGGTAAGTTGATGGTGAATACCGCATTGCTTACATCGCTGATAGACGGGTTGCCTACATTGCTGATGCGGATTAACGCCTGGTTGGTAATGGTATTCGGAACTGTCCATGCATAGGTACCCGTGTTGCTCGTGCTGGCTACTACTATGTTCCAGTTCGCTCCGTTATCTGAGCTATACTCTATATATACAGGGCCGTATAAAGTGGCCGTGTTCCAGGTTATGTTCTGGGTGCTGTTCACCTTCCATACTTCACCGCCGTTAGGGCTGGTTAATACAGGCGTTGCCGCTATTATGGTGTTGGCTGCATTGCTCGCATCCTTGCGGCATTGGTTCTGGTTGTCTCTTACTCTTACATATACGTTGGTGCTCGGGTTGTTATTTACGTTCCAGCTATAGCTGTTGCCCGTTACGTTGCTCGCTACTGTGCTGTAGCTGCTGCCGCCATTCACGCTGTAAAGGATATCAAAGAAACCGCTGGTACCGTTCGCTGTCCAGGTTACGTTGTAGTTCGTTAACGCATTCAGGGTAACGCCTCCGTTTGGATTGGTTACTACGATGGTGCCGCTCGGGTTCTTTACAGGGATGTTGAAGTCACTGCTGTCTACCCAGTAGGTAGGCGGATTGCTGCCGTATACATAGGTGTTCCACTTGCCTACTATCACTATCTTATAAGTGCCCGGCGCCATGTCAGGGGCCGTCCAGCTATAGCTGTAGTAGTCCGTGCCATAGGTATTGTATACCGTCGTTATGCTGTTCCATACACCGTTTACGCTATAGTATATCTCGTAATAGTTACGGTAGGTTAAGGTAGTGCTGGTGTTGTAGTTCTCAAATGCGCTGCTCTTGCTCCACTGTATGTTTACCGTGCCGCAACCTGTTGAGGTGTCAGCTACTACATTCGGGTAATCTACAGTTATCGGCGCCTTAATGGTAAATACCGCATTGCTGGTGTCAACTATAGTGCTTAGTGTTAAGTTCGTTATACGTATCAAAGCCTGCGTGCTGGTAAGCATTTGGGGAATGGTCCAACTGTAGCTGCCGGTGTTGCTTGTGTTGGTTGTAATGCTTGACCATGTACTTCCATTATTAAGGGAGTATTCAATTTTAACGTTTGAAGCAAAAACAGTGTTATCCCATGTTATGGTGTGTGTGTTGCCGCTGCGCCATACTTCGCCACCGTTAGGCGAGGTCAAAAAGTTGCTCGGTAATTGAATAGTGAACGGCGCATTACTTGTATCGCTAATGGTAGAGCCGGTAGAGTTGCTTGCGCGTACCAAAGCCTGCGTTGTTGGGGTATTAGGGATAACCCATGCATAGGTGCCGGTATTAGGCGCCGCGCCGTTAATCAGGTTGTAGGTAACGCCATTATCGGTAGAGTATTCCAACTTAACCGTTGTATAGAACGTGTTCGTGGTCCAGGTAATATTCTTGCTCGCATCTATGGTCCATACTTCGCCACCGTTTGGCGTAAGAAGGATGGGTTTAGCAGGTGAAATGGTAAAAACCGAATTGGAAAGGTCTAACTGGCAGGAGGTTGTTGCATCCGTTACTTTAATTATAGCCTGGGTGCTTGGGTTGTTGGGCACTGTCCAGTTATAGTTGTTAGCGGCTACGTTGGTAGCTATAGTTGTAAAGGTTGAGCCGTTGTCAACTGAATAATAGATATTGAAGAAGCCGGAAGTACCCGCCGGAGTCCATGCTATGTTATGCACCGAAAGGCCTTGCCAGTTTTCGCCACCGTTAGGACTGGTTATGGTAATCGGCAGTTGTATGGTAAACACCGCATCGCTGATATCCTGCTTGGTAGTATCGCTGTAATCGCGCACACGAACCCGCACCTGGTTACTGGCAACCATAGGCACTGTCCAGTTATACTGCCCGTTGGTTATGTTAATTTGGGTAGCTACGGAGGTCCAGATGGCGCCGTTATTTAAGGAATAATCGATGTTCCAAAGGTTGGAAACGCCGCTGGAGGTCCACTTAATCTGGTAGGTTTGGCAACCATACAAAACCTCGCCGCCGTTAGGCTGGGTTACAGTTACAGATTGACCAACTGCGGTAAATAAAAGAAATAGTCCTGCCAGGAATGGTAGAAGCTTTTTCATAAAAAAGGAGTTTAGTGTGCGAATTATAAAGTGGGGGCAAATATAATCGCCCATGGCTTTGAAACGGCTGATTACGCTCCAATAGGCCGTTAAAAAATAAAAGAGCACATAGAAACCGAAAGTGCCTGGTTGTGCACCTTACGCAACCATAAACAAGACCAAAGGGCCTTACTTATTCATAGAATCTGAACTTAGGAAATGTATCACATAACGAGCCTCCTTTGTAGAAAAACACATCAGTAATTGGGCAGGCATTGAAAAACTCCTAATATATTGATATTAAACATCTTATAGTTTGTCATCTCATTACAAGCATTGCTAAAAGCTATTAAAGGTCAAGGTACGCACCTACCTTTATACATTTAACCCTGCGCTAACTCTGTAATTATTTATTTCGCGCCCGTGATGAAAAAATGCTGGATTACAATATTTGTTTGCCTTGCTGCCATGCAGGCAAAGTGCCAATTGGTAATTAATGAGCTTAGCCAGGGCCCAACAGGTACCAAGGAATACGTGGAGTTTTTGGTAACAGGTACGGTAAGTTGCGGAAGCCCTAACACAGTGGACTTAAGAGGCTGGATAATTGATGACAATAATAGCTGGCATGCGTCAGGCTCAGG
>CAZUHU010000025.1:0-24386 GCA_964620645.1 uncultured Chitinophaga sp.
TGATTTTAAACTGTCTGGATGAGAAGATTCGAACTTCCGACCACTTGCACCCCATGCAAGTACGCTACCGGGCTGCGCCACATCCAGATTAACAAAAGTTCAGAAGGCCGATAACCTCCTCAACTTTTGCTAATCTGCCGTAAGACCGCATTTAGCTGCGGTCATTCCGGCAACAGCCGGAATCGCTTGTCTTTCCCGTGCCTCCCGTTTTACCGGGTTTGCATGTGTGGTGAGATTCACCAAGACCCCTTTTTACAGGGATTGCAAAAATAAAAGAATGGTGCAGTTTTAAAACCCCGCCTGTAATTCTTCTTAATAGTATTGGTTGCTAATACTTTGGGGCCGTTGCCTCCGTTACATTGGTTTCAAATTCGAAAAGAATATTTTAGCTGCATGCAATTTCTTCATCCCGGCTTTTTGTGGGCGTTAGGGGCCATTTCTATACCTGTAATAATTCACCTGTTTAATTTCAGAAGGTTTAAAACGGTTTATTTCAGTAATGTAAAATTTCTGCGAGAGGTTAAAGAAGAAACAGCAAGCCGTAGCCGCATAAAACATCTGCTGGTGTTGGCAGCGCGCATCCTGGCTATAGTGTTCCTGGTAATGGCCTTTGCACAGCCGTTTATACCGGGTAAGAAGAATCCGCTGACCACAGGTAAAAAATTCGTAAGCGTTTATATCGACAACTCGTTTTCAATGAATGCTGTGAACAACGGAAAATCGTTGTTTGACAAAGCCAAGCTTACGGCCAAGGAAATTGCCCGCAATTATTCGGCCGACGACCAGTTTCAATTATTAACCAACGATTTTGAGGGAAAGCACCAGCGCCTGGTAGGAAAGGATGAATTTATGACCGTGGTGGATGAGTTGGAGCCATCGCCGGCGGTGCGTGGCCTTAACGATATAACCAAAAGGCAGAAGGATGCTTTAAGCCGCGAAAACGGAACGAATAAAATTGCTTACCTGCTTTCTGACTATCAGCAGAATATGGGAGAGCTTACGGTGGATTCCTCCATGAGCTACAACCTTATACCCTTGGCGGCAGATGCACAGGCCAATATTTACATTGACACCTGCTGGTTTACTGAGCCGGTACAACTGTTGAACCAGCCCGCCAATTTAGTGGTGCGTGTAACCAACAGCGGTACTGCTGCTGCGGAAAATAACCGCCTGGTGCTTAAGTTAAACGGACAAACCAAAACCATGGCCGATTTGAATATTGAAGCAGGGGCCTCAAGTTATGATACCCTAAATTTTGTGATTAATCAACCCGGTTGGAATAAGGCAGAACTTTCCGTTTCGGATTACCCCATAACTTATGATGACAATTACTTTATAGCATTTAAAGTAGTGGAAAAGGTAAAGGTGCTGGCAGTAAGCGAAGGTAAGAGCAGTGCTTTTTTAGATGCCCTTTTTAAGAACCAGGCTGAGTTTGATTACACAGCGGTAATGGCGGGCAACTTACAGGCCGATATGCTTAAGGGTAATCAATTGGTTGTGCTGGATAACCTGAAGAGCATAAGCGCCTCAACTGGAGCGGCCTTAAATGCATACCTGGCAGACGGAGGCGCAGTGGCGGTTTTTCCCGGCGATAAAGCAGACCTGGAGTCGTATAACCGCTTCCTGAATAACCTGCAGGCCAATTCAATAACCGGAATGTCGGAGCAACAGCAGGACCTGGCAGGTATAAACCTTCAGCAAAATATTTTCCGCGATGTATTTGAGCGCATACCGGAGAATATGAACCTGCCGCACGTTAAAAAGTATTACACCTTTACCCGCGCCACGGCTACTAAGGAAGAACCTATACTTACCCTAAAGGACGGTAACTCCTTCCTTAGCCGTTATCCTTATCAAAATGGTTCATTATATATATGCGCTTCTCCTTTAGATAAGGACTTCAGCGATTTACCTGTGCACGCCATTTTTGTGCCTATGGTTTATAAGATGGCTATCCTTAACCTGCACTCCACCGGTATTGCCTACTTTATAGGGGATAAAACGCGCATTGAAGTAGATGCACCTAAGGCCACAGGAGAGGCAGTATTTAAGATAAAGGGAGAGAATGTGGAATTGATACCGGAGCAATTTGCTGTGGGCAATAAAATTTTGTTGGGATTAAATGAACAGGTTAAGAAGTCCGGTTTTTATACTGTTGGCCTTGAAAATCAGCCTGAAGTTGAGCAGTTGGCATTAAACTTCGATCGCAGGGAATCTGCCCTTAAGTTTTTTACTGCTGACGATTTGAAGCAGAAATACCCCGAAAAAAATGTGAGCGTGGTAGATGGCGCTAAAGCTGAAGTAGCCGCAGTGGTTAAAGAACTGGACCGCGGTACCCCGCTTTGGAAATATTGCCTGATTGCCGCCCTGCTTTTCCTTGCGGCTGAAATTGCTTTGCTTCGCTTGTGGAAAGCGTAACAATGCCTGAAAAGGAAAATATATTTCTGGAAGCAAGTAAAAACCTGGAGCAGCAGCTGGAGGAGCATGAGGCCCTTTTGAAAAAAAGGCAGCCTGTAAGCGAACAGCAACTTACCTATCTTTTGCAGTTGGCGTTAGACCTGGATGATGACGAATCAGCAACACGGGCTTACCTTTTGCTTTCCAATTACCACCTAAAAGTTACGTTTGACCATTTGCGCAGCTTAGACTTTGCCAAGCTTGGCCTGCAACAAAGCGAGGACTTGCCTGATTTCTTTTGGCGTATAAAGGCTTTAAATGCAGCAGCCACCAGTTACCATATGCTGCGCGATTACCCCAATGAGCTGAACCAGTTGCAGCAGGCCTTACGGTTACTGGAAACACCCGTTTGCAATTCCATTGAGTATTATCCGTTACACTATGCAAGCAACTATGCTTTAGGTTTGGTGTATAGCCAGTTGGGTTTACATACATTAAGTGACCCATATATACAAAAGGCCCTGCGTTACAGCCAAAGCATGAACGACAGGCTTATACTTTTTGCCACAACGCTTACGGCAGCTAATCTTGAACTGTATAAGCGCGAGTACCAACAGGCGCTGGACTTATACATGAAGCTGTATGAAGAATACGCTGATTTGGGAGATAACGAGCAATGGGCAGTGCTTAATAATTACATAGGTATTGCGCATCACTTTTTAGGCAGGGATGATGTGGCGGAGCCCTATATAAGAGAATCGGTGAGGGTGAGAGAGTTATTAGGCGATGAGCTGAGAATGAATTACAGCTACTTTACTCTTGCCAAACTGCTTTACCGTGCCGGCAGAATAGAGGAAGGAGATAAGTACTTTGAAATTATTGAACGGGGCATGAAGAAGTTTGCGCATATGTACGATAAGCAGATGCGGAACGACATTTATTATGAATTGTACGGCGCCCGTGGCGACTATAAAAAGTCCTACGAACATTTTAAAGAACTGGATATATCGTTTGTAGCTAACGATGTTTTGGAGCGCACTATAGGCGGAATATTTGAAGCGGAGCAATTGAAGAACAAGAATATGCAGGAGGATAGTGAGTACTTCCGTAGGATGAATGATGAAATGCGCTCGCGTGCTGCCGAATTGCAGAATTTAAACAAAGACCTTAAGAATTATGCGCGCACTGCATCGCACGATTTGCGTGAGCCGCTTAGGATGGTTTCGGCTTATATGAGCATACTGGAAACCAAATTGAAAGACAAACTGACGGAAGAAGAAAAGCAGTTGCTGCATTTTGCTGTAGACGGCAGCAAGCGCATGGATGAAATGATTACGCGCATTTTAAATACCGCGAAGGGTAGCCAGGTAATTTTGAAACCTGTTGATTTGAATAAGACCATCGCGCAGCTTAAATTGAATTTGACCCGACTGATTACCGAAAAGAAAGCGGTGGTGGAAGCAGAAGAATTGCCCGTGCTAATGGCAGACGACATACAGATGTTGCAGGTTTTTCAAAACCTGGTAACCAATGCCATTAAGTACAATCAAAGCGAAGTGCCGCAAATAAAAATTACAGCAACAATGAAGGGAAACATGGTGGAGATTGCCGTTGCTGATAATGGCGTTGGGATACCCGAAAGCGAAAGGCAACGGGCATTCGAAATGTTTCAACGTGTGGAGAATGCCAGTGGTGCGGATGGTACCGGTATTGGTTTAAGCACTGTAAAAGGAATTATTGAAAAGTTGAAAGGCAAAATATGGATTGAGGGTAATACCCCTAATGGCAGTATTTTTAAAATACTATTACCTACTGCCCGGTTATGAAAGTGAGCGGATTTACCTTTATACGTAATGCAGTTATTTGCGATTATCCTGTTGTGGAGGCGATAAAATCTATATTGCCCCTGTGCGATGAGGTGGTGGTGGCGGTAGGCAAAAGCGAGGATGAAACCCTGGAATTGGTGCGTAACATACATCCTACCAAAATCAAAATAATTGAAACCGTTTGGGATGATAATCTGAGAACCGGTGGACGAGTGTTTGCCGTGGAAACCGACAAGGCATTTGCTGCCATTGACCCAAATGCAGATTGGGCCTTTTATATACAAGCCGATGAAATTGTGCATGAAGATACCTATGCGGCCATAAAAGAAAGTATGGAGCGGTGGAAGGACGATAAAAATGTGGAGGGTTTGCTGCTGGAGTTCATTCACTTTTATGGTTCATATCAATATGTAGCTGATGCCTACAACTGGCACCGCAGGGAAATACGGATAATTAAAAATGATAAGAACATTGCCTCCTATAAGGATTCGATGGGTTTTAGAAAGCTGGGTAAAAAGCTGGCGGTTAAACATTCGGGTGGTATAATACACCACTACAGCTACGTAAAACCGCCTGTAAAAATGATGAATAAGGCGCGGGCCATGGATAGGCTTTGGCATGATGATAAATGGATAGAGGAGAAGTTTGGTGATGCGGTGGAATATGATTTCAGCAACATTGACAGCCTTAAGCTGTTTGAGGGCACTTACCCTGCGATAATGAAGGACCGTATAGCCCGCCAAAACTGGCAGTTTAGCTTTGATGTTACCAAGAGCAAAATGAAACCCAAATACAGGTTTAAGCGGTGGATTGAACGCCACTTTGGTGTGGTTATAGGGGAGTACAGGAATTACCGCTTATTGGATTGAAAATCTCGCTTTTTACCGGAGAACTTGCTTTGCACACAGCGGCCGAAGATATTGTTGGGGGTGATGTAGTTATTCCTATATTTGTTCCTCGGTATGGAAATTCTTATCCGCTCTGCGAGGATACACGACACCGGCTCACCCCACAATAATCAGGTAAAAGATATTTTAATTGCTAACGGCAAAATCAAAAAGATTGGTTCGCGCCTGCAAAATACCACTAAAGCCCGCGAGATAAAGCTGGATAACCTGCATGTTTCGCTGGGGTGGGTGGATATAAACACCTTTTTAGCTGACCCCGGTTACGAGCAAAAAGAAACCATTGAAAGCGGATGCCGTGCAGCGGCCTTTGGTGGTTTTACGCATATATGCTGCCTGCCCAATACGGCCCCGGTTATACAAACCAAGTCGCAAATTGAGTATGTGTTGGGTAAAGCCCTCAGCAATATTGTAGATGTTCACCCCTTGGGTGCGGTAACGCAAAACTGCGAAGGCAAAGATCTGGCTGAAATGTACGATATGTACAAGGCAGGGGCTATAGCCTTTACCGATGGCTTGAAGCCAAGTGCTTCTGCCGGGCTTGTAGAAAGAGCTTTACTGTACGTAAAAGCTTTTGGCGGATTAATCATAAACCACCCTGAGGATAAGAGCATATCAAAGAATGGGGCTATGCACGAGGGGGTAAGCAGCACCCGCATGGGTTTGCCCGGTGCACCGGCCCTGGCTGAGGAAGTAGCCGTTAACCGCGATATCTATGTTTTAGAATATACAGACTCACGTCTTCACTTCCTGGGAGTTTCGCTTAAACGCAGTGTTGATTTGATTCGCGCAGCAAAAAAGAAGGGCCTTAAGCTAACCTCATCAGTAAACGCTTACAATCTGTTATTGGATGACAGCGCCGTAACCGGTTACAATACCAACTATAAGGTAAACCCGCACCTGCGTGCTAAAGAAGATATTAACGCCTTAATAAAGGGCATTGCTGATGGCACTATTGATACCATAAGTTCCGCACATAATCCGCAGGATGAAGAGTGCAAGAAGCTGGAGTTTGATAAAGCCGATTTTGGTATGCTTGGCCTGGAAACCTGCTATGCAGTAACCAATACTGCCATTGGCGACAAAGTAGATACAGGAAAAATAGTTGAACTGCTTTCGAACAACGCGCGCGCAATTTTAGGGTTAGAAAATAAAATTGAAGAAGGAGCCGATGCTGACCTTACGCTGTTTAACCCGGATTTAAAGTGGACGTTTAAAGAAAGCGACATTCAATCGCGCTCGAAAAACACACCTTTTGTCGGCCAACAGTTTACGGGCAAGGCACTGGGTGTAATTAATAAAGGCAAACTACAATTGAACTAAAATGGGCGAGCACATTAAAACCGCTTTGCGCTGGGGGGTGATTGGGGGGATGGGTATGGCCATACTGCGGTTTTTGGTATACTTTATTTCGCCCGATTCAGTAAGTGCCTGGGAAAATTTCTATTACATGCCCTTGTTGTTTTGCATGGTATGGGCGGCTGTTACTGTAAAGCGCGATGAAGGTGGTAGCCTGCGCTTTGGCAGGGGGTATGCAGTAGTATTTACTGTGGCCCTTGTAGGAGTGCTAATTAATACCGCCATGGCGTTTTTATTGGTTAAGGTTATTGACAAAGAAATGGCTGAGCGTGCACTAAGGCTTGCCCTGGAAAAAATTGATGAAAACGGAGAGAAATACGGCAGCACGCCAAAGCAGCTTGAGCAAAGCAAATTGTGGACCATCTGGTTTTTTAAATCGCCATATGCGCCTTTAGCAATTTTAGCATACCAGTTAGTTGTAGGTTCTGTTATTTCGCTGCTGGTGGCGGCTTTTACCCGTAAGAGCGCCACCCCGCAGCCTGAGAATGAAAATCCTGAAGGCTCCTGATTTTTGATTTTATTTACCCTATGCAAATTTCACTGGTAATTCCCTTACTGAACGAAGAAGAATCGCTGCCCGAGTTAACGGCGTGGATTGAGCGCGTAATGAAAGAGAACTCTTTCACGTACGAAGTGCTGCTGATGGACGATGGAAGTAAGGATAAAAGCTGGAGTGTAATTCAGAGCCTTTCTAAGCAAAACCCTAATATCAGGGGTATAAAATTTCAGCGTAACTATGGCAAAAGCGCTGCCCTGCAGGTGGGTTTTACCCATGCAAAGGGAGATGTTGTAATTACGATGGATGCGGATTTGCAGGACAGCCCGGATGAAATACCTGAGCTATACCGAATGATAACAGCAGAGGGTTATGATTTAGTTAGTGGATGGAAACAAAAGCGCTACGACCCCCTTAGCAAAACCATACCTACCAAGTTATATAACGGCGCAACCCGTTTTATGACGGGTATTTACCTGCACGATTTTAACTGCGGCTTAAAAGCCTACAAAAATGAAGTGGTAAAAAGCGTGGAAGTGTACGGCGAAATGCATCGCTATATACCGGTGCTGGCCAAACAGGCAGGTTACAGTAAAATAGGAGAGAAGGTGGTGCAACACCAGGCCCGTAAATACGGCACCACCAAATTTGGTATGGAGCGCTTTCTTTATGGTTTTTTGGACCTGTTGAGCGTTTATTTTATGACGCGTTTCAGCAAAAGGCCTATGCACATTTTTGGCGGTTACGGGGTGCTTAGCTTTTTTGTGGGTTTCTGCATTGCCTTGTATCTAACCATTGCCAAAATAGCCTTTGCACAATATCGCATGACGGAACGCCCAATTTTTTACCTGGCATTACTGTTTATAGTAATAGGTGTGCAACTGTTTGTTGCAGGATTTTTGGGCGAATTGATTTCGCGTAGCGGGGCAGATAGAAATAATTACCTGGTGGCCGATACACTGAACCTGCAGAAATGAAAGTAGTTATCCTTGGTTCTGCCCATCCTTTACGGGGCGGGCTTGCTTCGTACAATGAAAGGCTGGCGCGCGAGTTTATGCGCCAGGGGCACAGCGTGCAGATTTACACTTTCAGTTTACAATACCCTGAGTTCCTTTTCCCAGGCAAGAGTCAATACAGCGACCAGGCCGCCCCGGACGATTTATACATACACGTAAAAGTTAACTCAGTTAATCCGCTCAACTGGCTGAAAGTAGGTAAGGAGATTGCAGCCTTAAATGCCGATTTACTGATTGTGAAATTCTGGCTGCCCTTTATGGGCCCTTGCCTTGGCACTATTGCACGCCGCGTAAAGAAGAACGGCAAAACCAAGGTGATTTCCATTCTGGACAATGTAATACCGCATGAAAAGCGAATAGGCGATATGGCGCTTATCCGCTATTTCGTTAACTCAGTGGATGGTTTTATCGGTATGAGCGATTCGGTATTGAAAGATTTAGACCGCTTTGATACCATAAAGCCCCGGGCATTTTCCCCGCACCCGCTTTTCGATAACTTTGGTGAAGCTGTAAATAAGGTGGAAGCTTACGAGAAGCTGGGCCTTGAACTGAGCACCGAGTATATGTTGTTCTTTGGGTTTATCCGCGATTATAAAGGGCTGGATCTACTGCTGAAGGCCATGGCCGATGAACGCATAAAGCAACTGAATGTAAAGTTGATAGTTGCCGGTGAGTTTTATACTGATGCTAAACCCTATTGGGATTTAATAACCAGCCTTGGCATTGCCGATAAACTTATACTGAAAACCGACTTTGTGTCGGACGACCAGGTGAAGTTTTTCTTTTGCGCTGCCGACCTGGTAGTGCAGCCTTACAAGCATGCTACCCAAAGCGGTGTAACCCAGATATGTTACCATTTTGACCGGCCTATGCTGGTTACCAATGTAGGCGGGTTGCCTGAAATTGTGCCCCACGGTAAAGTGGGCTATGTGGTTGAGCCTGACCCTTCTTCTATTGCCGATGCCATTGTAGATTTCTATGGTAACCACCGCGAATTGCTTTACCGCGATAATATCCGCCTGGAAAAGAAAAAATATGCCTGGAGCGAGATGCTGAAGAAAATTGCCGAGGTAACCGCTTTAGTTCCCGCGAAATAGTTTATCCATTTATCTTAGCCCCCCGATGATATACCGCAGCAAGGCCCCTTTACGATTGGGATTAGCCGGGGGCGGAACTGATGTTTCGCCATACTCGGATTTATACGGCGGTGCTATTTTAAATTGCACCATCGGCATGTATGCCTATGCCACCATTAAGCCGCTTAACGGAAAGAAAATACACATTAGAGCTGTTGACCGTAACGAAGAGGTAACGCTTGAGTCGAAAAAGATATTAAAGACCGATGGTTGCCTGGATTTAGCAAAGGGCGTTTACAACCGCGTGGTTAAAGATTTTGTGAAGAAGCCGCTGGCTTTTGAACTAACCACCTTTGTAGATGCGCCGGCAGGTTCGGGCCTGGGTTCATCCTCTACCCTTGTAGTAGCCATACTGGGCGCTTTTGTGGAGTGGCTGAAACTGCCTTTGGGTGAATATGATATTGCCCACCTGGCTTATCGTATAGAACGGGAAGACCTTTTAATGCATGGCGGCAAACAGGACCAATACGCTGCTACTTTTGGCGGCGTTAACTATATGGAGTTTTATGCAGGCGATAAAGTGATTGTGAACCCCCTTCGCGTTAAGGAAAAGTCCCTGCACGAGCTGGAGAATAACCTCATTCTTTTCTTTACGGAAACAAGCCGCCTTTCGTCGGAAATTATCCGCAAGCAGAGTGAGAACGTAAAGAAAAAGAATACCAAGAGCATTGAAGCTATGCATAGCCTAAAGGAGCAAAGTGTGATGATGAAGGAGGCCCTGCTTAGAGGTGAGGTAGATAAAATTGGGGAGATACTGCATTACGGCTGGGAGCACAAGAAGGCTATGGCTGAAGGAATATCTAATCCGCAGTTGGAGAATATTTACAATGCGGCGCTTAAAGCGGGAGCAACGGGTGGTAAGATTTCCGGCGCGGGTGGCGGTGGTTTTATGATTTTTTACTCGCCCTATAACTCCAAGTACAAAGTAATTGATGCGCTTAACAAATTAGGAGGTAGGGTTATGCGTTATAACTTTACCCAAAACGGTTTAACTACATGGACCATCTGATGAGTAAGATCAAGAACATTATATCGTCTTCAATTGAGGTTAAGAACAAAATACTTAACGATGAGGCGTTGCTTGCTAAAGTAGAGCAGACAGCAAAGCTTATTGCGGAAGCATTCAGGAACGGCCACCGCGTTTACCTGTGTGGTAATGGCGGCAGTGCTGCTGATGCGCAGCACCTGGCGGCAGAATTTACCGGCCGTTTTTATAGCGACAGGGAGCCCCTGCCTGCAGAAGCCCTGCATGTGAATACTTCTTTTCTTACCGCTGTAGCTAACGATTACAGCTACGATGAAATTTACCAGCGCGCAGTTAAAGCGCATGGCCGTAAAGGCGATGTATTGATTGGCCTTTCTACCTCAGGCAACTCAAAAAACGTAGTGCTGGCGCAGGAGGAAGGAAAGAAGCGTGGGATGATTGTGATTTCCTTTACCGGCGAAGGAGGAGGAAAGATGAAAGATAGCTGCGATTACCTGCTGAACGTGCCCAGCAAGGATACACCCCGCATACAGGAAAGCCACATAATGCTTGGCCATATAATTTGTGAAATGGTGGAAGAGGAACTCTTCCCGAAACAATAAGCGCTAATGACATTTACACAGCCAGGTACTAAACAGGATATACCCGCTATTATTTTAGCAGGTGGTTTAGGTACAAGGCTGCGCGATACAGTGCCCGATCTGCCCAAGCCCATGGCACCTGTGGGAGATAAACCCTTTCTGCATTACATTTTTTGCTACCTGCAAAAACAGCACATTACCAAGGCGGTTTTAAGCGTAGGCTATAAGTCTGAAACAATAAAGGATTATTTCGGAAAGGAATATATGGGCATACAATTGGCTTATGCTGATGAGTTTGAACCGCTGGGCACCGGTGGCGGCATACGGGAAGCGTTCAGGTATGTAGAAGGTTTGGCTTTTGTATTGAATGGTGATACGTTTTTTGATGTAGACCTTTGGGCACTGCGCGATTTTTATTTTCAGAAGAATGCGGACATCGCCTTATCGCTAAAGCGCCTGCAACATTTTGACCGTTATGGCACGGTGCAAACAGGACCAGAGCAACAGGTATTACAGTTTGACGAAAAGAAATTGTGCGAAGATGGCCTGATTAACGGTGGCGCTTACCTGTTTGACAACCGCATATTTGAGCGGATTGAACGCAAGAAGGAGGCCGACCTGCCTTATAAATTCTCTTTTGAAAAGGACATACTGGAAAACCAGGTGGACCGTATGCGGTTTTTCGGAAAGGAGTTTGACGGATACTTTATTGATATAGGAGTGCCGGAAGATTACCGCAGGGCCAATGAAGAACTGCCTAAGATGTTTGTTTAAGAGGGTAGCGTAAACACAAACTCTGACCCTAAGCCCTTGCTACTGCGCACGGTTATGTTGCCTCCGTATGATTCAATGATCTTTTTGCATATGGCAAGCCCGATACCTGTGCCTTCAAATTCCTCCTGGGTATGCAGGCGTTTAAAAATCTCAAATATCTGTTCCTGGTATTCTTCTTCTATACCAATGCCGTTATCTTTAACAGTAAATTCCACCCAGCCATCCACTGTTTTGTAAAGTATTTCTACACGTGGAAGATCTGCTGTATTATACTTGATAGCATTACTGATAAGATTGGAGAATATGTGTATAGCCTGCGTTCTATCAATTTTGAGTGAGGGCAATTTATCGGGCACAATCAGTTGAGTGCGCCGTTCGTGCAGTAGCGCTCTAATATCCTCCCGTATTTTGTCCATTACTTCGTTTAACTCTGTTTGGCTTGCCTCTTCGTTACGGAAATCTGTAGTGGTATAAAGAAAGATATCCGTAATCAACTGGTTAAGGTGCTTAACGGATTTAACCACGTTGTCCACCATTTCGTTTGATTCAGCATCTAGCTGGTTACGCCGTTTAAGTAGTTGCAGGTACGTTGAAATATTGCGTAGCGGCGTTTTTAAATCATGCGAAGTGATATAAGCAAACTGCTTTAAGCCTGCATTTACATTCTCCAATTCATGATAAGCGGCTGTTAGCTTTTCTTCTGCTTGTTTTCGGTCAGTAATATCCAGTCCGTACCCTACCAGCCCCGCCACCTTATCATCTATTATAATTGGTGCAACGCCGCGTATAATAACCTTGTGTACGCCGTTTCTGTCCACCATGCGTTCTTCCATGGTGGCTACCTGTTGCTCCTTTAGAGCTATTCTAAACATCCTTTCTCTTTCGACTGCTACAGAGGTTTCAATGTTCCTGTGTTTAAAATAATCGTAATCGTTTTTGCCAATCAGCCATTGCCTTAAGGTATCATCCTTTATGGAGTGCTTGTTAAGGAAGGTGTAACGCAGGTTGGTGTCAAGTGTTGCTATATCAACCGGTACCTGGTCAAGTATGCTGGTAAAGTAGTTGCGTTGTTCCAGTAATTGCTGATTTCGTTTCTCCTGCTTTTCCTGTTGGCTTCCTGTTTTTTGTATTATAACAAACACAACAAGCAAAATAGTTAGAAACTTGACGGGTATGGTTAGGTTATAGATGAGAAGTTGTTGCGCTTGCGGTAAGCCATATTGGCTTAAGACGGGTTGGAAAAGGTGGAAAATGGTGTAGAAGAAGAAATTTTGAAATACGCAGGCAATAATCATTTTACGTTGGCGAATGTGGAATAGCACCAGGGGCATAAGTGCAGAAATCAACAGGAAGTCGATAACGCGGGATTCGTAACCCAGCACAACCGCCTGCATAAAAATGGCCAGGTTTTGTAAAATCATGCCCAGCATGCGGCCTGTAACGTAATGACCTTTATAAACGAAATAGCTAAGGCCTATAAAAAGGCCTACCATAATGCTGAGTGTTAATGATGCAATGTAAATGCCAATAAAAATGCATACCACAGCCAAAAGCGAAAGCGCTATAGCCAGTATGTACACAATTTGGTTGCCCAGCACCACATTTTCCTTATCGGGATGGCTGGATGCAGGGTCAATACCGAGATAAGAAAGGCGGTTCCACACCTTTTTTGCGGTTGCCAGCATAGGGGTTACCCTCTTTTACGGAAATGATACCTGTTTTGTTTATTGATTCGGCAACCGGGCTAATAGTGGCTTAGCAACAGATTTTTGCGTAACCTTGCTGAAATGCATTTCAGACAGCTAAACATTGATAAAACCTGGACGCTTTTCCTTGACCGTGACGGAGTTATAAACCTGCATTACCCGAACGATTATGTAAAAAACTGGGATGAGTTCTACTTTTTGGAGGGGTCGCTGGATGCTTTAAAGAACCTTTCTGCCCTGTTTAAAAGAATTTTGATTGTAACTAATCAACAAGGGGTAGGCAAGGGTTTAATGAAAAAGGAGGATCTGGAACACATACATCAGGAAATGCTTAAGGAGGTGCGCAAATACGGCGGGCGTATACACAATATTTATGCTGCTATAGAATTAGTTGATAATGACCATAAGGGCATGCGTAAGCCGGCAATAGGTATGGCTAAGCAGGCTAAAAAAGATTTTCCGGAAATAGATTTTGCCAAGAGCATTATTGTTGGCGATTCTGTTTCAGATATGTTGTTTGGCCGCAATGCCGGAATGAAAACGGTGTTTATTGGAGATGAGCATAAGCTGAAAGGAGAGGATACAAAGCTTATTGATTTTTACTGCGATAGTTTGCATGCGTTTGCAAGGGAGGTAGAAGCGTAATAGAAGGAACCTTCTGGTTTTGCTGCCGCTTGTAAAACCACCTCCGACGATAGCTTCACTTCGTTCCGCTATCTTACTCGTCCTCCTTAAATTAAGGAGGACATTATAGAAAGACTTTATCAGGCTGTTTAACTGGAGCTATTCCGTGCCGATTAACATCATCCTTCGATAAACTCAGGAAGACAAGTGCAGTAGATGAAAGGCAGTAACTATTAATTCTGTTTTACAGCGGCGTAGGCCTTTAGTCCTTCGGCTAAACATTCAACGGCTGCTTTTAGATCTTCAGAATTTAATACGTAAGCAATACGCACCTGCTTTTTACCGGATGCAGTGTTGGAATAAAAACCTGAAGCAGGGGCCATCATTACAGTGGCGCCCTTGTGGCTAAAACTTTCCAGCATCCATTGGCAGAATTCGTCAGTATCGTTTACAGGCAATTCAGCAACGGCATAAAACGCACCGCCGGGGTTAGGACATTTTACGCCCGGTATCTGATTCAATAAGCCTATTACGGTATCGCGGCGTTTTTGATATTCGGCAACTATACTGTCGTAATATTCTTTACCAAGGTCAAACAGGTTTTCGCCGGCAATTTGGCCCAGGCTTGGTGGGCTTAAACGCGCTTGCCCGAATTTAAGGGCTGCACCTAATATATCTTTATTGCGGGTAACGATGGCGCCAATACGGGCACCGCAGGCGCTAAAGCGTTTTGATATAGAATCAAACACTACCACGTGCTGATCCATACCTTCTAGATTTAATGCGCTGAAGAAGGTTTTGCCACCGTAAAGAAATTCGCGATAAACTTCATCTACGAACAGGAAGAGGTCGTGCTTAAGGCATATTTCACGCAGGGTCAATAATTCTTCAATGCTGTATAGATAACCGGTAGGGTTATTGGGGTTACAAATAAGAATGGCCTTGGTTTTAGGCGTAATTGCTTTTTCGAAATCGGAAATGGCCGGTAAGGCAAACCCGTTTTCGATGGAGGTAGGGATAGGCCTTACCTTGATATCGCCTGCCATAGCAAAGCTGATATAGTTGGCATACATAGGCTCGGGGATAATAATTTCGTCCTCATCATCCAGGCAACTCATCATACCAAAGGATAGTGCCTCGCTGGCGCCTTCGGTAATCATAAAGTTAGAGGCGTCCACATTAATACCTAGGCTGTTATAATAACCTGCAAACTTTTTGCGGTAGCTTTCAAAGCCATTGCTTGGGCAGTATTCCAATACTTTAATGTCCAGGTTTTTCAGCGTGTTCCAAAATACCTTCGGGGTTTCAATATCGGGCTGGCCGATGTTGAGGTGGTAAACCTTAGTGCCTTTCTTTTTGGCGGCATCGGCATACGGAACCAGTTTGCGGATAGGGGAAGCGGGCATTTGATGGCCCTTTACTGAAATTTTAGGCATAGCGTAAAAATTGCCGTGCGAAGTAAGTAAAAAAAGACGGGCCTCACCTAAATGACCCTAAAGAGGAAGACTTAAGGACAAAAAAAACTCCGCCCTTTAGGAGCGGAGTTTAGATATGTTGTTGATTGAAACTAGTTTTTAGGTGCCAGCATTGAAGGCGCTTCCATTGGAACACTTTTGCCGGGATCTTCTTTAACAACTTCGCCTTTAATAGTGATAACGCGGTTAGGGGTATCGGAATTAGAGGTTATGGTAATGCTTTTGGTAAACGGACCGGGGCGGCCCTGGGTATTGTAGGTAACTACAATAGTGCCATCCTTACCGGGTAGGATTGGCTCTTTAGGCCAGCTTGGCGTGGTGCAACCGCAGCTTGCGCGCACGTTGCTTAAAATCAACGGCTCCTTACCGGGGTTAGTGAATTTGAACTCGTGTGTAGCCTGTGGGCCTTCGGGTATTTCGCCAAAGTCGAAGCTTTCTTCTTTAAACACCACTTTAGGGGCGTTAGGGTTTGGCGCTGCAGTTTCTTCTTTTTTTGTTTCCTGCGCAAAGGCGGTAACGGCAGTAAGTAGGAATAATGCGGCCAGAAAATTTCTCATAGTTGCGATTTGTTTACGTGCTCAAAAATAAATTTCTACCTCTATTTTTTACGGCTTTTTAGTGTGCCATGCCTGTTCGTTAACAAGTTTTAGAGGGCTAAATATCCCCCAGCATAGGGCGCAACACTACTTCCTCTACCACCGTGCTTTCCGATAAATGGTAAACATCCCATATCAGCTTAGCCACGTCTTCGCTTTTCATAAAGCGGGCTTCGGGCAGGCCGCTGGCGCTCCAGCTATCAGTATAGGTTGCACCGGCTATAAGTGCGGTTACGCGTATGTTGTCGTTCTTCAGTTCCTCGCGCAGGGCTTTGCTTAATCCCAGCAAAGCAAATTTTGAAATACTGTATGACCCGCCATTATGGTATTCCTTAATGCTGGCCACGGAACACATATTAAAGATATGTCCTTGCTTTTTATGCAGCATGGCTGGCAGCAAGGCCCGGCTAAGGTGGTAAGCGCTATAGAGGTTAGTTTCAATAAGCTTTTCGATGGCGCCTTCTGGCTCATCAACTACGCGGCCGGGTGTAAAAATGCCTGCGTTATTTACCAGTATATCTGTTGCGCCAAACTGGCTGTTTACTTTTTGGGCAAAGGCAAGCAGTTGTGTTTTGTTGCTTACATCGCAGGCATGCGTAAGTATTGTTGATTTAGAATTAGCGATTTGGGCCTTTAATTCTTCCAGGTCTTTTTGGGTGCGGGCACAAAGGGCAAGGTCGTAACCTTCTGCAGCAAATTTTATGGCAATAGCGCGGCCAATTCCCTTGGTAGCGCCGGTAATTACAATCTTCCTGTTCATGCTTCAAACTTAACATTACCAAGCGTAAGTGAGAAGATTATGCATGAGGGGCGATGTTAACTGCTAACCCTTCCCACTTTCTTTTATATTAGCGCGGTTTATGCTCAAACCCTTCGAAATTCTTGGTAAGTATTTGGTATTGATGCGCCACGCGATATCAAAGCCGGAGAAAGCCGGTATGTACTCCAAAGAGGTTTTTCGCCAGTGCCACGATATAGGTATTGGCTCCTTAAGCATTATTGCCATTATAGCCACCTTTGTGGGCGCGGTTACAGCGGTGCAGTTCAGCTACCAATTACGCAGCATAAGCCTGGTGCCTATGTGGTGGGTGGGCTCTATTGTTCGCAAATCAATGATTCTTGAGTTGGCTCCTACCATTTCCGCCCTTTTGCTGGCCGGTAAGGTGGGCTCCAATATTGCTTCAGAGTTGGGCAGTATGCGCACTACCGAGCAGATTGATGCCCTTGAAATTATGGGCGTTAACACCCCCGGCTTTTTAATTGGCCCCAAGATAATTGCAGGCATTTTTATGGTGCCTATGCTGGTGGTTATAGCTGTGTTTTTGGGTATTAGCGGCGGCCTGGTAGCAGGTATTGTGGGCGGCTATTATTCGCCGGCCGAGTATTTGCGTGGTGTTACCGACTTTTTTGCCCCCAAGGATGTAAACATTATGCTGATTAAATCAGTGTTGTTCGGCTATATACTTTCATCAGTAGCCTGTTACAAAGGCTTTACGGTGGAAGGTGGCGCTATTGAAATAGGCAAGGCCAGCACCCAGGCGGTGGTTTTCAGCAGCATCTTTATCATTATCGTTAACTTTTTTGTAGCCTTTTTGATGCTGTGATTGAAATTAAGAACATAAAAAAGAGCTTCGGCCAGCAGCAGGTTTTAAAGGGTGTTAGCGCAACCTTTGAAGAGGGCAAGTGCAACCTTATAATCGGTAAATCGGGCTCGGGTAAAACGGTAACCCTTAAGTGCATGGTGGGTTTGTTTGAACCCGATGAAGGTGATATTTGGTATGACGACCGCAATATTACCGCTATGACATTTAGAGAGCGCAAGGTTATACGCCGCGAGATTGGGATGCTTTTTCAGGGCACGGCCCTTTTTGATAGTATGACGGTGGAGGAAAATGTTCGTTTTCCGCTGGATATGTTTACCACTAAAACAGAAGAAGAAAAGCGCGAGCGGGTTAATTTTTGCCTGCGCCGCGTTAACATGGATAATACCAACAAGAAATACCCCGGGGAGCTTTCAGGCGGTATGAAGAAGCGGGTAGGTATAGCCAGGGCCATAGTAATGAACCCGCGCTATCTGTTTTGTGATGAGCCCAATAGCGGCCTTGACCCTAAAACCAGCCTTGTAATTGACCACCTTATACGAGAGTTAACCCAGGAATTCGGGATGACTACCGTTATTAACACCCACGATATGAATAGTGTAATGGGAATAGGAGATAAAGTGGTATTTCTGCACAACGGCCTTAAGTACTGGGAAGGTACCAACAAGGAAATTTTAAAGATTACCGAAGGTGAGCTTTATGATTTTATATTCGCATCGGAATTTTTGAAGGAGCTTCGCGCACACGCCAAGTTTTAAAAATTAAAATAGAGAATGCCATGAGCGTTTTAGTAAATAAGGATTCGAAGATTGTAGTACAGGGTTTTACCGGTAAGGAAGGCACTTTTCATGCCACCCAAATGATTGAATACGGTACCAATGTTATTGGTGGCGTAACACCCGGTAAAGGCGGCGAAAAGCACCTGGATAAACCGGTGTTTAATACCGTTGCCGATGCCCGTAAAGCCACAGGCTGTAACGTAAGCATCATATTTGTTCCACCTGCTTTTGCCGGTGATGCTATTATGGAAGCGGCTGACGCCGGTGTTGAACTGGTTGTGTGTATTACCGAAGGTATACCTGTACAGGACATGGTAAAAGTAAAAAGCTACCTGGCTGATAAGAATACGCGCCTGGTAGGCCCTAACTGCCCCGGTGTTATAACCCCCGGAGAAGCCAAGGTGGGTATCATGCCGGGCTTTGTGTTTAAGAAAGGCCGCGTAGGTATTGTATCAAAATCAGGTACGTTGACATATGAAGCTGCTGACCAGGTGGTAAAAGCCGGCCTTGGTGTTTCAACGGCAATAGGTATTGGTGGCGACCCGATAATTGGCACTACTACTAAAGAAGCGGTTGAGTTGTTTATGAACGACCCTGATACCGATGGTATAATTATGATAGGCGAAATTGGCGGCAGCCTTGAGGCTGATGCCGCCCGTTGGATAAAGCAAAGCGGCAATAAAAAGCCGGTTGTAGGCTTTATTGCCGGCCAAACTGCCCCTGCAGGCCGCCGTATGGGCCACGCAGGCGCCATTATTGGTGGTAAAGATGATACTGCCGCAGCTAAAATGGCTATTATGCGCGAATGCGGTTTGCACGTAGTAGAATCGCCGGCAGGCATTGGCGAGTTAATGGCTAAGGTTTTAGCCGGTAAAGCAAAAGGCGCTTAATACCTCTGCATAAAAATTTAAAAGCGGAACACCGAAAGGGTTCCGCTTTTTTTGTGCCATAAGGTTAAGCCCCCTAAGGTGGCGTTATGAAGTACAGTGGCTTAACATAGGTTTGAGTCAGGACCCCTGTTTTTTTGTTTCGCGTCCATATAACTGCATAGGCTTTTCCTACCTCGGTTTTCCAGAAATAGTAATAAGGCTCTCCGCAGTACGCCTCTATCCGGAAATCCATTTTGTACAGGCTGATAGAATCGTAAACCATCTTCCCGGTGGTGAGAAAATAGATTCTATCTGTATAACAGGTATCAATACCAGCCCACTGCAGCAGAATGGGCTTTTCAGTTTTCTTTTTAACCTCAAAAACTGTTTCGCCGGAATTCTTTTGTGCAGTGGCGGCCAACGAAAGAAGAGAAAAGCAAGAGAGAAATAGGTAATGAACTTTCATAGGGTATAGCTAAGGAACGAAAAAAGAAACTGATTATATGCAATGGCTTGATTACTGCACTATTACAGTGCCTTTCATAAAGTTGTGAATGTTGCAATGGTAATGATATGTACCTGCCGTTGGGAACTGCCGGCTATAGGAAGCGCCTGCCTGTATATTGCCGCTATCCCAAATAGTAGTATCGCTGGTTACCGTATGCGTTTGGTCATCTTTATTACGCCATATAACAGTTGAATTAACACTAACTGTAATAACTTCCGGGTTAAATGCGTCTTCCTCAATCCATACCTCATTAGCCGGCGGCTTGCTGTTTTCTTTTTTGCAAGCCGTTATGTTAAGAAGAATGATGAGCAAGAAGCCAAGGCCGATAGCTACTATGGCTTTTATTTTCCTGCTACTCATTGGTTTTTATTTCGTGAACAAAAAAGTGATAAGGGGTTAGTACACCTGTGCTATATATACAAACAGGCGGCCAGAGTGGAAAGGATAGAAAATCAACCAGTTAGTATTTAACAGTTATAAAGCGGGGGAAAGAGAGTAACAAAACAGGGTAGTAATTACCACTTTATGTAGCGGCATTGAACTTTGGAAATGCCATCAAATAGTTCAATACTATAAACGCCTGATGCCAATTCTGAAATGTTTAGCGTGCGTTCATTAAAACTATTGATGCTACGTTCAAGCTTACCTGTAACACTGTAGATTTTTAGTTGAACTGATTGTTGAGGATACGCAAGGTTAAGTATATCCTGAGCAGGATTAGGAAATACAGAAAGAGTTTCACTTGCAGAAAAACTTTCTATTGCCGTAAATACATCGGTTTTAAAACGCAGCATTAAGAAGCTGTTAGGATCGCCGGGGAAAAAGTTGCCGCCGATTAATAGTTTACCATCCGGTTGAAGAATGGATTGGAAAGCGTAGACCGGGCCACCTACTTCATAAAAAAACAAACCATTGTTACCAACAGACACATCTAAGTGGCCATCCGCACTATAGCGTGCAATTTGAATTTTTGACCAATTATCAATTGAATTACCTACCACTATAATTTTGCCGTTGCTTTCAATACTAATACCGGTAATGTAATCTGCCCTTTGCAAGTTAGGTGTAATAACCATGCCATTGTTGCCGAAAGATGAGTCCGGCGTGCCATCGGGCTTATACCTGAACAATGAGAAGTCATAATCGCTTGCCTGGCTTGTAGGTTCCAGGTGGGCACCAGCTATCAGGATTTTGTCATCAGGCTGAATAATAGCACTGAGGCCTTGATCTGTTCCGCCATCTGTGGCTTTTGTACGGGTTAAGCCATTTAAACCGAAAAATGAATCAACAGTTCCATTAACGTTTATGCGCATTAACCCTATAGCACTGTCAGGTAAATTACCTGTGAGAAGGATTTTGCCATCGGGCTGAATTTTAATGCAATTGATTTGGGCGAATGAGGTACAATTAATTGAGCCGTCTATCCCAAAGGAGCTATCTATTTGGCGGTTATCATTAAAACGGGTTAATAGCAGATCTTCAGTTACAAAGTCGCGAAAAGCAAACAACAACTTATCATCAGCCTGCTGTTGCCAGGTATATCCGGTATTTTCCTTTAAAAGCAACCGGCTGCAGGCACCTATGGGAAATGTAGAATCTATAGTGCCATCGTTATTCAGGAGCATTGTGGCGATCGTATCGGGCGCAAACCCGGAACCTGTTATACCTGCGACTCCTAAAATCTTTCCATTGGCCTGAAGCTTTACGGAAAGGCCGTACACTACATCATTACTAATATTATAGAAAGCCTGTCCATTATCCGCAAAGGAATTATCAATGGTGCCGTCGTTATTGTAACGGTTAAAAAGGAAGCTTCCTAAACCAGCGCTTAAAATTTTGCCATCGGGTGATAAGGCAAGACCTTCGGTTGAAGCAGAATTTTTGTAGTTGCCATTTACAAGGCCGTTTGAACCAAAAGATGAGTCAAGGGCTAAAGTTTGGCACCTGCCTGATTGAATAGAAAAAAACAGTAAAAAGAATAGTGTGTGATGAATGGTTTTCATGGGACACGCTAAAGGTAGAAAATATTTATCAAGTAAAACGGTCACTATTTCGCGCGCTTTACACAAGCTGCAAATTGTATTGCATCAGTTGCGCTTTGTAAACAAGCTGTTTACAAATTGCGGTGTGTAAGATAGAGCAGGAAAACAATTGACAAGCGAAAGCGCAGGATATACATTGAACCTACTAAACGAAAACGAGTATGAACAAGCAATTACTAATCCTTATCGCACTGCTTCCTGTGCTGGCCTTCGGGCAATTTGAATTCAACAACAAAGGTGCTGCCATCTATAACCAGAAAGGCTCACTGTTGTTTGTTGGTGGTAACTTTACAAACGAAACAGGTTCTGTAAAAAATGATGGAATCATTGAATTGAAAGGCGATTTCGAAAACAAAGCGACCGCTAGTTTTGGTGTGCACAATGATAGCACCAGCAAAGAGCGCGCTGTTAAGTTTATAGGCAGCGGCACGCAGCAAATTAAAGGCGATATGCGTACCGCAGGCAATTTCTACAACATTGTAGTAGATAAAGCCTCTGCCTCGGAAACAGTAGAGCTTGCTGCGGATGTGCAGGTTAACGGTAGCCTGGTGTTTGGCTCAGCCACCACCAGCAGCACGTACCAGCCTGCCCAAATTGGGATTAATAACAACCAAAAGGGTTTAATTAAAACCTATAACCATAACGGCGAGTTTGTGCTGAACATTACCAATGGTAATGAAGACGCTATTGCCGGCTACGCCACTTTACAGAAGGACGGTAACCAGAACACCGCTTATGTATTGACCCGTGGCAACCGTGGCTCAGGCGATGGCGGTTTACAGCGCAATGTAACTATGGCCGGTTCGTACGTTTATCCTATAGGCACTGAAGCCAATGGCTTTAACGGTGCTAAGTTCAACTTCGTTAGTATACCTGCAGGCGGTGGAAATGTAATTGGTAAGTTTAATGATGGCAGCAACAACATGAACGGTAATATCGGTTCTTTACCTAATACCTGCGTTAACTGTCCTCAGGCGCATGGTGCTTCTCAGCCAGGTTACAACCACTACTTTGCTTCAAACCCATGTAATGGCGGCGCTGAACAGTGGTTAATTCTGCAGGATGAAGTTACCGACCACGGTTACTGGAGCTTTGCATCAAACGTTACCAACGAAAGAGAATTTGTATACAGCATTGAGACCTTTGCTAACAGCTACAACGCTAATGGCAGCGCCGGCGACATCTGGAGAACTTTAAAGTATGAAGCTGCTTATAACTACGATCCTTCAGGCGTAAGCGAAAACTGGAGCCGTTACATTGACTCAACTTCTCAAGAATCTGACCTCCTTCAATATAGCTTAAACAGTGGTTCATGTTACACAGGACAGGGCGTACCGGGCGGCATCTATCGTGGCTTCGGGCACTACGCTATGAAAAAGGCCAGCAGCGGTGGCGCCCTTCCTGTTGAACTGATCTACGTTAATGCTGAACCTAAGACCAACTCAATCCTGGTTAAATGGGCAACTGCACTTGAAATCAACAACCTGGGCTTTGAAGTACAACGCAGCACTGATGGTGTAAATTTTGAAACTATCGGCTGGGTAAACGGCAACAACAACTCTACCATCACTTTAGCTTATGAATATGATGATATGAATGTTCAGAGCAATGTAGTATACTACTACCGTTTAAATCAAATTGATAATGATGGAGCTAATGCAGTTTCTTACGTAGTATCTGCAAAAATAGGTGGGAATTCTGAGTTCACTGTAAGCGAGCCTATGCCAAATCCTGCACAAGATTTCAGCAAATTAGTAGTAAATACTTCTGCTGCGCAGGCTGTTAAAGTTCAGATTGTAGATGTTACCGGAAGAATTATATCAGAGAACGTTGCAAACATTACTGCCGGTAGCAACACTTTAACTTTAGATGTTCAGAACGTGGCTAGTGGCCAATACCTTGCTGTTGTTTTTGCTGACGGCAAAGCTTATTCTAAAAATCTTATTGTAGCTAAAAACTAATTTCAACTTACTCGTTTAGTTTCGCTTGTTCAGGGAGGGCTTATGCTCTCCCTTTTTTATTTCCTTCCGTTATCAATGAACTACTCTTTATTATACGGGAGGTTTTTTCTTTTGTTACATCTTTCGCTGAAATAGTTTCAAGAATTTTTTCTTTTCCTTGTTCTTTCAGTATTTCTGCGAGGGTGATCATTTTTCGTTGTCTCTTATATATTATTGAACGGGGGCCAGGGGAAAAGGTTACAGTACGCTGCAAATTTTTTAATTATTGATTTAAGTATTTGAATGTCAATACATTAAAAATGATTTTACAGTTGTTTTCAGCTTGATTTAATGCCCCATTGGCCCACTGCCTTTTTTAACTGAAACTGCCCGGAAACATGAGGATAAAATGAGGGCAAAAAATAATGCAAAAGGCGGAAGTTTGGCGGAACTTATATTTAACAGGATAAGGAACATGAGCGAGCTGCGCGTCATAATTTCGGGTGGAGGTTCAGGAGGGCATATATTTCCGGCCCTGGCGATAGCCAACACTATAAGGAGGCGTTACCCTAATGCTAAAATTCTTTTTGTAGGGGCCAAGGGCCGTATGGAAATGGAGAAAGTGCCGCAGGCCGGTTTCGAAATTAAGGGTTTGGACATTGCCGGCTTTCAGCGAGGGTCTATCATGAAAAATATTTCGTTGCCCTTTAAAATTGTTGGCAGCCTAAGAGAAGCCTACCGCATAATAAAAGATTTTAATCCGGATGTAGC
>CAZUHU010000025.1:24396-28200 GCA_964620645.1 uncultured Chitinophaga sp.
CGCTGTTGCGCGCCGCTAATTTTATTGGCATACCCACTGTAATACAGGAGCAAAATTCTTTTGCCGGCATTACCAACAAACTGTTGGCGGGTGGCGCAAAAGTTATTTGCACAGCTTATACAGAAATGGAGCAGGTTTTCCCAAAGGAGAAGATTGTGTTAACGGGCAACCCTATACGTGCGGAGATTTTGAACATGCAGGTGGATATTAAAAAGGCTCAGGAATATTACTTGCTTGACAAATATAAAAAAACCTTTCTTATAGTTGGTGGAAGTTTAGGGGCGCGTAAACTTAACCAGAGTGTGGAAGCCACGCTGGAACGCATTAATGAAAGCGGCGTTCAGGTTGTTTGGCAAACGGGTAAGTTGTATTACGAGGAGTATAAACATATTGGCGAAAGCTACCCTAACATAAAGGTGCTACAGTTTTTGGACCGCATGGATTATGCGTATGCCTGTGCTGATGTAATTGTTTCGCGAGCCGGGGCAATGACTATTTCTGAATTACAGATTGTGGGTAAGCCGGTAATTTTGGTGCCATCGCCCAATGTATCGGAAGACCACCAAACGCATAATGCTATGGCCCTGGTTAAGCAACATGCCGCCATTTTGGTGAAAGATGATGAAGCGAAGTTTGGGTTAATACCTGCCGCCATTGATTTGCTAAAGGAGCCTGAGAAGATGAAAACACTTGCTGAGAATATTAAAAAGATGGCAATAACCGATGCTGCTGATAGAATTGTGGATGAGATTGTGCGTGCAGCAAAAAAATGAACATACACTTGCCGCTAAAACACGCAATCAGCAAGTTTTTAATTTTACGACATGAATTTAAAAGACATAAAGAAGGTTTACTTCCTGGGAATTGGTGGCATTGGTATGAGTGCACTTGCGCGGTATTTTAAATCGTTGGGAGCAGAAGTGGGGGGCTATGATAAAACGCCCACGCAATTAACTGATGAATTGAAAGGCGAAGGTATAAGTGTGATTTTTGATGATGATTTAACGCAAATGCCTAAGGAGTTAGACCTTGTTGTGTATACACCGGCCATACCCAAAGATCATAAAGGGCTGAATTTTTATAGGGAGAATGGCTACACCCTGATGAAGCGAAGCGAAGTATTGGGTGTAATTTCAGCAGACCGTTTTACGATTGCTGTGGCGGGTTCGCACGGTAAAACAACAGTTAGCAGTATGATAGCCCATATACTAACCCAATCGGGTTTTGGGTGTTCGGCATTTTTGGGTGGTATTGCTGTGAACTATAATTCAAACTACCTGCAGGGTACTAATGATGTTGTGGTAATAGAGGCCGACGAGTTTGATCGGTCGTTCCACCGTTTAACGCCTGATATGGCAGTAATTACAGCAGTGGATACCGACCACCTGGATATTTATGGCAGCAAGGAGGCCATAGATGAGGCTTTTTTAGAATTTATTGCAAAAATGCCTGAAGAAGGATTTTTAGTAGTGAAGAGTGCCCAAAGTATTAACGACCGCCTGCCGGTAATGGATAAGGCATTTTACACTTTGAGCGACCCTGATGCTGATGTGTATTGCAGCAAGTATTGGGTTACTGACGGCGGCTATTTGTTTAACGTGCGCTTTTTTGGTACCGAAATGCGCAGTCTGCGACTGAATATTGGCGGATTTCACAATATTGAAAACGCCCTGGCGGCTATAACCATTGCCAAGGAGTTGAAGATTACTGACGAGAAGATCAAAGAAGCCCTGGCATCGTTTAAAGGAATAAAACGCCGGTTTGAGAAGCTGGTAGAAAACGAAAAACACGTTTTTATTGATGATTATGCCCACCACCCCGAAGAGATTCGTGTGTTTTTGGAGAGCGTAAAGGAGATTTACCCTAAGCGTAACATTACAGCCATTTTTCAGCCTCATTTGTTCAGCCGCACTAAGGACCTGGCCGAGGGGTTTGCAAAATCACTAAGCATAGTTGATGAAGTGATACTGCTGGATATTTATCCTGCCCGTGAGCTACCGATGGAAGGAGTTACGTCGGAACTTATCTACAACCAATTAACGTGCGCAAGGAAGAGCCTTGTTAAAAAAGAGGATTTAGTAGATACTTTGAGGCAGCGTAACGATTTAGATGTGGTGCTTACTATTGGCGCCGGTGACATTGATAAATACCTTGAGGGTATAAAGGCCCTTTTACAGTAGTCCCTTTCATATTGTGTTATAAAACGCAGCATTTATCAACTATGGTTAATGCTGTCCGCTCCACTATTCACTCCCGGTCAATTCCACAATTTCTGTCAACAAGTCTGCGTTTTGTTCTCACCGAAGAATAGGACTTTTGGGTTAACACTAACAACGGGCGTACGCACAACCGCCTGAACATTTAACAGGAATGAAAAAGTTCTGGAGAATACTGAAAAAAGTGCTGCTGATTACCGCAGTTCTTTCGGCCACCGCACTATTTGTTGTGGTGTTAACTGCCGCTGTGCAAAAGAACGAAGCATTGAAGTGCAAAGAGCTTGTAGTTAAGATAGATGAGGAAACGGGCATAAGCTTTATTACCAATACAGAAATAGCTGAACGGATTAATCATTTGTGTGGTGGCTCAATAGCCGGTAAGGAGATAAGCCGTGTGGATTTTAAAACCATAGAGCGCGAAATTGAGAAGAACCCTTTTGTAGCTGACGCTGAAATTTTTGTAGACCAAAGCCGGGTAGTTACCATGAAGGTGGAGCAGAAACGTCCACTGCTGCGTGTAATTAACAGCGATGGTGTTAGCTATTACATAAGTGAAAAGAACGAGCGCATACCCCTTAGCGATAACTTTACGCCGCACCTGGCAGTAGCGCTTGGCAATGTGCAGCTATACCATGATACCAAACGCGACAGCAGTGTGCAGAACGATCTTTACCGGTTAATGACGTATGTGCAAAAAGATACATTTCTGGCGGCTTTGATTGACCAGGTGTATGTAAATGAAAACGCGGAATTGGAACTTATACCGCGCACAGGCTACCACACCATCAATTTTGGCAAGGTAGATGGCGATATGGAAGAAAAGTTTACAAGGCTGAAAACGTTTTACCACGAGGGGCTTTGTAAAGTGGGTTGGAATAAATACAAAACCATAAACCTGCAGTTTGAAGGCCAGGTGGTTTGTGTAAAACGTGATACTGTAAACGCATTATGAAATAAAACCGCATAAACACATAGGAGCCAGAGCGAGGCGCCCCTGGCATTCCTCCGGTTGCTATGTGACTATGCGGTAGAAAATATAAACTATAGAAAATTTATACTTATGGCCCTTACCCACACTAAAGCAAACCCGATAATTGTTGGCCTTGATATTGGTACCACCAAAATTGCCGCCATTGTTGCGCAACGCGACCAATTCGGTAAAATTAAAATACTGGGTATAGGCAAGGTGCCTTCGTACGGCGTTACACGCGGCGAGGTAACCAATATTAAATTAACTACCGATGCTGTAATTGAAGCCGTGGCCGAAGCGCGCAGGCAAAGCGGTTTTGATATAAAGAGTGTGTTTGTAGGCATTGCAGGCCAGCACATCAGCAGCAAGCAAAGCCGCGATATATACACTTTAAGTAACCCTGATGAGGAAATAACCAAGGATGATGTGCGCATGATGGTGAACAACATGAAGCGCATTGCCCTTGAGCCGGGTGAGCGTATCATTACTGTATTGCCACAAGAGTTTAGTGTAGATAACCTGCAGAATGTAATTGACCCGGTAGGTATGTGCGCAAGCCGTTTGGAGGCTAACTTCCATATTATTACCGGTAAGGTTACTGCCGCGCAATACATTAAG
>CAZUHU010000026.1:0-3373 GCA_964620645.1 uncultured Chitinophaga sp.
CCGCGTTTTTCTATAGTGGCAACCTTACCCATGTCCATTCTTATTTTAAGCGAATATAGAAAGCCTTTACCAACCATCGTTTTGCTCCTTATTCCTCTAAGTTTCAGTAGCCGGCGTAAGCATTACAAAATGCAGGTAGTAAAATGACAGATGAAAAAGAAAACCTTTGAACGCGTTTGGCCGTTAAAGAAATCAGATACAGCGCAACACCCCTCCTGAGTGTTGCCGGGTAAAGAGGAACCTGAAGAACTTTTACCAACTATTTTATAATGTGAAAATGATGTGCGTATGGCAACCGCAGAAGCAGAAGTGTATTACTACGAAAAAGGAAAGCAGGATTATAACATCGGCTTTTACGATCAACCCTTCCCCAGCCCAATGGCTATGGAGTTAGATGAATTTGAAATGCGTTGCAACAAGGCCTACAAAAAAGGCTATTGCGATGGCATGGACGAACTAAAAATGAGATTAACCACCTTAAAATAACCGCGTCAATAAGAAAGATACTTTTTGTGCTGATTCCTCCCGTCACATTCCTTAATGAAAGGAACGCAAACCCTGCCCGCAACGGCAGGGTTTTGTTTTAATCAGCAGTTTTAGCCGTGCTGCGGTTAATGTAAGCCACTAAAAAGTTAGCGAATAACTTAAAGGTGCCGGTTTGTTTAGGTGCAATCTCACGGATATGGGCTATAACCTCATTGGCGCCTTTATTGCCGGCGCTTTTGGCCCAAATACGTGCCAGCGAAATCGCATCTGCCAGCACAACGTCCCACATATCAGATGCTTTATTGTAGCGTAGCGCCGAGCGCGCCAGGTTGTCTATCAACTCATAATCCTTGCGCTCCAGGTGAAAATAAATTTGCATGCACTTTGCTATCGCCAAAATTTCGGGCCTTATCTCCTTCTCCGATTCATTGGTAAGCAGGCTTAAAAAAGGGAAAGCGTCATCGTATCGCCCATACTTCATTAAGCCAATAGCGCACAGCAATAATATCTGGCTGCGTACATCAGGCCTTACAATCTGCTTAAACTCTTCAAGGTCTGCCACACTTTTATTGGCCAGCCGTTGCATACCTGCCAAACTACCATGCGTTATTTCATAGGTAATGCCTGTAATATTATAGTAAACGGCTTTGGCCATGCCGGGGAATACACCCTTAATCTCAACACTCTCCAGCCGTTTCAATTCTTTTTTATAGTCATCAAACTCATCAACATCCGAGGCCGATAAAAGGTAATAGTAAATTACCGTCATCCACTTTACGCGGTTAGTGGCAAAAAATGTTTCATGCTCCTTAGCGAATTGAAGAAACTGCTTGTTAATAGCAAACGAATTGCGCGAGTCAAACAAGAGGTTATAGTGGTTCTGCAGAATAATGTAATACAGATACTTGGCCTTTACGGATAATGCCTTATCGGGCGATTTAAACAGTTCATCTCCGGTTATACGCACCAGTTCTTTATCAATAAGGCTCTCTTTACTGTTCCAACCCTTTTTAACCAGCAATAATTTTTGCAGTGAATAAAAATGGTAATAGCGGTTGTAATTCGCCATCCTCTCCCTGTATTCATTTTCCTCCGCCAGTAATTTTTCAAGCGTTACGCCATCCTTTTCATCGTAGCGTAAGTCAAAAATCATGGTCCGTTGGAAGTTAACTATATCCAGCAACAGCAGGTAATCTTCAAACTCGATGGCTGTTTGCTTTAGTTGCTTCAGTTCTTTTTTACAGAGTTCATAAACCTTGCGGGTGTAAAGCAGTTTTAGCGAAAGCAACTTTTGCAGGTTAGCAAACTCTATGCTCGATGCCTCGCCCATAGCCTGTAGGCAACGTAGAATAACGTCCACCAACTTGCTCTTGTAGGAGGCAAGGTTCTTTTGAATGGTTTTATCATTCAGTTTTTTCAGCAGCAACTTTTCGTCGTATGCATCCATGCCTTCAAGCAGGTCATACAACTTCATGTTTACCGACTCATGCCCTTCGGCAAAAGCATTAAAGTATATTTTAAAAAACCGCTTCTCCGCCTTTGTCATACTTTTTATAAGCATGAAGAGCGAATCTCCTTTAACCACCGGTACTGCCATAGCCGCAAGATACTAAGCCCCTTTTCAATTACACAACAGCTTATTGAACGCCTCTCACTCAAATAGAGGGTTTCATTGCTAAGGGTGATTTTGAAATTGCAGAAAATGCCAAAAAATGGTTTCGCGCCGCTTTAGCAGCCATGCACTTTTGTAACATGAAAAAACCCGGAAGAAAAAAGGCGCCGCTAAAAAGGACAGGCGAATTGCCCCCGGGCTTCGGCATAGCCCCGGAGGAGATTTTCCTGGTTGACCCCTTTAACGGGCTTACCACTATAACTGAAGAAAAGCTACAAGTACACAAAACGACAACCACTTATAAGAACAAAAACAAATAACATGAAAATCAGATTTACCCCCCTTCTGTTGCTCCTTCTGATTTTGGCAGGAACAACCTTTGCGCAGGCGCCACAGCAATTTAACTACCAGGCTGTGGCACGCGATAATGCCAATGCGCTGCTGCAGAACCAAAGCTTAAGCTTACGCTTCAGCATTCATGATGGTTCAGCAACCGGCACTATTGTTTACAGCGAAACGCAAAACACAACAACTAATCAGTTTGGGCTATTTAGCCTTGCCGTAGGCACCGGCACAGTAGTGCAGGGCAGTTTTACGGGAATAAACTGGGGTAGCGGCGCTAAATACTTAGAAGTTGAATTAGATGCCAACGGCGGCAGCAATTACAGCAGCATGGGCAATGCGCAATTATTAAGCGTGCCTTACGCATTATATGCTGATAAATCTTCAACACCCGGTGTAACGGGTGCTACAGGCCCTACGGGTCCGGCAGGTACGGGGGGAGCAACCGGCGCCACCGGGCCTCAGGGTTCTGTGGGTGCAACAGGGCCAACAGGCCCGCAAGGTTCCGGCGGTGGTGCCACAGGCTCAACGGGCCCTACAGGGGCAACAGGCCCCAGCGGTGCTAAAGGAACTACCGGCTCAACCGGAGTAACAGGTGCAACCGGGCCGCAGGGCATACAAGGTATAACCGGCCCTACCGGTGCACAAGGTATACAGGGCCCGCAGGGTGCGCAGGGAAACCAGGGCATACAAGGCACACAGGGTATTGCCGGCCCAACAGGAAACACAGGTGCCAATGGCAATACAGGGCCTACGGGACCTACAGGTGCAACGGGTGTGGGAGCAACCGGGCCTACAGGCCCACAAGGTTCAGGCGGCGGTGCCACAGGTGCTACCGGCCCCACAGGACCTACCGGCGCAACGGGAAGCGGCGGCGGTGCAACCGGGCCTACAGGACCAACAGGTCCTCAGGGCAATAATGGTGCACAAGGC
>CAZUHU010000026.1:3473-28076 GCA_964620645.1 uncultured Chitinophaga sp.
ACAAGGCCCCGCAGGAAACACCGGCGCTACAGGACCGCAAGGCGCTACCGGAAGCAACGGTGCAACCGGAGCCAATGGGCCGCAGGGCTTACAAGGTATTGCAGGCAGCAATGGAGCTACGGGCGCAACGGGGGCAACAGGCGCGCAAGGAACAGCAGGCACTAACGGCGTTACAGGTGCTACGGGTCCAACAGGTGCTACCGGTGCGGGCGGCGGAGCCACAGGACCAACCGGGCCTACCGGAAGTTCCGGCGCTAAAGGCGCAACGGGTTCAACCGGGGCTACAGGGCCCACAGGTGCAGGAGCAACCGGTGCTACCGGGCCTACAGGGCTACAAGGAAATGCAGGCGTTGCCGGGCCCACGGGGGCTACCGGGCCAACAGGTACCGTAAGCACATTAGCCGGCGATGTAACCGGCGCTCCGGGTTCAAACACAGTAGTAAAAATTCAAAACCGTTCTGTTGCCGCAACTGCCCCGGTTAACGGACAGGTTTTGGCCTGGAACAACACCTTAAGCCAATGGGAACCGCAAACAGTTTCAGGCGGTAGCGGTAGTGGCTGGGCGCTAACCGGCAATGCAGGTACCAGTGAAACGGCTAACTTCATTGGCACCACTGATGCGCGTGATGTTATTTTAAAACGCCAGAATATTGAGGGCTTACGTATTGATAGTGGTGGAACTATTATTGTAACCGGCGATAGTCTGACCGGTGTTGCACCAACAGGGGCCGGCGCCCGCATGATGTGGGTACCGGGCCGCAGGGCGTTCCGCTTTGGTTATACCCCTACCGGCTATTGGGATCACTTCAACCTCGGCATGTATTCCTTTGCCGGTGGCAACTGGGTGCAGGCAAGCGGTCGCAGCGCATTTGCATTTGGCGATACACTTACAGTAAATGGTGCTTACAGCATTGCCTTTGGCCGTCAAAACAGTTCGGACCTTGATTATTCATTCACTTCAGGCTATAACAACATAAATGATGGAAGTTATTCATTTGTTCATGGCTACTCCAACAACATAGGCCTGCTTTCCGATAACTCATTGGTGCTTGGTCATGGTAATACGGTTTCGGCCAGCGTAGTTAGCTCCACCATTATCGGTTACGGTTCCAGCACAGGCGCTAACGCTGCGGTAGTAATAGGGTATGGCTCTCATGCCAACGGTTCGGGCAGTATGATTATGGGTGGCAACAATACCGCTAATAATACCTCCTCATTTATCATAGGCGACTTAACTACGGTTAATGCTGACAATGCAACAGCAATTGGCAAAAGTATAACCATTAACAGCGGTAACTATAGTTTTGCTGCGGGAAGAAACCACGTTATAAACGGTACAGGTTACGCCTTTGGCAGCGCCGATACAGTATACGCCAGTGGCGGAACGGTTATAGGAACTAGCTCTTCCGTAAACAATAGTTTCGCATTCGGCAGTTCTAACAGGGCAACAGGCAGCCAATCAATGGCGCTGGGGGTAAACTCATTAACTTCAGGCAGTAGTTCGTTAGCGCTTTATGGCACGGCAGCCGGTAACGATGCCGTGGCTATCAAATCAACCACAGCAAGTGGCAGCAAATCTATGGCATTACGCAATGGTATTGCAACGGGCGATAGCTCCATTGCCATTGGTGCAGGTCGCAGTTCAGCGGCAGGCAGCATTGCTTTAGGGCCTACCGTTTCCAACAGCTACCTTTGTGTTACTGTTGGCCGTTGGAACGATACTACCGGCTCTCCATCTTCCACCACCTGGGTGGATACCGACCCTCTGTTTGTGGTGGGCAATGGAGCATCAGCTAACGCATCAAGGGGTAATGCCTTAACTGTAACTAAAGAGGGATTTACCGGCCTTGGCACTAAAACACCGGGCACTACTTTAGAAGTTGATGGCGCTGTTACCTTAACCCCGGATACTAATCTTAATGCTGCAGGTGTAGTACCCATTGGCGACCGTAGTTACCTGAAACTGATTTGCACACAGATCCCATCTTCTAACTCCATTACGCTTGGTGATGGACAAAAGGTGGGGCAAATATTGGTGCTGCATGTAATAGGAAATGGAGCTGCAAACGGCGTACGTCTTAACGACAACACAGCCAATAACCTAAAATTAAGCGGGCAAATTGATATGGGAACAAACGATACATGTACCCTTATTTGGGATGGAGCCGATTGGGTAGAGTTACATCACTCAGACAATTAAACTTTTCTTGTGCTATAGTTACAACAGTCCGGATGGGGGTCCGGGCTGTTTTTGTTTTAGAGAAAGAAAAAAGGCGCTTAAAGCGCCTTCCCCATATTAAACCACCATTATTTCAAACTTACTTCCAGCAGTTTAACCTGCCGGCTCACATCTTCAAAGTCCACCAGCTTTTCTTCTGTAAACATCACTTTACCGTCAGCCCTTGGAAAAACATACTCCATGCTCGTAAAAAAGTCATCAGAAGTATGCACTACTTTTTGTGTTGTAGCTGCGCTGCCGTCAGCAGGCAGGCGCGTGCACATCAAGTTAGTTCCGTGTTCTTCATCCGCTTCCCAATTATCATTGTAAAAAAGATATACATCGCTTTTAACCGCAAAAGCACGGGCTGAGAAAGAATAGCCTACCGTGGGGCTTACCTGTTTCTTGGCAATAAAGTTTGAGCCTTTCAGGGCCATGTTACCATCAAAGCGATAAGCAATAAGGTAATGCCTTTCGGTAGTTGCAATACTGTCTTTCGGGTCTTTCTTTATATCTCTCTGGTGCTCGGCCAATACCATAAAGCCGCCGCCTTCCAAAGCCAATACCTGTTGTATAGCCAGGTATGGAAAACCCTTGTCCTTCTTACCTACTCCAAACTCTGCAGCCTGTGCTAACAGGGCAGGGTCAGCGCAAACATCTCTTGAACCTCCTCCACTTAAAGCGCCGTCAAACTTCCTCAGCAGTATACCGCTTACAGCATTGCTCTTTTCATTATCGGTATAAGGAAAAGCCACCAAGGTTTCGTTGTTCGCCAAAGTAGCCAGCGTGGGGTCCTTTAAATAATGTCCGCTTGCCGGCGATTCGATAGTTTCAATTTTAGGTGTGCCACCGGTATTGTCAATACCAAACACATAAAACTTTGCGGCTTTCTTGTCTTTAGATCTGCTGTTAAGCGTTACCACATCCGTGCGCACTTTGGCCACTACTACCGATTCGCCATTGTTGTGTACGCTTATGCCCTGAAACTGCAAAAACTCTTTTGTATCCTTAAAGTTGAAGATTTTAGAATAAACCTGGCCTGCTTTATCATCGAACAACAGTACTTTATAAAATTGCTGGCGGTAGTAGCATTTAATCAAAATCGCAGCTTTACTCCTATCCTGGCTATAGGCAATATCCATACCTGAAGCCGAAAAATGCTCATCCAGTTCATCATAAATTAATTGTGGCCCGCCTACACCCTCCAAAGTAACAGGATCAAAATCCTGGCGGTATATCTGCGACATAGGGCTTCTACCCTCACGCCCGTCAAGCATAAATTTTACATCGTCGCGCTTTTCGCACTTGCCGTAAAACAAAGAGATTTTACCCCCGATAAAAGCTGCGCGCAGGTAAATGGTCTTCTCACCAAACGAGTTATACGTAATAGAGGTTTTGGCACTGGGGAACCCCGGTGTATACTTCATTATTTTATACTCCGGCGGCTTATTCATGTTGCCGGGTTTTTCAAAACCAATTACATACCAAAAGCCTTTATAATCTCCCAACACTTCAACCGAAGGTTGCTCAATTATAGAACTGGTTTTAATGGTAAGGCCCCACGAAAAAGCAGGAGCAAAAAGAATGGTAAATAAAGCAAGCAGGGAAACTTGTTTCATTTGATTGGTTTGGCGTTTTATAAAGTTATCACCTTTAAAGTGGTAATACCCTCTTATATACGCAGAAAAACAATACAGGGTTTGGGGAATTGTAGTGTGTTGTAAACAGTGTAATTTGTAGCCTACACCTTAAGCCGGTGCATTTAGCCTACTCATCAACCCATTGGCCGGCCTTATCAGGGCAGGTAACGGGGTTTATACGCGCTACATGGCGCTGCTCCCACTGCACGGTAAAGTTGCTAAAGCGGGAGTCGGCCTTGTAATAATCAGTGGAAGTAATTTGCGCGCCGCTATTGAATGCAGCATTTCGCATATTGCAGTTGTTGCTGCGGCATTCGCGGGTTTCTTCATCACTACGGGTGCGTACAATGTAGCCCTTTTTTACTGTCTCGGTTATACGCGCACTATCCCTCAATGCATCATCAATCATTACAAAGGCACATTCCGGATTACCGGGGTGGCTATAGGTGAATACCGCACGGCCTTTAAGCCCTTCGTGTTGTTGCAGGTATTCTTTTTTGGCGTCGCCAATCATTATAAAAATCACTTTGCCGCGGCAATCATTTAAAGCAGGCCAACCATTGTTTACCACCATGTCATTTAGGCTGGCATAACTTCCCCGCACCTTATCCGGGGTTATCACTCCGTTCAAATCATCTCCAAACACTGCCTTTATTTCTGCATCTATAGAATCGCAGGCTGCCGCATCAAAAGGCGCCACACGTTTAAAGCCAAGTACGCGCAATATCTTACTGTAATCGCCGGGGCCCATTGTTTTAGGCTCCAGGTTAATAAAAATGGGTAGGTGGTTGGGGTGCGCATCGCTCCATTGCTTTACCGCTACTAACGATTCTTTAAACGTGTAGTAATTGGTTTGGTAGTCCACGTCTTTAATATGCAACACCTTAAAGCCGGGCTTCCGCAATTCATCAACACCTGATTTCTGCTTAACACCCCTTACAAAGGCATTTATCTTACGCTTGTAATACAAGCCGCCTTTAGGGTCGTTATAAATATCTATCTCCAACCCACGAATATTATAGTCAGTAAACTGCGCATCAAAAGGTAAGTGGCCGTAATCTATACCCCGTGGGTCCAGTTCTTTGCCCAAATGCTTGCTCTGCTTTATTAAAAACTTCATCACCCTTTCATCAGGTAACTTCTTATAACTGTTGTGGCTGCCTATTATTTGAATTTGGTTAAGCCGCAGCTTAGTGGTGCTTTGCCCATAACCTGCAAATGCCGTAATCATTAAGAAAGAAACAGAGAAGAGAAATCGCATACCACAAATAAAATGTTTTGCAGTATTACTTAAAGTTAAAATAGGGCAATAAGCAGCGGAAAAAAGTTAATATGCAGTTGCGTATTCTGAACTGTTATTCACATGAGAAAAAACGTCTACATCGCCCTTTTTGCTTGTTTACTATTGCTTGGTGCCTGTAAAAAAGAAAGCCCTTTTATAGTAGACGCCTGTGTGGCTACCCACACGGCATGGCAGAGCGACACTATAACCATTAATGACGCAGTAAGTTTCAGCTATTGCGGTCAATTGCCTGTTAGCGAAGGAGTTTTCCAATACAGCTTTGGCGATGGAACGGTGGTGGACTCCGCCAACGCAACCCATACATACAGCAGTGCCGGCACTTACCACGCAACACTTACGGTTACTGACAACAACAAAACCGCGGCAGATTCGGTTAGCATTACAGTAATGCCCTATGCCACTGTGCAGGATTATAACGGCAATTACCATGCTGTTCAAACCTGTTATGGCGACTCGGTGGTTCAGTCTTCGTTTAACAGCACAGCTGCTGCAACCGCACCTTCCACGGTTATCATAAATAACTTCAGCAATTCCGGCAGCAGTATAACACTTACCACCAATGGCAATATTGTCACTATCCCCTCGCAGGCATTCGCAGCCGTTACCATTAGTGGCTATGGCAGCATGCGGCCCGATTACAGCCAGGTAAACATGACCTACTATCTATTCCAAAACAGTGATACAGTGGGGGTTTGTTATCAATTATTGAAGAAGCAATAAGGCTTAGGCGGCCATATCCGTTTCGTGCTCTTTTACATCCGTAGTTTCTATCCAATCCTGCTCCTCAGTAGGAGGGCCAAGCACTACAGGATTGCCCAAATAATCTACCCGTTTAGCAGGGTATATATGGGCTTCAATCAAATAAGCAACCAGCGAAACCCTATCCAATGAAGGGTGAATAAAAGGGCGCAGCTTTTCTGCATGGTATTGTGGCAACAGGCTCCAATGCAGGTTGGGCTTCATATGGTGCGCCCCGTGGTAACCGTTATTAAACAACAGCCAGTTTAAAAACGGACTGCTGAAGTTGCGGCTATGGTTGTAAGGGTGTTCCTCATCGCAACCATCGTGCTGAAAGTAGTTAGTTCCTACAATACCCCATGCGGCATATTGATGAGGTATAAGCACAAACAGAATGGCACATTTCCAGTTTAGTATAACTAATACAATTTTACTGCCTATCACCAAGGCCATCTCCAGCAAATACTGGCGGAACCACTCCGGCCTTTCTTTACGCATCCTTGCAGCAAACTTCAACTCTCCTTTCAGAATGTCGCCGCTCATCAAAAAAAAGAAGAACAATTGGTTGAGGATATTGATACGGAAACGGGCCTTGCTTGTGCGTATAGCATCTTTTGGAGTTTGTGTGTGCTTATGGTGGCTGAAATTATGGCCCGGCACATAGGCGCTGGTAGAATGTCCGTAACAAAAACCAAGAATGATCTGGAACACCTTATTCATCCAACGCCTTTTGAATATGGGGACGTGAATGGTGTTATGCACAATAACAGCGCAGATGAAACTCATAAGGCAGTTTACCACTACCCAAAACACTACTTCAGGGGTCCCCATTTTTTCCCATCGCAGCCAAGGAATAACAGCTACAGTAAAGTAGAGCGCTACGTTTACCAGGGTTCGTATATCGGCACGGTATCTTAACACAGGGCCGAATTTAGGTGATTTTTCCCGAACAGCTATTGACAGCCTTCCCCGGCTGCTAAAGCCGCAAAAATTCAGTCATTATAAAAAGCGAAAGGTGCCGCCTTTGGTATAGCTCCCTAAAACGGCTGCCTCCCTTCATAAGTTCCGAAATCTTCAGATGCCCAAGTGCGTAGCGGTAATTTAAAGCAGCTTTGCTTTTTCGTTAAACAGCAGCTCGTACATTTACTTTTATTATTAACTCAACCCCGGATTATATGAGAAAACTCTTTATGGTATTAGCCGCACCGGCAATTTTATTTTTAAGCAGTTGCGGTAGTGGTTCTTCTACCGAAAACAAAACCGATGGTGAGGCAGCTAACAGCTCGCCTGCACCAAGTGAAGCCCACTTTAAAGAAACCGATTTAGTGGACCTTGACCTTAGCAGCGCCGGCATTAACGCTGTTGCCAAAGCCCCTAAGGACTCCAAAATTATTAAGTACGAAACCGATGGCAGCCAAAACGTGTACGGCGGCAAATACTTCAAAATGTCGTACAAGTTTATTGATGGCACTGTTGCCGAAAACCTGGAGATGTTTAAAGCAATGGCTACTGATAAAGAACTAAACCCGGGCTTTGATAAACTGGAAGATGAAACCGAGAACGGTTATTTAAAGAAGACCACTGATGGCAAACTAAGCTTTGTACACATGATTGACCTTGATGGCAAAACGCTGGTTATTAGCGATGGCATACCTTACGATATTTCGCCCGACCAAAGCACAGAATACACAGCCGATGATATACGCACTGAGTATGCAGCGGCCAAGGCATGCAAGGCTAAACAAGCCAGCTAAGCCTTAAACTTTAGTTTTTAGAATTGGTTAGTTATTGAAAGAAGAAGGCCCCTTTACCGGGGCCTTTTTATTGTAACTTATTTGTTAATCGTTAAGCTTTAACACCGCAATAAACGCCTGCTGCGGCACTTCTACTTTACCAAACTGGCGCATCTTCTTCTTACCCTTCTTCTGCTTTTCCAACAGCTTACGCTTACGGCTGATATCACCACCATAACACTTAGCGGTAACATCCTTACGGATAGCGGAAATGTTTTCGCGGGCAATAATTTTTGCGCCAATAGCCGCCTGTATAGGAATCATAAACTGCTGGCGTGGAATTAACTCTTTCAACTTCTCGCACATTTTACGGCCAAAGTCTTCGGCCTTGGTGCGGTGTATCATGGCGCTAAAGGCATCTACCACTTCACTATTCAGCAGTATATCCAGCTTAACTAAATCGCCGGGGCGGTAATCAATAGGGTGGTAATCGAAAGAAGCGTAACCACGGCTGATTGATTTTAAACGGTCGTAAAAATCAAACACGATTTCCGCCAACGGCATTTCAAATATCAACTCAACTCGGTCTTCAGTAAGGTAGTTCTGGTTGATCAATATACCGCGCTTATCCATGCACAGTGTCATAATTGAACCAATATATTCCGGCTTGGTAATTACCTGCGCTTTAATATATGGTTCATCAATATGGTCAATGCGCGATACTTCCGGCATATTTTCCGGGTTGTGTATAGTTATCTTATCGCCATTAGTTAAGTAGGCATCATAGCTAACCTGCGGTACGGTAGTAATAATGGTCATGTCATACTCCCGCTCCAAACGTTCCTGTACAATTTCCAGGTGTAGCAAGCCTAAGAAACCGCAACGGAAACCAAAGCCCAGTGCTATGGATGTTTCAGGTTCAAAAACCAATGAAGCATCATTCAACTGTAACTTTTCCAAACTATCCCGCAGGTCCTCGTAATCGTCATTATCCATTGGGTAAATACCCGCAAATACCATAGGCTTCACATCTTCAAAACCCTGTACTGCTTCTTTACAAGGGTTAGCAGCCAGCGTAATGGTATCACCCACTTTAATTTCTTTCGCATTCTTAATGCCGGTAATAATATAACCTACATCCCCTGTTTTTACTTCGGGGCGTGGTTCAAGGTCCATACGTAAAATACCCACTTCATCAGCCAAATAGCTGGCACCGGTATTCACAAACTTCACTTTGTCGTTTTTCTTCAGGCTGCCATCCAATATGCGGTAGTAAGCAATTACCCCGCGGAACGGGTTAAACATGCTATCGAATATCAAGGCTCGCAGCGGAGCATCCGGGTCACCCTTCGGGGCAGGTAGTCTATCAATTATGGCATCAAATATTTTATCAATACCAATGCCACTACGGCCACTGGCAAAAATTATCTCCTCGCGCTTGCAGCCAACTAAGTTTACCATTTGGTCAGCCACCAACTCAGGGTTAGCGCCATCCATATCAATTTTGTTTACCACCGGTATAATGGTAAGGCCCTGGTCAATAGCCAGGTAAAGGTTACTTATGGTTTGCGCTTGTATACCCTGTGCGGCATCCACTAACAAAAGCGCACCTTCACAGGCGGCCAATGAACGGCTAACTTCATAACTAAAGTCTACGTGGCCGGGGGTGTCAATCAGGTTCAGCACATACTTTTTACCGTCGCGGGTAAAATCCATTTGTATAGCGTGGCTCTTAATGGTAATGCCGCGTTCGCGCTCCAAATCCATGTTGTCCAGCACGGTATCCATCATATTACGCTCGCTGATGGTCTTGGTTGTTTCAATCAACCTGTCGGCCAGCGTGCTCTTACCGTGATCAATGTGTGCTATAATGCAGAAGTTGCGGATATTTTCCATCGGGGCGCGAAGATAGCACAATGTGACAATTTGAGAATGATTGAATTACACAATGCCGTAATTAGCTGATTGACAAAACCGCTATTGTTAAAAGTGCCACTCGCTTCTCTCCCAACACTCCTTAAATTTTCTACTTTTGAATTAACCCATACCACACTCATGAGCACTAAAACCGGCAAGAAAAAATGGCTGAAAGCAGATAATGTTGCCTCTGTAATTGATTGGCTGATTGTTGCCATCGCCTTTTTATCGGGCTTATTGCACCCTGATGTGCGCTTGTTTTACGATAGCATGTGGCGCATCTTCCTGGTAATTACCATTCCGCTCTTTACAGCCTGCTACCTCTTTTATCGTTTTTCTGAACAATACGGCCGCCGCATACAAGGGGTAAGGCGAACGCTACCGCCAATAGCCCGCGAAGCCTTTGGCTCGGCAAGGGCAATGTTTGTTGTATCGTGCATGGCGGCATGGCCTGCCGGCCTATACCGCATGGGCTTACCTACCGGGCTGGTATGGACGTTAAAGGAAATGGGGTTAACCTGGTGGCTGGCAGTTTTACAAATGTACGGCGGCATAATAGCGGTTGATGCCATGACTTATTGGAAACACCGCATACTGCACACCAAACTTCTTTTCTCTTTTCATAAGCACCACCACTCCTTTCGCGATCCTACCCCCTTTGCAGGTTTTGCGGTAGGCCCCATGGAAACGCTGATGACCTTTTGGCCTTTGCTATTGCTGTGCTGGCCACCTGCCAAACACTTTGCCCCACTTTACTTTACCGCTATTGTTACGTTTGTGCTGCTTAATCTATACCTGCATTGCGGCGTTACCTATAATTGGTTAGAGGCTGTACTGCCCCGCATAGGCCTTAACAGCTCGGCCTGGCACAATGTACATCACAGTGATGTAAACGTAAATTTTGGAGAAGTTTCATCCATTTGGGACCGCTTGTGTAAAACAGGCAAGCCTCAACCACAAGTTAAGCAGGCAGAAACAACTGAAACTGAAGTAGGCCTTTCAACCTGATGCGGCATTAATCCTTAATTAACCGCCGCGTGTATCTACCGCTATCTGTTGTAATGGTTACAACATAGGTACCTGCAGGCCAGCTTTCGGTATTCATGTAAGTGGTTTTCACCATCATATCGCGGCCGGCGCTATAAACTTCGCGGCCAACAAGGTCGGTTACTTTAATGGTAAGCTTGCTGCTTTGTATATTGCTGACATCCACAGTTACCATACCATTAGTTGGGTTAGGATACAAACCAAATACGGCATCCGATAAATCATTAATGGCACTGTTCACAACGCTATCAACTCCCCATGCATAGTCTATACTTATAGTATCTACCTCAATTTTGGCATAGTATACATATTGCGCACCGGCTGAATCGTAATACCACTGGTCCTCAAACTGGCTCTGGTGTACCACATTCTGGAAATTGCTGAAACTACCATACATGCTACTGTCACCCACCATTATTACCCAGCTTTGTCCTTCGGCCACCGGACACATGCGTATGCCATTCATAGTATCAATACAATAACGGCGTACTGCTACATAACTTTCGTCAACACGCCCTAACAACCAAAGGCTGTCCTCTACTATCTGGCTAAAGTCTGCATCCTTCCAAAACAGTGATACTTCGGGATTGCTGTAACTAAGTATCGGCAATTTCGATTCCGGCCGGTACATCAACAAGGCCACGTTCTTTTTCTGCTTAACGTAAGGTAAATCGTTATTCAAATTATTATCGGAACGGTCCTCCCAAACAGCCTTTACTTTACCCGATGCCGTAAGCACAGCTGTTCTGCCCACATTAGCTGCACAGGGTTGCTGCTGGTAACCCACCTTGCCCTTCCAAAAATCCTGGGCTGATGAAAGGGTTACCGAGTTATTCTTAAACATATAAATGTTCTCCTCGCAAATTACCGAGCTCTTTGAAATAGCGCTGGCCGATTCCGCCAATGATTGAATATTCCAGGGTTGCACAAATGAAAACTGTGAGATAGGAACAAAATCTACGTGGTTCCATAAATCAGAATCTGTCAACAGGCTATAGGTTTCCAGCGCAAGCTGCGGATGCAGGTACCCTCCTGCACTCCACTGAAAAATAGTTTTATCTACCGGCGCCTGTCCCGCATGCAGGCTATTCATTGAATCAATCGGATGGCCTATATGAACCAGTGTATCAAGATAAGCTGTGCGTGAATTTATAACTGCGTCAACCGGTAAGTTAGATGTGGCAAGAAAAGCTCCCGCATGCGAAGCATCACCCGGCACAGGGCCCAGGCCTGTAAGCAACCATATCAGGTTACTGTGGTTTTGATTCCAGGCACTCTCATATTTACTGAAGTAGTTTCTGCCTGCTGATGGAAAATAAGCCCCCTGATCGTTCGTAAGCATCAGCATACGCGCCAACAATTTCTGCGAAGCCTGCGTTGCAAGGTTCTTAATCTGCGCATCCTGTGCAAAATCAGCAAGGTTTATCAGCCCGCTTAAACAGTATGGGCTGTATACTGAGGAGTTGAACTCGTAAAAACCATACTGCACTTTAAGGTTAAGATAGTGCACCAGGCGGTTATGCAGGTTGGCATCAATATGCCTGCCGAAACGCTCGTGCAATAGCCAATCACTACTCATCCACATTATCATGTGGTTCTCGCTCCAATAGTTATTAAAGCGCTCGCCTTTAGTTAACCAAAAAGGTATGGTATCCAAAGCATGCAGTATCATTGAATCATACTGCCCGCCTCCCAAATACATTACACGTATCAACTGCACTATGCCGAAATCATTCACTTCATGATTGGCAAAATGCGCAAACATGGTATCAAGCGTAGCCTGATTAACCGGCACACCGGCATAGGCCTGTAGGCAGATTGCATTGGTATTAAAGTTGGCAATACCCTGTGTAATGTAGGCCTGTTGGCGTTGCACATAAGCAGTATCATTGGCCTTGCTTAACTGGGTTGCAAAAAGAAAAAACATTAGAAAGGGCACGTAAAACTTAAACTTCATATTGGCTGAATTGAGGAAATTGAAAATAGAAAAATACGCCCTCTTGTAAACACCTTTGCTGATTATTTATCCCTAACAACGTTTGGTAAAACAAGAGCGAAAATTCCGTCTGTTGAGCGCCTCATTTTTCACTCATTAAATCTTCTCAAAATTCTGGTAGGAAACTAAAGCTTACCATGCATAAGAATATCTTAGCGCACAATGAAAAGGACTCTTACTTTGGTGTTACTGCATTGGGTATTGTTTACCAATGCGCTTGATTCAACCGGCAATAAACTTATCTCCTATTCCATTTGGAAAACCGTAAGCCGCGATGAGTTTGCTAAAACACTTAAAGATAAGAAGGTGCCCAAGAGCATGGTGCACGCCACTACGGATGTGGACATTTATGAAATACGCTACAAAACCTGCTGGTACGATGGCGCATGCATTATGGCATCGGGCCTATACTTTGTGCCGCACGACAGGCCAAAACCTTTAGCTGAAGCAGTTTTGCATCATGGAACCAGGTTGCAGACCGGGCGCGGAAACAAGCTCGGCGGACAGGAATTTCTTTGCACCGGTATGGCAATGGACGGCTACGCCGTGCTGTATCCTGATTATGTAGGGCTTGGCTTTGGCGAAAAGTTTCACTTGTATCTTAATGCACAAACCGAAGGGCAGGCAACAGTTGATATGCTTTACGCCATTAAGGAGTTAAACGATACCCTGGGCATTAAGTTAAGCGGCCAGTTGTTTCTTACCGGCTATTCGCAGGGGGGGCATGCCTGCATGGCTGCCACTAAACTTATACAGGAAAAATACAGCCATGATTTTAAAGTAACTGCATCCGCCCCGCTTAGCGGCCCATACGACCTTACCGGCGCACAGGAAAAGGTGATGTTTCAGAAGTATTCGCAAAGTTGGTACTTGCCCTACATGCTTTTAGGGTTAAACGAGGTTTACCACATAATGCCCGACATAAACCAGGCCTACCGCAGTCCTTATGATACTATTATTCCCAAACTGTTTAATGGCCAAAAAGATTACGGGGCCCTGAAGGGGCTGTTACCCGATACACCTTACCTCATGCTAAAAGATACTTTCGTTCAGCTTTATCTCACCAATCCTGATTTTATAATGAGAAAGGCATTAAAGGATAACAGCCTGATAGATTGGAAACCCGAAATGCCTATTATGATGTGCTACTGCAGTGCCGATGAGCAGGTAAAGCCGGAAAACGCTAAAGAGGCAAAAGCAAGTTTTAAAGCGCAGGGCGCAAAGCATATTCGCACCGTAAACGCCGGCAGAAAGTATGGCCATACCAAGTGCGCCTTGTTTGCTGCCATGTATGCGAAATTGTATTTTGATAGTTTTAGAAACGGTAGTAAATATGGACGCAGGGGCAACGTAAATTCCCGCTTTATGATGGCGCTGGCAAAACTGGCGATTAAACCTTAGGTAACGGTACCGGTCTGTTCAAATTATTGGCAGACTTAAAAATTTCACAACATTTGTACAATAATATTTTATACCCACGTTTTAGAACGGATTTTAAGAACGAGTGAATGGAGATTAGCGCGAAAGAGCTTGCGGTTATATTAAACGCCAGGCTGGAAGGAAACCCCGATACCAGGGTAAAAAAACTGGCAAAGATTGAAGAGGCCGATAAGGACTCTTTTTGCTTTCTCGCTAATCCCAAGTATTTCCACTACGCACAAACTGCCCAGGTAGGTATTCTGTTGTGCGATGAAAAGCTGGAATACAATAGCGCCAATATATCGGCCGTCCTGCGCGTTTCCGATCCTTACGCTGCCTTCCAAAAGTTAATGGAGTTATACGCAGCAATTATTAACACTGAAAAAGCTTCCGGCATTGATGCTCAAAGCAAACTATGCAAAGGAGCCACCCACGGGCAAAACTTTTACCTGGGTGCGTTTAGCTATGTTGGCGAAAATGTGCGCATAGGCAACAACGTGCGCATTTACCCCAATTGCTTTGTAGGCGATAATGCTGAAATTGGAGACAACACTACTATTAATGCCGGTGTATCAGTTTACCATAACTGCAAAATTGGTAAGGATTGTATCATCCACTCAGGAGCGGTTATAGGAGCTGATGGTTTTGGCTTTGCGCCCCAGCCTGATGGCACTTACAAAAAGATACCCCAAACCGGCAACGTGGTAATTGGTGATAATGTAGAAATAGGCGCTAATACCTGTATTGACCGTGCAGTGATTGGCTCTACTGTGATAGGCAATGGTGTAAAACTGGATAACCTTATACAGGTGGCGCACAATGTTGAAATTGGCGACAACACCGTAATTGCAGCATTAGCCGGTATTTCAGGTTCAAGCAAATTGGGCAAAAACATGATGGTGGGCGGGCAAGCCGGCATAACCGGGCATTTAACCCTTGCCGAAGGGGTAAAAGTGCAGGCCAAGGCTGCCGTTATCAGCGATATACCTGAAAAAGGCAAGGGCGTCAGCGGGGTGCCTGCCATAGATGCACGCGAACACTACCGCATATTGGCAGCTATGAAACAACTGCCGGACTTGCTGAAAAGGGTGAAAGAGCTTGAAAAACAACTAACTCATAAAAATGGCTAAAGCCTCATTATACTTTGATTACGAATGTGCAGGGTTACGCTTTTTTTTACATTTGCCCACTTTTAAGGATTTGTAAATGACTCATTCCTTTCAGCACACTATAAAGAAAGAGACCTCCCTTACCGGAGTTGGACTGCACACAGGCCAAAACGTAACTGTTAAGTTTCTACCCGCCCCGCCTAATCATGGTATTAAATTTCAACGCGTTGATTTACCGGGCCAGCCTGTAATACCCGCTGATTGCGATTTAGTAACTACCGTTCAAAGAGGCACCACTCTTGAGAAGAATAACGCCATAGTAGCCACTGTTGAGCACCTGATGAGTGCCCTGGTTGGTTTACAGATAGATAACTGCCTGGTACAGGTAGATGGTATTGAAATACCCATTATTGATGGCAGCGCCAGGCCTTTTGTTGATGCGCTGGAAAGCGCCGGTTTGGCTGAGCAGAATGAAGACCGCGACGTTTTCGAACTGCGCCAAAACATCCACTACTTTGATAAAGAAAGCGGCGTTGAATACCTGGCCATGCCAAGTAACCGCTACAAGGTTACCGCGCTTATAGATTACAAGAGCGAGGTTTTAGGCCAGCAACACGCCAGCCTTGACCGGGTAACCGATTTTAAAAATGAGATTGCCCCCTCGCGCACCTTTTGCTTTCTGCACGAATTGGAAATGCTTTACGACGCAGGCCTTATAAAAGGCGGCGACCTGAACAACGCTATTGTGGTAGTAGATAAACCTATTACCGAAGATGAACGCCTGAGGCTGGCAACCCTTTTCAATAAGCCTGACATTAAAGTGGTGGAAGAGGGCATTTTAAACAACATTAAACTACACCACCATAATGAACCCGCCCGCCACAAACTGCTTGATGTAGTGGGCGATTTGGGCCTTATGGGAACGCCTATTAACGCCAACATTATTGCCACCAAACCTGGGCATAAACATAATATAGAGTTCGCTAAAATACTGAAGGCGCACATCAAGCAGGAAAAGATGAAAGACCCTGCACCGGTTTATGATGTAAATAAGCCGCCCGTTTACGATGCCGTAGGTATTGAAAAGATACTCCCCCACCGTTACCCTTTCTTATTAATAGATAAAATCATCCACCTTTCTGAAAATGAAGTGGTGGGCGTTAAAGCGGTTACTTTTAATGAGGAATTCTTCAGGGGGCACTTTCCCGGTAACCCGGTAATGCCGGGCGTATTACAATTAGAGGCAATGGCCCAAACCGGGGGCATATTGGTTCTGCACAAAATGCCGGACCCTCATAACTACGATACTTATTTTCTGAAGATTGATAAAGTAAAATTCCGCTACCATGTTGTACCCGGCGATACGCTGCTGTTTAAATTGGAAATGGTAGGCCCTATGCGACGCGGTATTATAGAAATGAAAGGTAGCGCTTATGTAGGCAACCGTTTGGTAAGCGAGGCTGAACTAATGGCAAAAATACAACGCAAAGACGGAAAATAAGAACACATAAAACAGCCAACCTAAACCTTCAACTACCCCTGCTGCAACAATGAATCAACCCTTTAGCTACATACACCCTAGTGCCGAAATAGCCGACAACGTGGTAATTGAACCCTTTGTTTCCATCTCCAAAGATGTCGTTATCGGTGAGGGCACCTGGATAGGTTCGCACGTTGCAATAATGGAAGGGGCACGTATAGGCAAAAACTGTAAGATATTCCCCGGCGCAGTAATCTCTGCCATACCACAGGACCTTAAATACAAAGGCGAAAAATCATCCGTAGTTATAGGCGATAATGTTACTATACGCGAATTTGTTACCGTAAACAAAGGTACCGAGGCCAGCATGAAAACCATGATTGGCGATAACTCCTTGCTAATGGCCTATGTGCACGTAGCGCACGATTGTATCATCGGCAAAAACTGCGTACTGGCTAACAACGCTAACCTTGCAGGCCATGTTGAGGTGGGTGATTTCACCATTCTTGGCGGCTCAACCAACTTTCAGCAGTTTTCAAAAATAGGCCGCCATGTTATTGTAAGCGGTGGCTGCCTGGTAAATAAAGATATTCCTCCCTTTGTTCGTGCTGCCCGTCACCCTACCACTTATGCCGGTGTAAACTCAGTAGGGCTTCGCCGCAGGGGTTACAGCACGCAGCAAATCAACCAGATTTTAGATATCTACCGTATTCTTTACATCCGTGGTTACAATACCACTACCGCCCTTAAAATCATTGAGGCTGAAATTCCTGATAGCCCCGATAAGGATGAAATAGTAACCTTTACCCGCGAAAGTGTTCGCGGAATTATGAAGGGCTTTAAGAGCACCAGCGAGGAGTAACCCCCAAACCGCCACATTTCAGCTTATAGCGGGTAAGCATTAGTATCTAACTAACTTAATGCCGGGCCGGTCTTATTCCATTTTATCCACAACTCTTTTTTTATCGGCATACAACCCTCAACTTTAGATTAACTTCTATATTTAGCACCCTATACCCCTGACATGAGAGAACTTTACCCACGGATTCTTTCCGTTGTTCTATTGCTGCTAAGCGCACTGGCGGCATTCCCCCAATGCCCTGTAGCCCCCACCTTAACCATACAAAACCCTTCCTTCGAAGGCACCACCGGAGCCGGTATCACCCCGGGCCCATGGAACATTTGTATGCCTACCAGTCCCTACGGGCCGCAAACGCCCGATACGCAACCCGGAAACTTTGGTGTAACCCTCCCTCCAACCAATGGCAGCAGCTACCTTGGCCTGGTTTACGACTCTGTTGACTACGTAGCAGATAATTTTGTTTGGGAAGAAGGTGCCAGTGAACCCCTAAGCGGGCCTATGATAGCCGGCATTCCTTATACATTTACTATTGATTTAGCTAACTCCGGCTCCACAGGCGGTGGTATTGTTCCCGGCTGTGCGGAGTTACACGTTTGGGGCGGGTTTGGCTACTGCGATCAAAATACTCTGTTGTGGAGCTCAGGCAACATTACTCCCTTTGATGTTTGGCAAAACTACACCGTTACCTTTACCCCTACTCAAAATTTCACATATATCATGTTTCAGGTGTATGGCCTTGGTTGCTCAACCACACCCTATATACTGCTTGACAATATCAGCCCTATTACCTCAAATAACGTTGGCGCTAACACATTGGTTAGTAATAACGTGTTGTGCGCCGGTCAAAACAGCGGCTCAGCTGTTGTTCATGCCGTTGGCCAAAACGGGCCCTTCAGCTACGCATGGAATTCTACTCCTGCCCAAACCGATTCGGTATTGGACAACGTAGGCCCGGGCACTTATACCGTTACCGTAACGGATGTAAACACCTGCACCGCCACAGCCAGCGTAAGCATTACTTCACCCACGGCACTTACCCTTACACCTACAATTACCAACGTAACCTGCAACGGCTTTAATACCGGCTCTGCCTATATGAGCTACGCCGGCGGCACACCGCCAATTACCTTTGCCTGGAGCAACGGGCCTACCACCCAGGCCAATCCTAACCTTTTTGCCGGCACCTATAGCATTACCGCCACAGATGCCAACAGCTGTACTGCAACCGCAAGCATTAACGTAACACAACCGGCAGCTATAAACATCGCTGGCTCAATTACACAACCAACATGCACGGCCTTGGGTTCCATTGCCACCACGGTTACCAACGGCACGCCAAACTATACCTATGTATGGAACACTTCGCCTGTACAGGCAACAGCCAATGCTACAGGCCTGAATGGCGGAACCTATAACGTAACCGTAACTGATGCTAACTCCTGCACGGCCTCATCTGCCTTTACCTTAAATGCCGCACCGCCTGCGCCATCGGTCAGCGCTACACCATCGGCGGTGCTATGCTTCGGGCAAAGTACAGGTTCAGTGGCGGCAACAGCCAGCGGTGGAGGTGGCGGTTACACCTATGCCTGGAACACAGCTCCCGTTCAAAACACAGCAACTGCTGCTAACCTGCCGGCGGGCACTTATACCGTAACGGTAACTGATGCCGGCAGTTGTACTGTTTCAGCCTCTGCCACCATTACACAACCGGCAGCGGCACTTTCCGTTACCGCTTCTAAAACCGATGTTTTGTGTTTCGGCGCCTCAACAGGTTCCGTTACAGCTACTCCTGCGGGGGGCACTTCAGGCTATTCGTATAGCTGGAATACCACGCCTGTTCAAAATACGGCAACGGTTAATAACAGGCCGGCCGGCACCTACACGGTAACAGTTACCGATGCTAACAACTGCACTGCAAGTGCAAGTGTTACTGTTTCGCAACCGGCGCAAGCGCTTAGTTTAAGCACAGCTAAAACAGATGAAAGCTGTTTTGGGGGAACCAATGCTACCGCTACTTGTACGCCTGCAGGCGGCACGGCCGGTTACACCTACACCTGGAACACTATACCCTTACAAAACACAGCCACTGCAACGGGGCTTGTTATCGGTAATTACACCGTTACCGTTAACGATGCCAACAGTTGCACAGCAAGCGCAAGTGTTACTATAACCCAGCCTGCAGCAACCTCGGTAACAATTACAAAAACAGAACCGGTATGCTTTGGTCAACCGGCAGCAACTGCCACAGCAACCGGCAGCGGGGGAACGGGCGCATTTACTTATGCCTGGAATACTACCCCTGTGCAAAATGCCCAAACCGCTACCAACCTTGGGGCCGGCACATACACGGTAACAGCTACTGATGCTAATGGCTGCACGGCTACTGCTTCAATAGTTATAAATACGCCACCAACACAGTTAACGGTGGCCGTTTCGCACATTGATGTGCTTTGTTTTGGCAATTCAACAGGCTCGGTTACTGCAACGCCTTCAGGCAGTTGGGGCAGTTACTTGTATAACTGGAATACAACACCCGCACAAAATACGGCCACGGCTTCAAACCTTGCTGCAGGCACCTATAATGTAACTGTTACTGACGCACAAGGTTGTTCTGCCACTGCTTCGGATGTGGTTAGCCAGCCGGCACAGGCCTTATCTGTTACAGCCTCAAAAGTGGATGAGCTTTGTTTTGGTGGAAACACCGGTAGCGCAACAGCCAGCCCCGCGGGCGGTACAGCAGGCTATACCTATGTATGGAACAGCACCCCTGCGCAAAACACCGCCACTGCCGCTAACTTAACGGCTGCATCATATACGGTAACAGTAAGCGATGCCAATAGCTGTACCGCTAGTGCAAGCGTTAGCATTACACAACCAACGGCTACTTCCGTAAGCATTACTAAAACCGAACCTGTGTGCTTTGGTCAACCTGCTGCAACAGCAACGGCAACAGGTAATGGAGGTACAGGCGCATTTACGTATTCCTGGAACACCACCCCCGTACAAAACACACAAACCGCTACCAACTTAAGCGGCGGCACCTACACCGTTACAGCCACTGATGCCAATGGGTGTACGGCAACGGCCTCTGTTACCATTAATACACCACCAACACAACTTACTGTTGCAGTATCGCACATTGATGTTTTATGCTTTGGCAATTCAACGGGCAGTGTTACGGCAACGCCGGCAGGCAGTTGGGGTGGTTACACTTATGGATGGAATACTACTCCTGTGCAAAATACAGCCACAGCCTCTAACCTTGCCGCCGGCACTTACAACGTTACAGTAACGGATGCACAAGGCTGCAGCGCTACTGCATCTGATGTAGTAAGCCAACCTGCGCAAGCACTTTCCGCTACGCAATCGCAAGTGGATGTTGTGTGCTTTGGTGCAAGCACCGGTAGCGCCAGCGTTACTGCCGCAGGCGGCACGGCAGGCTATACTTATAGTTGGAACACTACCCCTGTTCAAAACACATCAACCGCTACTAACCTTGCGGCTAACGGGTATACCGTTACTGTAACCGATGCCAACAACTGCACAGTAACGGCTACTTATACAATTACACAACCGGCAACTGCTGTAACAGTTAACATCACCTTATCTCAACCGCTTTGTTTCGGCCAGCCTACTGCTTCAGCCCAGGCAAATGGCAGTGGCGGAACGGGTACTATCAGCTATGTATGGAGTACAACCCCTGCTCAAAACACACAAACGGCAATTAACTTAAGTGGCGGCAATTACTCAGTTACTGCAACCGACGCCAATGGATGTAGTGCTTCTGCCTCAGTAACTGTTTCACCGGCTCCAAGTGCTCTAACGGTTACTACAACGCATGTTGATGTACTTTGCTTTGGCGATGCCACAGGAAGTGTAACAGCAAACGCAAGCGGTAGTTATGGTTCATATTCCTACGCCTGGAATACCACTCCTGTTCAAAACTCGGCTACGGCTTCTTCATTAATAGCAGGCACGTACAACGTTACGGTAACCGATATACAAGGCTGCAGCGCCACTGCAAGCGATGTAATTAGTGAACCGGCTTCTGCCCTTAGTATTAGCACTGCTAAAACCGATATACTGTGTTATGGTGATGCTACGGGCACGGCAAGCGTTACTGCCAATGGCGGAACAACCGCTTACAACTATGCGTGGAGTACCACTCCCGTTCAAAACACAGCAGCCATTGCATCCTTAATTGCGGGCAACTACACTATTACAGTTACTGATGCCAACAACTGTGTGCAAACAGCATCGGTAACTGTTAACCAGCCTGCGGCACCATTGGCTGCTTCGTCTTCTATTACCAATGTAAATTGCAATGGCGGTAACGATGGAGGCATAAACGTTAGCTGCAATGGTGGCACTGCCAGCTATAGTTATCAATGGAGTGTAACGCCATCCGTAAATACACCTAATGCAACGGGGCTTACAGCAGGCAGTTATTCCATGACCGTTACTGATGCCAACAACTGCACCTTTGTATTAGCCAACATGCCGGTAACAGAGCCGGCCGCCCTATCAGTTACTCTTCAACCTACAGATGAAAGTTGTCCCGGATTTTCTGATGGCGAGGTGGATGCTACAGCCACCGGCGGTATACCGCCCTATGCTTACCTTTGGAATAATGCTGTTACCGATCCGCAAAACACAGGCTTAACCAATGGCACCTACAGCATTACGGTTACTGACGGGCATAACTGTACGGTTACTGATAACAGCCAGGTGAACTCATTGCCCGGTGTAACACTCAACGGCACGGCTATTAACGTTTTGTGTTTCCCTTTAAAAAATGGTGCAATAAATATTACCGCCTCATCTTCTTTCCAGCCTATACAATTTAGCTGGAGCAATGGGGCAACAACCGAAGACATAAGTGCGTTAGATACCGGCAGCTATACGTTAACTGCAATTGATGCACATGGTTGCCAGGCCGATACCTCTTTCCATATCGGCAACGATGATATTTTCAGCATTCAGGCCGCCCCGCATAACACCACTATCAATTTAGGCCAACAGGTAAATATTAGTGTTACTCCTTCGGGCAGCACTTTCGGTACGTTGGTTTGGACACCAACCTACGGCTTAAGTTGTACAGATTGTGCCGACCCAATCGCTAATCCTTACGAGAGCCTTACCTATAATGTGGTAGCAACCGATGTTAACGGTTGCGTTGCCAACGATACGGTGCACATCGAAGTAATTCCTTCTTACATCGTGTTTATACCTAATGCCTTTACACCTAACGGAGATGGCAATAATGATTTCTTTGAAGTATTCGGCAACAAGGAAGCCTGGAAGCAGTTTGAGGTGCAGATTTTTGACCGCAGCGGCGAAATGGTTTACGAAAGCAACGATATGAACTTTAAATGGGATGGAAACTACAAAGGCAAAATGCTAAACCCTTCCGTTTTTGTTTACCTGGTTAAAGTAGTTTACATCGACAATTACACCGATAAGTTGTTTAAAGGCTCAGTAACACTGGTGCGCTAAACTCTATTTCTTTTTTACATACAAGCGATAAAAGAAATAGGCAAGGCCTGGCACTAAAACAAAAGCAAAGCGAAAAATGTAAGTGGGCTTTATGTAGCCGGGGTTTTGCATAAGAAAGAACGCAAGGTAGCCAACCACTGCGGCTATGGCCCAAAATAGGATGCGGGCAATAGGCCTTTCATAAAACGTTTTCTCTTGTTCAATTTGGTGCGCTTGCGTTTTAACAGCTACAGGTGGTACTTGTTTGAACGCTGCTGACTGATGCGGAGCCTCATCTGCTGCAATAACGCCTGCGCTTTGGTCCACCGCATTGTAAGCTTGTATCTTCTGTAAAAACTCATCACGAAAGCGTGCAAAATCAGGCTTGTTGTCCTGGTCGGTTATTTGCCAAACCCTTGCCCCGGGCAGTTTTATTTCAAGGTATTCATACTCCTGTAAGGAACGGTTAAGGTCTTTGCCGTGTTTAAAACTACTTATCTCCTTCCACGTAAAATACTCCTGCACACTGCTATTCAATTTCTCATAACTTATTCTTGCCTTAATGGTTTTGCCTATTCCGTTTTCATCAATCCAGTAAAAGCCTGAACCGCCGAAAAAAAGAGCCGCCAAAACCATGGGCCCCATCAGGGCTATCATGCTTATGATGGTACCGGCCCCTAACCAAATAGCAACAAACATTAAACCGGAACCCAAACCAAACATAATGCCGATAAGAGCCCCTACACTGGGTAATGTGGTAGATGTAGTTTTGTATTGAACCATAAAACAGGTTCCTAAAATAAACTTAGTGCTTCATTCCCATAATGGAATAATTCACCGTACTGGCATTTGCACCGGTACCCAATATCCAAAGCTTGTAATAATAAGTTCCCGTAGCTAAGCCTTTGTCGCGTTCCATTATGGTGCAGCTTCCAAACTTGTTTACGCCCGCATCGCTGCCGCAATAGCCTATTGCTGTTCCTGCTGAACCGGCCCCGGTAACGTTATCACGTGTCAAACGAATTTTAGTACCATTAGCATCCGTCATCTGAGCTGAATACGTGGCCCATATCATAACCGTATCTCCCGCTGTAACGGGCACCATTGTTTCGCCAACGTAATTATATGTAAGCGGTGTACCATCTGTGTAAATGGTAAGCTTTGCGGAATTCAGCGTTCCAACATCACCTCCAAGGTCGTCAGTTACATTCAACGTCCACGTGCCATTAGGAGTTTGGCTGTTAAGCGTGCTGAACGGAGTTTCAGGACTAAACGTACCGGTAAATGGAGCAGTTCCGCTAACTATCGGCGTACCGGTATCATCAAAAATAGTGCTGGTGTAGTTATCATTTGAGCTGCCGTTATCGCTGGTCACATCAATTGATGTACCCGTCGGACTAACCAATGTAATATCGAGGTCAGAATCCCAGGTATGCGTAATGTCTAATTGCAGCACTATTTTACAGATTGTTCCTGTTAAGCCCGAAGCAGAAATAGTTGTGCTGTAGGTTGAAACATCCGGTATGGCCCCCGCAGTAAAGTTGTACGTTCCTGCAATGGCACATGAGCCCACTACAGGAGCGTTATCATTGCTGATTGTACTAGCTGAGAATGTAGGGCCGGTTTTTCCGGTTGCCCCGGTTGCTCCCGTAGAACCTGTAGCGCC
>CAZUHU010000027.1:0-27832 GCA_964620645.1 uncultured Chitinophaga sp.
CTCCAGTAATGCCTGGCACGCAGGGTCATATACATAAGCGGTGTAATGGTGTATTGAAAGTTGAATGTGTTGCTGACGGTAAATAATTGCCTTCCGCCAATCACAGGGCGGCCTTCATCATCAAAATCTGCAAAGCCATAGTTTTTAAAATCCCTGCTCCAGTTAAAGCTGTGCGAAATTTTTATGCGGTCCTTAATACGTACCGTGGGGGTTATGGTTGCTTCAAAATAGGGGTCGTTTTTAACCGGCGATTCGCCAAAACCTAAAATCACTTCCGTAGAAAACACTTTGCGTGTATCGGTCCCCACGTACATATTCATGTACCCGTATGGGTAGCGGCAGAACTTTGCCCCTTCAACGCGCGGCTCGTAGTAATCATAATAACGCACGGGTTTGGTGGTAGCAAAGGCACCCATATACCAAAAGTTAGTAAACTGCCAATCCACACTCATATTAATGGTGAAGTCCTGGAAAGCAAATGGCTTAAAAAGAGATGTTTGCACAACACCAACGGAGGACGACCAGTTGTTTATTTTCTTCTTAGGCTTAAAATCAAAGTATTTAAATCCGATGAAGTTGGCCACCTCGTTACCATGAAATAAAAGGCCCAGGTCGTTCTGGTCATATTTGTCGGTTATTACCCATTGCTCAAAATCAAAACGAAAATTGCCGCTTATCTTACTAGCCTGGTAATCTACATAGGCACCGAACTGCGGCTTATCAGCTATAGCCTTGTCGTAAATCTGAGAGAAGGAGCCAACACCGCTCCACGAAAAAGTATTGGTAGGATCTTTAATAACAAAGTTTAAGGAGGAAACATTGGCCTTGCGCCAATCGCCCTTGCGTATAACACTGGTATTAATAAACCCAACGCGCGAGTTGTTTTTAAGCGATTGATCGAGCACAAAAATGTTGTAGTTGGCTAAAGGTTCTGTTAGCACTTTACGCTTTTCGCCGGTTACACTATTTTTTACTACTGCATACATTGGCGCTGATACGGCGTTTATCATGCCTATGCCTAAATCGCCTTTTGTTCTACCAGAAAATTTGGTAGCGTTATAGAGTTGTGTAACAGAGGGATTGGACACTACTTCTTCGCTTTCTTCAATCAGGTAAGGGAGGTCGTAGTATAAGGATGGTGTTTGACCTATGCGCCGGCTGTAAAACAACTGCCCCGGCCCAAGGCCAACCTTGCGGTTAAACAGTTCGGTGCCTTCGGTAAAGAATGGCCGCCTTTCCTGAAACTGCACTTCGAAGGGTGAAAGGTTCAGCACCAGGTTATCGCTTTGCACTTGTCCAAAATCGGGTATAAGAGTGGTGTTTAGCGTAAAGCTTTCATTAATACCCCAGTTGATGTCCATACCGCCGTTCAGGATTCTTCCATTGGCCATTACCTTAGGATCTAAGGATAAGGGTTGCCGCTGATAGCCAACTGTAAGATAGGGTATGAATGAAAGCCGTAGTGGGGGATGAAGTTTTTCCAGCTTTGTCATCTCTCCCCATTGGTTCACAGTTCCGTCTATTTGCGGGTTAACGGGACTCCAGGAAGACAACTCATTAAAGCGTTGAATGACCCTTGCAAATTGCAGGCCCCAGGTTTGAATATCCTGTTTAGGAAAGCGAAGAGCGGAATAGGGGATTTTCAGTTCTGCAACCCAACCATCGTTTACAACGCTAACGCGCGAGAACCAAACAGCATCCCAACTTAAATCGTAATTACCCGGCGATAAGCGGCCATCGGTTTGTACACCACAGGCCGAAACCTGGAAACGGTAACCATTCAGGTTATCGTTATACGTGTCAAACCCCACAGCAAAATTGTCGGCATTGGCCTGGCCATCGCGCTCGCATAACTGGCGCATTATTTTTTCAGGTGTGCCATCGTACATATGGGCGCCTACATAAATGGCATTGTCGTCGTAAATAATTTTTACCTCGGTGCGCAGGGCCGACGCCTTTCCGAATTCCGGCTGGTTGGCAACAAAATCTGATACCATAGGCGCAAGCCTCCAGCATTCGTCTGATAAGTCGCCATCAATCTTAGGGGGCGCAGTAATTTTTACCGCTTCAATGGTTCGCTTAGCAGTTAACGAAGATTCAATAGGCGCCGGCGCCTGCACAAGCGAGGCCGCTGCTGTTAAGGGCCCTAAAAGCAATAAACTAAACATGCGCTGTCTTTTTAAAACTGTTCTCTGCCTCCTCAATGGCACTTGCAAAAAGCTCAGGGGCATGCGTCCATTTTTCTTTCAAATCATCTGCGTCGGTAACAAAGTATAAGGGCTCAATTTGTTCAACCCAGTGCGGGGGTAACTCATAGTGAGCGTAGCGGGAGTGGAAGTTCCAATGGTAGGGGCAATGCGCTATACGCACCGCTTCTACTATCGGCTGCACGGTAAAGCCCAGATAAAAATTAAATGCTTCAATAAAGTTGTTGCGCCTAAGTTCCTTTTCTACTAACACCTGAAAGATCTCAAACCTTGTTTTCAGAAGTGGGATACGCTCCTCCAGCTTTTTAAAAAGTGCAGTGCTGTCAGTGTGCACATCCTGCACAATCCCTTTGCGGTCAAAATGTACAATGGCGTTTCCATGTATTTCCTTCTCCAGAAATTTGCTCTTGGCAGAAGTTCTTATTACGGCATAGTCTAACAGCAAAAACGGGCTGGCGCCTTTTAAGCGGAAAAACGTTTGTGTTACGCCCGGCCATTCTGAAGGTATTATCGGGAACTTCAGCTCTACGCCGAAAGTTTCCTGCAGAAAGTTTTCGGTGCGCCACATTACATCATCAACAAAGTCGTCTTCCACATCGGCCTGCAGGTCAATGTCGCTCCAGTTATCAACCCTGCCCCAGGCAGCCGAGCCCCCCTCCCACACGGCATTAACCTGTGGTATGGATTGGAGAAAATGAACCAGGGGCGATATGATTTTATCGCGTGAATGCATATTGAAATATTAAGTAGTCGTTGTAACTTTGAACAAGTTGCGGGGGCGGATTTCCGGAAAGAACAGTTTGCGATAACCTATTTCCTGACTTGCGTATGAAGAATCATCAGGTTTCTATACCAGGTTCCGCCCCGCAACAATTTTTTATATAAGGCCAGGGGCCTTAGCTCACCAGTTTCATTACCAAATCCAACAGCCCATTGATCCAAAACCCACCGGGTATAAAGTGTTTTAAAGGTATGGTGCTGTAGGTAGCGCTGTTTATCAATACAAACTTCAGGGTCCACCACATCATAATGCCTGCGCCACCGGTAACTAAAATGGCGGAGAGTATAGAGTTGAGATCTAACCGCATTTTAATAGTGCAACGCTCATAATTGTGGCTGGGTAGCTCATCTGAGATTTTGAAGCCAACATCTTCGTAAAGCTTCAGGGCTTTTTCCAGTTTGCGGCTGGTGTCCAGTTCCAGAAAAGTGGCCTTCTGTTCGCGGGCAAAGCCGATGGCTTTCTCCAACAGCAAACGCCCTACTCCTTTGCTTTGGTACGGCTCTGCTACGGCCATCTTCATTAGTTCGTAACCGTGTTCGCCCTCTTTTCTTACCGCCACTGTGCCTATTACTTCGTCTTTATATTCTGCAAAAAATATTTCGCCACCGTGGTTGAGCACCTCTTTGGTTGGGTTGTTTAACACGCGCTCATCTATGGGTTCAACACTAAAGTATTTCTTAAGCCATTCTTCATTTAGGGTTTTGAAGTATTGTTTTAAGCGGGGTTGGTAGTTCACAATACGCACATCTTTTCTGAATACCTCGTTCAGCCTTTCGTTAACGCGGCGGTACATGCTTTTTTCATCCAACAGCCTTTCCATACGCTCTATAGTGCCAAGCAAATCGGTGCCGCTTTCGCGCAAAAAATCGCGGTTGGCTAATTCTATTTCGTGTAAAACGGGCTCAATCTTCTCAAAGGTCTTCCTACCCTTTTCGGTAAGCGTTATCATTTTTTTACGGGCATCGTTCTTATCCCGTATCTGTGTTAACAGTTTGCGCTCCTGCATTTGTTCGGCAAACTGAATTATGGCAGGGTGGGTAAGGCGCAACAGGGTGGAAAGCTCTACCACACTCATGGTTTGGTTGTGGTAAAGCGCATACAGCATAGTAAACCATTTGGGTTCAAACTCCACTTCCATTTCGCGGTAAACACGGCCTACATCGGCCTGTAAATTATCAGCCAAACGCTTTAAACGGGTGGCAAAAGCCAGCTCTCCTAAATGCTTCACTAAGTCTGTTCCTGTCTTGCTCATAATGTGAATATAAAAGCAATTATGTAAGTGGTTACGTTTTTTCTGTAATTTTTTTGTTAAGAGGGATTTTGACGGGAAAAACTATATTGCATTTTATGGAACCGGAACGCATACCCCGCTCGAAGCTCATCGCTTACGGCTTCGGTATTTTCGGTTGGAGCCTTTCGCTCAATATTATAAGCACCCTGCTTAGCTACATTTACTTACCCCCAATTGATGATACTACGCAGTTAAGGAACCTGGTGCCTCAAACCACGGTGCTGGGCGTGTTTAATATAATAGCTTTGGTAATGGCCGGGGGCCGCCTGTTAGATGCCGTTATTGACCCCTTAATAGCTAACTGGAGCGACCGCCTTAAGCACGGCCTGGGCCGCCGCATACCTTTTATGCGTGTAAGCCCTGTGTTTATTGCCATTTTCTGCTCGCTTATGTTTTTGCCACCGTTGCTGAACCAAAGTGTAGAGAATATTAAGTGGTTGGCCATGGTACAAGTAGGCTATTACTTCTTTTTCGGCCTGTATGTAATACCCTATAATGCCTTGCTTGCTGAGCTTGGGCATTACCCAAACGGTAAAATGGAGTTAAGCACGGCACAAAGCGCAGGCTTTATGCTGGGGATGGTATTTGCCAGTACAGTACCCGCATTTGTAGGCGCTATTGAGTTTTTGCATTGGCCCGAGTTAAAGCTATACCAGTTTGCCATTGTTGTTTACAATGTTGTAGGGGCCATTTGTATGCTGATACCCGCTTTTGCTATAAGCGAGAAAAAATACTGTAAGCCCGGCACTGCTTCTGAGCCGGTGTTCCGTTCATTAAAAACTGCCCTTGCGGTAAAAAACTTCAGGGTGTTTGCTTTTGCCGATGCCAGCTTCTTTATGGGGGCGGCCCTTATTAGCGCCGGCTTAATGTATTATGTAACCGCGCTGTTGCGCTTGCCAAAAGAAAGCGGCGCCGTATTTATGGCGCTGAGTGTAATAGTAACTTTGTTTATGTACCCGGTGGTTAACCGACTGGAAAAAAAGTACAGCAAAAAGAAGATGATAATAATGGCTTTTATAGCCCTTTCAACCGTGTTCTTTGGTATTTACAATGCCGGCCGCTGGCCTGTGCATGCGATTATACAATGCGCCTTGCTGATGATACTATTCGGCACTTTCGATTCTTTTCTCGGTATTCTACCCAATACGGTGGTAGCTGATATATCGGATGCAGAAACGCGACGCACCGGTGAGAATAAGGAAGGGATGTTTTTTGGTATGCGGGCATTTTTCCAAAAATTAGGGCAAACACTTGGCGTAATGCTTTTTATGATGCTTACGTTATATGGTAAGGATGTGAACGATGACCTGGGCCTGCGCTTAAGCGGTATAGCCGGCGGAGTGCTTTGTTTGGTTGCTGCTGCTGTTTATACCCAGTATAAAGAGTAAGGAAAAGCGCTTTTTTTGAAATAATAACCCCGGCCTTTCGTCTGTTTTCTATTAAAATTATTTTCGCACGATGGATTTCAGTTTTTCCGTATTTACCTCGCTTAATGCCTGGATTAGTTTGTTGACCCTTTCTTTTCTCGAGATAGTTCTGGGCGTAGATAACATCATCTTTATTTCCCTTACTGCCGCCAAGCTGCCGGCAGAACAACGGCCCAGGGCCCGCATGTTAGGGCTTTCGTTAGCTCTTGTAACCAGGCTTTTGCTGTTATCGGTTATTGGTTTTGTAATAGGCTTAAAGGCTACCCTGTTTCACTTGCCTTTGCGCACGGTATTTGAGGCGCTGCAGGTGGAGAATATTGATGAAGCACTGGCGATATCGGGCCGCGATTTGATTTTAATTGTAGGTGGCTTTTTCCTACTGGCAAAATCAACTACCGAGATACACGGCAAAGTGGGCGGCAAACATGATGATGCTAACGTTAAAGCCGGCAAAGGCGCCTTTTGGTCAATTATTATGCAGATTGTATTTATTGATATTGTTTTCTCTTTTGACTCTATACTTACTGCGGTTGGTTTAACGCCCCATGTAATTGTAATGATGGCCGCCGTAGTAGTATCCATTATTGTAATGATGCTGTTCTCCGGGGCCATCTCTAACTTTATTAATAAGTATCCTACGCTGCAAATACTTGCCCTCTCCTTTCTTATTATGATCGGGCTTTCGTTGGTATTGGAAGGTTTTGAGGTGCACGTAAACAAGGCCTTTGTTTACATCTCGGTATTGTTCTCGCTTTTTGTAGAGTTCCTCAACATCCGCTTTAGAAAGAACGTAAAGGACTAAGGCATACCTTGTTAAAAGCAGCCGATAAAACAATGTAAACATTGCCGCGGCTGGCTATCTTCGTTGCCTTGCGCCATTGTATTTAACAACGGCCTTTTGTTTGTTATGACCGGAGATGAGATAAGAGAGCTTTGCATTAATTCCTCTAAAATTTACTACGACTACCTGGCAAAAACCGGTAAGGGTTTGCACGAAGTGGACGTGTGGCAGGTTGAAGTATTAGACCGCGTACAACGTATAGTAAGCCTGCGCCTCTCCAAAAAAATATTTGATGCAGAAACTATCTTCTTTCAATTTGAAGGAGATGAGCAGAAATATAATACCGAGCAGGTAAAAGTACTGGAGTATGATGTAGACCGCAACATTTTATATGTGGAGCCCAACAGTGAGTTGTTTCAGCGTTTTTCGCGCATACGGGCCGCTGAAGTGAAAGTTATTTCTGACATGAAGTTTTTGGTGGATAGGGTGCGTAACTGGTATGAACAAAGGGGCAAGGACCTTATGTTGCCTACGCGTGCTTCTACTTTGGATAGAAAGCTGGTTACTACTGACCTTTTCGGAAAGGCCAAACCAAGCCAGGATCAGCTTAATGCTATACGTGCGGTACTCACCAAGCCCTTTAGTTATATATGGGGAGCACCCGGCACGGGTAAAACACAGTTAGTGTTAGCCAATGTGGTTAATCAATATGTTAAGCAAGGTAAGCGCTGTGCTATACTTGCGCCTACTAACACAGCGCTTGAACAGGTTATGAAAGGTGTACTGCGCGTAAGTGATGAGGTAGGCATACCACGCGAGAAGTTTTTGCGCCTGGGCCACACCTCTAAATGGTTTGCTGAACGCTACCCCGAAGTTTGCGAAACTTTAGGTATAGCCACCCAGCGCATGCAAATTGAAAAGCAAATTAAGGTGGTGCGTAGCGTGCTTAAGAAAGAGAAATCAGCAGAAGACCGCACGATAGAATTGCTGGAAGAAGCGGTTGGCAAGCTTGACCAGCTCAAAGATTTACTGGAAACCTCCTCCACACAATTGAAGAGCCAAAAGCTGATGAAGCAATTGCTTAAGGATGCGAAGGCAGGCATAGCAGCTCACCCCCTTACCAAGATGCTGAATGAGTCATTAGATTTTGAGAGTATAGAACCCAGCATAAAGTACCTGCGCGATTTTATTGAGAAGCAAAAGCAGGCTGAAGCCGTGTTGCAGGCCCGCGCCCGGGAATATGAAACTATGCAGGAGAGCGACCTGAAACTTACGCTTGACCAACTGGAACAATCGCGCGATAAAATGAAAGGCAGTAACGAACGCGCCAAAAGAGCGCTTGTAGTGGCCGCTACTTTAGATTGCTACATCAACCGGTTTATAGAAGATGAATTGCTGGTAGATCATTTCTTTTTAGATGAAGCCGGCTATGCCAATGCCATTAAGGCCATGGTTTTAATGAAGGGCGATGTGCCCGTTACTTTTTTAGGAGACCACCTGCAGCTACCTCCTGTTTGCGAAATGAATGATATGGATATGATGCAGGATGCTTTACAGCGCGATGCCTTCGTTTGGGGCAAGAGCGCCATATACTTGCCGCGCCTTTTTGACCAGGGTAGTGACGAAGCAGCGGAATCCTACTTTGCTAATGAAGAGCAGTTGAGCAAAAACATTTTCAGGGCAGATTTGCGCTACACGCACCGTTTTGGCGATAACCTGGCCAATGTGCTTAACGACTTTGTTTATAAAAACGGCTTTGCATCGGATAGCGGTAAAGGTGAAACTGAAATTTACTTTGTGCATGTGGATACACCCAATCCACAAATGAAGGACGACCGCAATAAAGCGCTTAGGGAAAGTAACCAGGAGGCAGAGGCTATACGGCAATTTATACAGGTAAATGGCCTGGCCGATTACGCCATACTAACCCCTTACATAAACCAGGTTAAGCTGCTTGGCAAACTATTGCCGCGCGATAGGAATGAGGGGCGAATAATGACCGTGCACGGCGCACAGGGTAAAGAATGGGAAAACGTTTTGCTGAGCGTGGTAGATACTGACCGCAAATGGTTTACCGATTCTATGATTGCCAAATCGCGGGGCTTGCATTTGTTGAATACCGCCGTAAGCCGCGCCCAAAGAAGGCTGATAATTTTCTGCAACAGTAACTATTGGAAGAAACAAAACGGACAGTTAATTAAAGGGTTGCTGGATGTAGCGCAACCCTGGCCGCTGCTTAATTAGCGGAATAAAAAAAAGACCGCTGAGCGGCCTTTTTCACGTTTGGCTATGAAATTCCGTCATCCTACTGTGCTGCGAGCAACACAGCAGGATATGCTCTTACTATACCATCTTTAGTTACTGTTTTCAGGCGGTAAAAAACATCTTTAGTTGCAGGAAAAGGGAACCTGTCCACCTTAACTATTTTGCCGTCCGTAGTTTTTTCGTCAGCGCAAGTAATGTATTTACACTGGCCGAAATAATTCGGGTTATCGGCGCTCCTTTCAACAATAATATGGTCATATTGCGTAATATCTTTTACTGATAAATTTAATACCACTTCGGTTTTGTTGCGCTCCACCAACAAACCCACTTCTTCGTCAGCCGAAGTGTTGGTAGACGGGCCGTTTGGGTTGCCGGCTAAAACTGATGAAGTGCCGGCTAAAAAAACGATGAATAGTAACAGAAGTGTCCTCATTGTGTGTATCCTCATATTACCATTACGTGGGTAGGATGAAAATTGTTTCAAACGCTGTGTTAAATGACAGTGTCACGATAGTGTCATAACCAATGGGTTAGGTGCTTCCTGACAATTGCATGACAAAAATTTGAATGATGAAAAATACTTTTGGGTTACCAACGCAAATTCAAACTTATACATAGTGAGAACCTGCGGAAACACGAGGCCCCGCCTTGAGAGCTTGTTTCAGGGTTGGGGCCTTTTTTGCGATAACCGATTAGTTAATTATAAAACCTGCGATTATGAAGAACCTTAACTTGAAGATGCTGCTGCTTTTTGCCCTGACCGTGCCTTTTGCCGGCAGGGCGCAGCAAATGGAACACCTGAATGCCAACCTTGTAAATGCCGGAATAGGTATAGGTGGTAATTTGTTTTCGGCTATTGTAGATAGTAACGTAAACAATGCTACCTGGGGCGCTTTTGAAGTGCCGGTTGGCTCAGGGGCAACCTCAGTATACACTGCTGCCATATGGTTAACCGCTACCGATGCAAACAATAATATGCACTGCGCTACCCAACGTTACAAGGCTGATGAGCCGGGTTTTGCCGATGGGCCTATTGCCGGCACCTACAACACAGCTTACAATCAGTTTTACAACCGCGTATTTAAAATAACCAGGCAAGAGGTGAACACTCACCTGGCAAACAGCTTCCCCATGCAGTTGGCGCAGGTAAGTATGCCGGTAAAAATGTGGCCGGGTAAGGGTAACCCCTTTGTAGCAGCGCAGTTTGGAGTTACAATTGCCGATAGGCTGGCTCCCTTTGTTGACACTAACAATGACGGCATCTATAATCCGGAGCAGGGAGATTTTCCCCTGATTTGCGGCGATGAAGGAATCTTTTTTGTGTTTAACAGCCAGCGTAATGGGGTAGACTCTTTTGATTTTGAAATACGCGGTTTAGCCGAAGCATTTGCAGGCAGCGGGTTACAGAACGATGCTATAACAAACACTGTTTTTGTAAGCTACGAGGTAGAGAATAAGTCAGGAAAGAATTACAACGACTTCCGCTTTTCGTTATACGAGGATATTGATCTGGGTTGTTTTGCTAACGATCGCATAGGTTGCGATCCGGGCATGAACTTGATGTTTGGCTATAATGGAACGGCCGTAGACCCCTCCTGCAATGGTAGCGCCGGTTATATGCCCTATAAAGTGGCTCACGGCGCTAAGTTTCTGAACAGTTCCCTTTCATCTTTTGGCTATTTTACCAATGGCGCGCCGGCTTCTATGACTGACCCTGTCACCTGTCAGCAATACCGCAACTACGCCACCGGATTTTGGAATGATGGTACACCGTTTGGTTTTGGAGGAACAGGCTATATCTCCGGCAGCGCCACCAGCTTTATTTTCCCCGGTAATCCATCCGATACTATGCAATGGTCGGAGATGAAGCCTTCAGTGGCCGCGGTTTTACCCGCCGGCGACCGTAGGGTAGTAGGTAGCGTATCCGCCGCTACTTTTAATGCTGGAGAAACCAGGCATTTTGACATTGCTTTTACTACCTCTTACGATTCACTTTCCACTGCGCTGGGCATAATAGATACCCTTAAGCGCGATGAAGTGATCGTGCAGAATTTTTACTACAACACCATTTTGGCATGCAGGGCAAATAACGGCGTATCGGGCATAAACGTATCGGGTAATAACTTCGGATTTGAATTTTCGCCTAACCCGGCTCAAAACGAGATTAGCATACAAAGCCAATTGGCTATTGATGAATTACAACTGCTGGATATACAGGGCCGCGTGGTGTTAAGCAAGAAAGCCGCTGGTAACAACAATGTGTTGAATGTATCTGCCATTGCGCCAGGTGTTTATCTACTGCAATTAAAGGCAGGCGGTAAAAGCACTTCGAAAAAACTAGTGATAGAATAAACTTACAGGTAGGGTTAAATAAAAAGCGGGCACCGAAAGGTTAACCCGCTTTTTTATTTGCTGAAGAGCGTTAGCGCTCTTAGTTCTTATTTCCGAAACGCTTTCTGTCGTTTTCGTTCAGGTAAATTTTACGCAAACGGATGGACTTTGGAGTCACTTCCACGTATTCATCTTCCTGAATGTATTCCATGGCTTCTTCCAGGCTCATTAAAACCGGAGGAGGCAGCGTGGTTTTATCATCGCTACCCGCAGCACGGAAGTTGGTTAACTGCTTGGCGGCAACCAGGTTTATTACCAGGTCGTTATCCTTGCTGTTTTCACCTATAACCTGGCCTTCGTAAATATCTACACCCGGCTCAATAAAGAATTTACCGCGGTCTTTCAACTTATCCATACTGTAAGCAGTAGCACGGCCGGCCTCTTTAGCTATAAGGGTACCGTTCAGGCGGCCCGGAATATCGCCTCTCCAGGGCTTGTATTCTTTAAAGCGGTGTGCCATTATAGCTTCACCGGCAGTAGAGTTCAATATAAGTGTGCGCAAACCAATGATACCGCGAGAAGGGATTTCAAACTCCAGGTGCATCATATCACCTTTGGGCTCCATAATCAGCATTTCGCCTTTGCGCTGGGTTAAAATCTCAATACAGCGGCCGGCAACCTCTTCGGGGCAGTCAATGGTCAATATCTCTATCGGCTCGTTCTTAACACCATCAATTTCTTTGGTTATTACACGCGGGTTACCGATTGAAAGCTCATAGCCCTCGCGGCGCATGGTTTCAATTAATACAGAAAGGTGAAGAATACCACGGCCAAACACGCGGAAGGTATCTGCACTTTCGGTATCTTCTACACGTAGGGCCAGGTTTTTCTCCAGCTCCTTATATAAACGCTCGCGTATTTTTTGTGAGGTAACAAACTTGCCTTCCTTACCAAAGAATGGTGAGGTGTTTGTGGTAAACACCATGCTCATAGTAGGTTCGTCGATATGTATTGGCGGAAGAGCCTCCGGGTTTTCAAAATCGGCAATGGTATCGCCAATTTCAAAACCTTCTACACCAACTACGGCGCAAATATCGCCGCACACAGCCTGGTCCACTTTCAGTTTACCTAAGCCGCTAAAGGCATATAATTCCTTAATTTTTGACTTTTGAATGGTGCCATCGCGCTTTACTAAAGATACCTGCTGGCCCGACTTTAAAGTACCACGGGTAATACGGCCAATCGCAATACGGCCGATGTAGGAAGAGTAATCCAGCGATGTAACCTGCATTTGCACTGTGCCCTCTTTAATTTGAGGAGCCGGTATATGGCCAATAATGGTATCTAACAGGTACACAACGTCCTCGCTGGGGTGGCGGTAGTCGGCAGCCATCCAGCCGCGTTTTGCAGCGCCGTAAACGGTAGGGAAGTTTAACTGGTCTTCATTGGCTTCCAAAGCAAACATCAGGTCAAATACAGCCTCGTGTACTTCATCGGGGCGGCAGTTTTCCTTATCTACTTTGTTTATCACCAGTATGGGCTTTTTGCCCAAGGCCAGTGCTTTTGAAAGTACATAACGTGTTTGTGGCATAGGCCCCTCAAAGGCATCTACCAGAAGCAGCACCCCGTCGGCCATGTTTAAAACACGCTCCACCTCGCCGCCAAAGTCGGCGTGGCCGGGAGTGTCGATGATATTAATCTTTATCTCTTTGTACTCTACCGATACGTTTTTCGCTAGAATAGTAATACCCCTTTCTCTTTCTAAATCGTTGTTATCCAGTATCAATTCGCCGGTCTGCTGGTTTTCGCGGAACAGGGAACACTGGTGGAGAATTTTATCAACCAGAGTAGTTTTACCGTGGTCAACGTGGGCAATAATGGCAATGTTGCGGATATTTTGATTTCTCATAAAGCGGGCGCGAAGGTAGTGCAATTAACCCGCAAGGCAAAAGGTAATTTACAAATTAGGATGTAAGCCTTACTAATCTTAGGTTTGTGGCCATTTATGAAGAGATATTGCCTGTTTTTGGCTGCTTTCATGGTTTTTGGAGCAGCTTTCGGCCAAAACACTGCCGATATAAAAAGTGTTATAACCTACCTGGCATCTGATAGTTTACATGGCCGCATGACCGGAAGCAAGGATGAAAGGCTGGCTGCAGACTTTATAATAAGCAGGTTTAAGCAAGAAGGTATAACCAACATTAAGGGCAGTTTTGCTACTAAAGGTTATCTGCAAAAGTTTAAATATCACCCTAAGGTTGACAGCAGCAAAACTGAGGAAGTACAAGGCAACAATATTATAGGCTACCTTAATAACCATGCTAAATACACCGTAGTAATTGGCGCGCATTACGACCACCTTGGCATGGGCGATCCTTCCCACTCACGCTACCGCGGCGAGGCCGCCCCACACAATGGCGCCGATGACAATGCAAGCGGTGTAGCAACCGTGGTGGAACTTGCCCGCATGTTAAAAGCCAATCAAAAAGAAACCAATCACTACAACTACCTGTTTATTCTGTTTAGCGGCGAGGAGCTGGGCCTGTATGGCTCTAAATGGTTTGTGGAACACCCCAAGCCGACTTTAAGCACCCTTAATTATATGCTGAACTTTGATATGGTGGGCCGTATGGATAGCAGTACTCATGTTTTAATTGTAAACGGTATTGGAACTTCGCCCGCCTGGCCTGCTGTTTTTGATACAAGCAGTGTGCAAATACATTTGAAAACAACTGAAAGCGGGGTGGGCCCATCTGATCACACTTCATTTTATCTTAAGAATATTCCCGTGTTGCACTTTTTTACCGGCCAGCATAAGGACTATCACATGCCCACAGATGATGAAGCGAAAATTAATTATGATGGTATGCAGCGGGTAGTGCGCTTTACCTACAATCTTATTAAAGCGTTGGATGCGAAAGAGAAATTAACCTTTATTAAAACCAAAGATGACAATAATGATGATGCGCCAAAGTTTACTGTAACGCTTGGCGTAATGCCCGATTATACCTTTGAAGGAGAAGGCATGCGCATAGATGGAGTAACGGAGGGCAAACCGGCCTCAAAAGCGGGTTTGCTGCAAGGCGATGTTGTAGTGCAACTTGGACCTATTGAGGTTAAGGATATGATGAGTTACATGAAGGGCTTATCACAATTTAAAAAAGGCGACAAAACGTTTGTGCGCTTTAAAAGAGGAAAGGAAATTCTGCAGAAAGACATTCAGTTTTAATTGGCCCTTATTTTAAATATTGAAACCAGCGCATCTGTTTGCTCGGTGTGTGTTGCACAAGACGGTAAACTGATAGATTGGCGTGAAAATACCGAGCACAACTCGCATGCAAGGGTACTAACCTTGCTGATAGAAGATTTAGCGGGAAAGAATAGCCTCAAACTTTCCCGGTTAGATGCCATAGCCGTAAGCGCCGGACCCGGCTCATACACCGGCCTGCGCATTGGTGTATCAGTAGCAAAGGGCCTTTGTTATGCTTTAAATAAACCTTTAATAGCCGTTTCTACACTAAAAGCGCTTGCGCAAGGCATTTTATTGAACCATCCTGCGGAAAATTCTGTTTTAATGCCGGTAATAGATGCCGGCAGACAAGAAATCTACACGGCGTTGTATAAAACTAACAGTGAGGAAATATGGGAGCCTACTCCGGTAATTGTTGATTCGCAGCTGGAGGAAAGATTGAGTGTATTTGAAAATATTTACATAGGAGGCAATGCTGCGGTGAAGTGCAAAGAGTTGCTGCATGCAAAAAATGTAAAATTTATTGAAAATATCTTTTTCGACTCAAGATATATGGTTAATCTTGCAGAAGCACTTGCCACCCAGCGCTGTTTTGAAAACACAGCGTATTTTGAACCTCACTATCTTAAAGCTTTCCAGAGCAAAAAGCCAGGATAGAACACTAAACGGGAAATATGGATTTTTATTCGTAAGCACCGGCCTCTTTGCTTTGAAATTAAATTATATCTATTTTTATCATCTAAATCCCTAGTAACTATGGCATCAAAAACAGCAAAAGAGCTGGTAATCACGAAAGAAAGTGGTGGCCAGATCAAGGTGAACTACCCTCTCCTTAAAAGGGCGTCATTAACGCTGCGTGCGTTAAACCACCCTTTAAGAAGGCAAATGGTTCAATTAATTGAAGACAAGCGCAAGCTTACCGTAACTGAACTTTACGTTAAACTGCGTTTGGAGCAATCTGTTGCATCGCAACACCTTGCTATTCTGCGCCGTGCGCAAATTGTAAAAACACAGCGCGAAGGCAAGTTTATTTGGTATACCACCAATAAAAAGCGTATTGAAGAAATAAACAAACTGATCAATGCTCTGGCTCAGCCGGAATAGCTGATATAGTTTTCTTCTTAAAACAGCCCCGCTACCCGGGGCTGTTTTATTTTACAAAAGGCTGAATTGCTTCTTTTTTTGTTTTTTACTACTTTGAACCCAGGTAATGACTCGGACCCCCCGACTGACTTGGCTTTTTGTGGTTTTTACATTATTGGATACGGTGCTGCTTCTCTTCTCAAGAAGCACCTTCCTTCCTAATTATTTGCTGTTCTCTCCGCTTGATGTATTTAAACAGTTATACCCCAACTTCTGGTGGCTGGTGTTTGCCGTTATAAAATTCCATTTACCTGCTCTATGGCTTGGTGTAGCCTTATTGCTGATAAAGTACAGAGATACACTTCTTGCTGCCTTTGATAAAGGGTATGGCGTGCTTACTAAGCACATTGATAAAGCCACCGAAAGTGTAGACAGGACGTTGTTTTGTATGCCGGCAAAGGTTGAAAGGCGAATGCTGCTGTTTCTGTTTGTTTTAGCCTTTGCCGTACGCACAGCGTTTATGCTGGTGAGCGATAATTTTTTTAACGGCGACAGCGGCTCAAGGCTTTACATGAGTTACATATGGTCGGTGCAGCCCACTTTTTTTATGGGCTTTGATTGGTTGCCGTTGCACTTTTATCTGATGGGTGCCGCTATACGCCTTACCGGCGATGTTATTTGGGCGCCAAGGATGGTGGGTGTGTTGCTTGGTGCGCTAACTATTATTCCTTTCTATTACCTGGTTAAACGCTACTTCGGCATTTTTATAGCTGTGCTTTCGGCTGTGCTTTTTGTAATGAAGCCTATACACATCAACCTGAGTGTTGTTACCCTGTCCGAAGTTCCTTTTGCGTTTTTCATTATTTCGGCCGCAGCACTTTTTGCAGCATTTGATCAGGACCCGGAGAAAAGGGGAAAGCTTTACCTAAGCGCACTGTTTCTTGCCTGTGCCTGTTTTATCCGCTTTGAGGGCTGGTTGTATTGCGCGCTGTTTTTTGCTGTGTTGCTGTACAAGCGCGAAAGCTTTAGCACACTAATGCGCTATGGTTTGTTGCTTGCGGTGGCGCCCTGCATAGTATTAGTTTATTCATGGCTGGGCACCGGCGATCCTTTCCGAGGTGTAAGCTTTAGTGACTATGAGGTAAGGCAATGGGCATATTACCACCATATATCCAATTTGGATAACCTGAAAAGTGTGCCCAAGGCATTTAGCGGCCTTGCCCTGCTGTTTATACCGGTGGGGATTATACTAACCGCCAACAGAAAACGGCTTTTTTATTTGCTAATAATAATTGTGCCGTTGCTGATAGTAGTATATAAGATGTATATGTTAAGTCTTACGGGCCAAACCCGTTATCTGTTACTGGCCTCTATACTTGCCCGTCCTTTTTATCTGGTGGCGTTAACATGGATAGTTTCAGTGTTTGTGCGCCGCAATGTGGTTAAGTATGCTTTTGTGTTTGGCTGTGGTGTTTGGAGCCTTGCTTATAGTTACCGAATACACCTCAAAGAGCCGCTGGTAGAAACACAACAGGCTAATTACCCTAAGGGGTTTTTGGAGAGCGCCCTATGGGTAAGAGATAGTTTGCCCTGTGGCAGCCGCCTGTATGTGGGTAATAAACAAGCCCTTGCCCCTGCCTGGTTTGTATATAGCAACTCCTGCAAAAGCGAGGATTACGAGTTTAACGGCGAGTTGTGTACTGGCGAAAGAAGAATTAAGGCGGAGAAAACCTTTTTGCCGGAGAATGAGGTTACCGGTTGGGCTTCATTAAGTGTTGAGTTGGGAGAAGGTTGGAAAAAAGAACAATTAGCGCAAGCCCTGGAGGCCGATAGGGTGGACTACCTGGTGGTTTTTAAAAACGGCGCAATGGACAGCATTTTAAACTTTGATGATAAGGTAGAAGATTTTGAAGGGTACAGGTTTATCAAAAAGGCAGACTTTGACGGAAACAAAATATATGCCTTTAGCGGTCCTATACCGGTAGTTACCTTTTAGGCTACTTTAAATGTGTAGCAAGGTAAGTGGCCACACGCTTTTTTACGTTTTCTCTTATATCGTACCAAAACAAATTGTAATCAGCAATGTGAAGGTTAGTCATGCCGCTAACAATAGGCATTTTGGTTTTAACCCATAAGTGGTGGTCGCGTATTTGAGTTTCGCAAGCTTGCTTATATTCTTTATTAAAATCCAAAAGCATGCCTCCCATGCTTTTGCTTTTATCTATGGCAATAGTATCGCTGTTCCATGTAACAGGGTTTACACAAATATTGCCGTAAAGCTGGCTTAGCACCGGGTTGTACCCTTTTTTGAAGGAAGCCCATGTTACATAGCACTCCGTTTCTGCGGGCCTGTTGCAGGGCTTCAGATTTACATACATGGTATCATAAATAGCATAGCCTATAATGTAGGCAGCTACCAGTTGTGTTTTTAAAGTGGTAGTGTCAAAAAAATCTTTCATAAGCCTGCGGGAGTGGTAAGTGCCCTGGCTATGTGAGGCAATTATTATTGGCCTGCCATTGTTGTAATGTTGCAGGTAGTATTCAAAGGCGCGCTTTACATCGCTATAAGCAATATCAAAAGCCGCTTTTGAGTTTTCGGGTTTGGCGTAAAAAGCGCGTATATGGGCCTGCCTGTATCGTGGCGCATAAACACGGCAACTGGCGTTAAAAACACTGGCCTGGTAGCGCACGGGCTTGCTGTCAATGCGCTTGTTCAGTTTTTTATCGGCTACGTCAGCGTTCCAACCCTTGCCTTTCATAAACATGGTAGGGTATATGTAAAATACATCCACCTCCTTTAGTGAATCGCTTATCCATGGCTCGTTATCCGGGTGTGCATCACCGGCATCCTCTCTAAAAGGCAGCACGCTCCAGTTTTTAGGATTACTATAATCCGGGGCTGCAGGTGCCTTGGCATCAATAGAATTTTCCTGAGCGTTTACGATAAGGCTTGTTAAGGTTAAAAGAAGCAGCAGGTAGTTTTTCATCAGGCTTTCCTATTTTAGCTAAATCAAATTTTAAACATGATACTAAGGCTTGCAAAAATACTTTTCGGTTTTATAATTCTGCTTCAAATTACAAGTTGCGAAAGGCGCAGTTGCACCGATGTGGCTTGCGGGGTTAATCAACAATGCTCGCAGGGCAACTGTTATTGCCAGGATGGTTACGAGGGCAGCAATTGCAATACAGAGAGCGCGCAGAAATACGTTGGCAATTACAACGTAAGTGAGGCCTGCTATTCTTCTACTTCCAATTTCTTTAACTATACCTGTTACATTACGGCCGACCCTTTCTACATTAACCGGGTACAGATAAACAACCTTTTTGGACAAACCACGGCTACAGGGGTAATACATACTGACCAAAACAACCTGGGCAACTATATAGAGATACCGCAGCAACAACAGGGCAGCCTGGTATTTTCGGGCACAGGCAATTACGACCCTCAGCTTAACCGCATGACCATTAACTTCAACTACACCTTTAACGGCGGCAGCTACCAGTGTACGCATACTTTCTATAAGTTCTAGTTTAGCCACACGCAATTGCAATTCAATTATATCTTTGGAAGCGAATGCGGATAGACATTCATACCCACATTATTCCTGAACACTTACCACGCTGGAGCGAAAAGTTTGGTTATAATGGCTTTATACACCTTGATCACCATAAGCCGTGCTGTGCGCGCATGATGAAGGATGATGAATTCTTCCGCGAGATACAGAGCAATTGCTGGGACCCCGAAAAGCGTATTGAAGAATGTAATCACACCCATGTGGATGTACAGGTGTTGAGCACCATACCCATTATGTTTAACTACTGGGCAAAGCCGCAGGATTGCCTGGAGATTTCGCGCTTTTTAAATGACCACATTGCTGAAGTGGTGGAGCGTTACCCTAAAAAGTTTATCGGCCTGGCTACCGTGCCTATGCAGGCTACTGATCTTGCTATACGTGAAATGGAGCGCTGCAAAAAGCTGGGTTATGCAGGCCTGCAAATAGGAACCAACATTAATGACCTGAACCTGGATGAGAGGGCCTTTTTCCCGATTTATGAAGCTGCTGAAGAATTGGGCCTGGCTTTGTTTGTGCACCCCTGGAACATGATGGGTGCACGGCAAATGAGCAAATATTGGCTGCCGTGGCTGGTGGGCATGCCTGCCGAAACAAACCGGGCTATTTGCTCGCTTATTTTCGGGGGTGTGTTTGAGCGGTTTCCTAAACTGCGCTTTGCGTTTGCGCACGGTGGCGGTTCTTTCCCGGCCAACATCGGCCGTATTGAGCGCGGTTTTAATGTGCGCCCTGATTTAACCGCAATTGATAACCAGGTGAACCCCCGCGATTACCTGGGGCATTTTTATGTAGATAGCCTTATACATGACGAGGCGTTTTTGAAGTATGTGATTAACCTGCTTGGTGAGGACCGCGTATGCATCGGCAGCGATTATCCTTTTCCGTTGGGTGAGGACAGGCCGGGCGAGGAGATTGAAGCCCTTAAATTACCGAAGAAGACCAACGACAAACTGATGTATAAAAATGCATTAGAGTGGTTGCAGTTAGACAAGAAGAAGTTCGTTAAGTAAGGCATGGTTTATGTCTTACGGCAAAAAGATATAAAATGACATTCGAAAATTCACTGGCCTTTGCCCGCGCTCTTGATAAAAAAGATCCTTTAAAAAAATTCCGCAATCGTTTTTTTATACCTAAGGTTAATGGTAAGGAGAGCATTTACCTTTGCGGTAACTCGCTTGGGCTGCAGCCTAAAACGGTGGAACAGCAACTAAAGATTGAATTAGAGGATTGGAAGAAACTGGGTGTTGAAGGACACCACCACGGCAAACGGCCCTGGTTGTATTATCACCATTTCTTTTCAAAGTCTGTAGCTAAACTGGTGGGCGCTAAACCGGCCGAGGTAGTAGTAATGAACCAACTTACAGTTAACCTTAACCTGTTGCTTATTTCCTTTTATCGTCCGCAGAGCAAGAAAACAAAAATACTTATTGAGGCAGATGAGTTCCCCAGCGATTACTATGCCTTTGAGCAACAAATAAAGCTGCATGGCCTAAACCCTGCAGAATGTATAATTGAAGTAATGCCGCGCGAAGGCGAGGTTACCTTGCGCACTGAAGATATTATTGCAAAAATAGAAGCGCATAAGGATGAGCTGGCGTTAGTAATGCTAAGTGCAGTTAACTATTATACCGGCCAGTTTTTTGAATTGCAAAAGATTGCTTCCACTGCCCGGGCGCATAACATAACATTTGGTGTAGACCTGGCCCATGCCATAGGCAACGTGGAACTGAAACTACACAGCTGGGGTATAGATTTCGCTACCTGGTGCAGCTACAAATACCTGAACAGCGGACCCGGCGGGGTAAGCGGTATTTACGTGCATGAAAAATATGCTGATCGTCCGGACCTGCCACGCCTTGCCGGCTGGTGGGGTAATGACGAAAAGACCCGTTTTAAGATGCGCGAGAACAAACACTTTGTACCACAGGCCGGCGCAGCAGGTTGGCAAATAAGTAATGCGCCTGTGCTATCCATGGCGGCCCACCGTGCCTCGCTGGATATTTTTGATGAAGTGGGAATGAAAGCATTGCGGCAAAAAAGCGAGTTGCTTACCGGCTACCTTGAGTTTTTGATAGGCAAGGGCAATAAGTACTTCCGCATTATTACGCCAACAGATAAAAAGCAACGCGGTTGCCAGTTAAGTATACAAACGCTGAATAATGGCAGGAAATTATTTCAGAAAATTTCGAAAGCTGGGGTAATTGCTGATTGGCGGGATCCCGATGTGATACGTGTGGCACCGGTGCCACTATACAATTCGTTTGAAGACGTATATAATTTTGCAAAGCTATTACTTTCATAACACTAAATACGAACACTATGATGGGAAGCACACTTATTTTTCAGCCGGATGTAAGCAAATTACGAAAGCCGGATTTAGACGAATTGGATGATATGGATGCGTTGGATATGGAGCGCCTTACCACGCTTGACTTTACCATAATAACCGGCGATGCAGAAGTAAGTTGGGAAGAAGGAGAACCGGTTTTTTTAGATGAAGAAGGGGGCTTGTCCATTTTGAAAGTGAGCCGTGCAGGTTTAGAAGCCGTACTTAATTTTAAAGGAGAGCTTGACGACTTTACGAAAGAAGAAGTAACGGCAGAGATTGAAAAACTGCAGGAGTTTATTGACCGGGTTGGATACGACCATATTTATGAGTTAGCTACTTTTTAAAACCGCAGGTATTGATTAAACCTACCAGAGCTGCTTTGCGCAGATGGCTTGGCTGTTTGCTGTTGGTTGCTGTTTGCATAGCAGCCGGCGCGCAGGATTTTACTGCTGTAGGCAACGCCAGCTTTTATGCGTCAAAATTTGAAGGCCGTAAAACAAGCAGCGGCGAAATTTTCAGGCAAAGCAAAATGACCTGTGCCCACCGCACCCTACCTTTTGGAACTTTGCTTAAGGTTACGAATCTGAATAACGATAGCAGTATAGTAGTACGGGTGAATGACCGCGGGCCCTATGGAAAGGGGCGGGTAGTAGACCTTACGCTTGCCGGAGCTAAAAAACTGAATTTTGTAAATGCCGGTGTAACCAAAGTTGCGCTGGAAATTTTAGCGAATGATACTGTTGTGCAAACGGTAATCTCTCCGCGAGATAGCCTGTTGCCGCTGCTTAAAGTGGAAGCTATTGACACGAACCTTAGTGGTTACACTATTAAGGTGGGCAGTTTCGGAATGCACGAAAAGGCTACCGGCACATTGGGTTATTTGAAGCAAAACTATAATTGCGAAACCTGGATGCAGCTTTTCAGGCAAAATGGAATTATGGTTTACAGGGTTTATGCCGGTTATTTTAAACACCGCGAACCGGCAGAAAAGTTCCTGGAAAAAATAAAGGCTGACTATGCAGAGGCTTACGTAGTACAGATAGATTAGAAGCCCGGCTTTAAAGCAATTTTTACACCCCAGTTAGGCGCACCCGGATTGTTGCGGTAAGTTAACCTCCACAAAAAATCTACACGGAAGAGATAAGCGATATTGGCTATGCCAAAACCCATTTCAATATAAGGCTTAGGGAAAGGCTGGCCTAATTCAGCCGGTTTTTGAAGTATATCGTTATTGCGGTTGCTGTAAGTGCCCCAAAGGCTGCGCATTACAAATACCTCCTGCAGGCGTAGTTTGTTAACCCCCGGAATTTTGTTGAAGAAGAAGCCGTGGAAGTTATGCTCTAACCAAAAAGAAGCGTATTGATCGGTAGTAAACTCAAACTCACGCAATAGGTTGTAGTTGAATTTATCGTAAAGTATACCAAGGTTGCCCTGTGTAAGGTAGCTTTCCGTATAAGGCACCTTACCGAATATTTTTCCAAACTTAAAGCTATAATCAGTAAAGCCTATTGGCGAAAATAGACGCTGCTTGATGGTCAACTGAAGGTCGTGATAATTGTAATGGTCCTTTTCAATATCAACCAAACCGGCCGTGTAGCGGAATAATATTACCGGGTATTTGTTTTTGGTGTAGTAGCGGTAAAAATAGTTGCCGATAAAAGCCTGGTCTTTGTAGCAATAGCGGAAATCGAAAGTAAACTGTGTTACGTTGAATTTCGGAATACGATGAGGGGTTGCATCGGCGCCGATACGGGAAAAGTCGAACACACCGGGTATATCGTAATAGGTTTTTTCATTGAACATGGTAAAGGTGCTTATGTCCTTTACAATTTCTTTTTCGTATGTAATTCTGAACTCGCGCACCTTCATGATTTTGCTGAGCGTTTTACCGCTTATAAGGGTAACAATGTTATCGAAGGTTAGCAGGTTCTGCATTTCATCCTGCCCGGGTACGCGCATGTCGTATCGGTACATGGCTTCTAAAGCCTGCCAACGTTGGTTGGGCTGCGGCAGCAATACCTTTACAATAGCCTGATATTTCCAGTCTTTATCTTTAAAGCCATAAGCCCCATAGCCGTAGAAATAGAATTTGCGTAAGAAGGCGTTAACCGGCGTTTTAGGCCTGAAGCGCGGGTTGGTTTCAAAACCAAAACGCACACGCCAACCCTCCACGTTATTGCGGCTGCCGAAATTGAGCACCCGGCCAATACTTATGGGGCCAACATCAGCAAAGGCAGCGGTAAAAAAGCGGCCCAGCCACATGTACGTTTTCCATGCCCGTACTTTTTTGATGGTATCGGATATAAAATAAACACGGTCCTCCTGCGAAGTAAGGTTTTCAAAACGCGCGGTATCGAAATATTGGCGCTCTTTAAATACTGCGCTATCCAGTGTAATAATTTCTTCGGGACCTTTGAAGATAGAATCAGGAAAAGGCACATCTACCTCAAAGTTTTTACGCGCGTGTACCTTGGTAACCAATATGGCCATTTTGTTCTTCTTCTTAAATAGCGAGCCCACTGCATTCATTTCCTCGCGGTTCATCATCCAATACTGGTCCTTTACCAGGGTAAAATCCTGGCGGATGGTATAATCATTTACAAAGTTGAGGTTGGCTTTTTCATTGGGCCTAAACACCAGGCTTTTAACTGCCCAGGTAGCAGAGTCGATCCAGGCATAACCTTTAAGTGCCATATCTTCCTTTACCTTACCTACGAAATGTAGTTTGTAGGAAATGCGTCCGTCAATGCGCGCAGTATCGGTCAAGTAATAGCGGTAGGTTACAATAGCGGTATTGGCAAAGGGGGCTATGAAACTGGTTTGGGCAATTACAAAAAGGTTAGAGTAAGCATCGTACTCGCCAAAGTTGTAATTGGCCATATTCATTACACTGGGGTTGTCTACCCCGGTCATATTATCAGCCTTTACAAACTTTTTAAGTGAATTGGGTTTTTTGCGGTAGTAAACCTCGCTTACGGTTTCGCGCATTACACCGGGTATAAATACGTTTCCTTCTTCAGTAGTGTCCCTGTTTTCAAATGCAAAACGGAAGGGTTTAAAAATCCAGTAGTTCAAAAATTTCTGCGGAGGGTTGAGAAGGGAGAAATCTGTTTTTTCGTAGCAGTCGTACTTATAAGTGTTGAATGCGTTATCGCGGTTCTCGTCCTTATGCTCCAGCACTTTGTAAAACACGTAGTTGGCCACCGTGTCAATTACCCGCTTTTTCTTCTTTTCGGCTTTAACGGCTATTTCGGTAAGGGTTACTTCATCGCTACCCATTTCAATGTTAAGCTGCTGGCTTACTCCACGCTTAATGGGCACATAGCGTGTTTTATAGCCCAAATAGCTAAAGGCCAGCGTATCTATCTTTTCAATACTGCGGATGCGGTACTCGCCTCGTGGGTCGGTTTGGGTGGCCTTTACGGTGCCTACGATGCGGACGTTAACATAGTCCATAGGCTGTTTGGTTACAGCATCAGTAACTATACCATACACTTCCGTCATCTGCTGGGCCTTAAGGCCTGCAGTAGTAAGCAGCAGTAAGAAAAACAACCATGTTTTCCGCATCAATTTCGGGCGCGAAAATAGAAGATTTAGCTTGGTGAGTTGAGGGAACGCACGAAATATGCCAATGTTTTGGCCAAAGCAGCTTTTACGGTTGTTTAACAGCGGCTTAAATGTTGAGGTAGCGCATTAAGGCATCGTAACGGTCCTTAAGGTCTTCGCTGTATTCAGAATCGTTGTGCACCAGCTTAACTTCATAGTTATAGCGCTCAAAGGAGGCGATAATAGAAGCTACCTCGTTGGTGTTAACTTTTATGGTTATTTCCACGTTACCGCTCTCACTGTTTACATGGCTGTAAAAACAGATGATGGCCGCTTCGCTATCCTCTACAATGCCGCTTAGCTGAGATAGGCTATAATCTTTACGGGCCACTTCCAGTTCAATAATAGCCCCGGGCTCGTTTACAGAGTTCAGTACAGCAAAGGCACGAAGGCAGCTTTCTGCCGAAACCAGCCCTAAGTAATTCTGCTGGTCATCCAGCACGGGTACAATGCGCACATTATACTCAACGGCAGCCTTCATTATATCAAAGATATGGGCGGTATTGCGCACAAACGGCTTGCGGAAATTCTGAACAATATCCCTTAGTGGATGGCTGAGATGTTTGGAGCTGATGAGCTCTTCCATAGTTACCAAGCCAACATATTTTTTACCCTCTACTACAGGCAACTGGGCCACGTTATACTCATGCATTTGTATAAGCGCCTGTTCGCCCGGGTCGTCGGTATGTAAGGCAGGTATAGTATCTGATATTAAATGCGGAGCAATCATAATTCTTCTTCTTTTTGTTAGACGTTTGGAACAACCGAAAGGTTAAAATTGTTTGTCAGGAATTTGTCATAATCCTTACTGATTTTAATCTCCTTTAAGTTGTTTTTGTCAAAATGCTCCTTGTTTAACCTTGTTCAAGAAGCGTTCCAATATGGCATTAAACTCTTCGCTTTGCTCCATCATAGGCGCATGCCCGCAGCGGTCAATTATGTGTAACTCCGAGTGCGGCAATAACTTATGAAACTCTTCGCCCACAAAAGCAGGCGTAATATTATCGTTCTTTCCCCAAATTAAACAAACGGGGAGGTCCATACCCGCCACTTCGTCGCGCAGGTTATGGCGCAGTGCCGATTTGGCCATTACCACCATCCTTATGGCTGTATTCCGGTTGTTTACCACCTCGAAAACGCTGTCAACCAGCTCTTTAGTAGCCATTTCGGGGTTATAAAAGGTGCCTTCAGTCTTCTTCCGCACATATTCATAGTCGCCTTTGCGGGGGTAGGTATCGCCCAGACTGTTTTCAAAAAGGCCTGAACTGCCGGTTAAAACCATACTTATGACCTTATGACGCTTCCGCAGGTAATACATTTGACCTACGTGGCCGCCCAGGGAGTTGCCAATCAGGTGCACCCGCTGCCAGCCTTTAAATTCGATAAACTCGTCAATGTAATCTACCATGCCGGTTACGGTGGTTTGGTCCACCTCTAACTCAAACAGGGGCAGCTGGGGTATAACCACTTTATAGTTGGGCGAAAAATGCCGGATAATAGAATCGAAATTGCTGAGTGCGCCGAATAATCCGTGCAGCAAAACAATCACTTCGCCCTCGCCTTCTTCGCAATATGTAAATCGTCCTTCTTTTTTTACCGGGTAACCCATAAATCTGCTGCTGTGTCAAAAGTAAATTTTTGAGCCATAACCAAAATTGAAAGCTGTTAAAGCGATATAAACAGCCTATGTATTATGTATGCTGTATTATACCCCGTTTTTAAAAACAGGACTTAAACCCGTTAAAGAGAGGCTAAACGGGGGCTTTTGTCTTACTAACTATTCACAACGGCTTTTGTGGATATTGTAATTAGCTGACGGTAATTTCCTTCAATAATTATATTTGCCGCGATACTAAAACCGTGCTCATGAAATTTATTGTTTCCACCACCTCATTATTGAAGAGCCTGCAGGTAATAGGCGGCGTAATTAACAGCAGCAGCGTATTGCCGATTCTGGAAGATTTTTTGTTTGAAATAAAGGGCGGCAAGCTTACAGTGTTTGCTACCGACCTGGAAACCTCCATGAGTACTGAACTGAAAGTGGAAGCCAAGGACAATGGCCGTATTGCTATACCGGCGCGTATTCTGTTAGATACCTTAAAGACACTGCCTGAGCAGCCACTTACTTTTAAAGTGGACGAGAAAACTTTCGGTATTGAAATTACCAGCGAAACAGGTCGCTATAAACTGGCAGGTGAAAACCCGGATGATTTTCCAAAAATACCTCAGCCTGAAGCGGTAACTGAAATCAATATTGCGTCAACGCATCTTTCGCATGCTATTGCTAAAACATTGTTTGCGGTTAGCAGCGATGACCTTCGCCCGGCCATGACCGGCGTTTTATTCCAGGTATCAAACGAGGGTATGACCTTTGTTTCTACCGATGCGCACAAGCTGGTTAAATTAAAGCGTAAGGATGTTAAGGCTGCCAAGGCAACCCAGTTTATTGTACCTAAAAAAGCGCTGAACCTTTTGAAAGGTGCATTAGGTGGCGATGATGCAGCAGTAAATGTATCTTACAACAAATCGAACGCGTTTTTCAATTTTGAAAACACCAAGTTGATTTGCCGTTTAATTGATGCCAACTACCCCGATTATAACGCCGTTATACCTCAAAACAACCCGAACAAGCTAACTATAAACCGCCTGGAGTTTCAAAACGCCATGCGCCGTATCTCTATCTACTCTAACAAAACCACTTACCAGGTGGTGCTTTCTATCGCAGGCAGCGAACTTAAAATCTCTGCACAGGATTTAGACTTCAGCAACGAAGCTAACGAACGTTTAACCTGTAGCTACGAAGGCAACGATATGGATATTGCCTTCAATGCGCGTTTCCTTATCGAAATGTTAGGCGTATTAGAAAGCAATGAAATAGAAATTGAACTTTCTACACCAACCCGCGCAGG
>CAZUHU010000028.1:0-26786 GCA_964620645.1 uncultured Chitinophaga sp.
AAGGACCAACAGGTGCTACAGGCGCTAACGGAACTAATGGAAGCAATGGTGCCACCGGGGATACAGGCCCACAAGGCTTACAAGGACCTACTGGTGCGACAGGTGCCACAGGTTCAACCGGTGCCACAGGAGCTGATGGTTCACAGAACGCCTGGGGATTGACAGGTAATACCGGAACATCTCCCGCAACCAACTTTATCGGCACAACTGATAATGCAGATTGGGTTATAAAAACTAATAATACGGAACAGGCAAGAGTAACATCAACAGGCAGGGTAGGTATCGGCACCTCCGCCCCTAACGAGCAGTTAGAAATAACAGGCAACTTCCGCCTTCCGAATTCAACTTCTACAGCGGGTGTAATTTATAGCGGTGCAAATCGCTTCATTCACAACTTCGGCGGCACTTCTAACTTTTTTGCGGGTGTTAACTCAGGTAATTTTTTAACCGGAAACACTTCCAATACCGGCGTTGGTGCTTCAAGCTTGGCCAGCGTTACTACGGGCCAAACAAATACCGCTGCGGGTAACCAGGCCCTTCAGTTACTTACAACCGGCAACTACAACGTGGCCATAGGCGGCAATGCCATGCGCAGCGCCAACGGCAGCACCAGCATAGGTATAGGTATACAGGCTCTATTCAATAACACCGGCAACTCAAACGTGGCATTAGGTTTTAATTCAATGTTTACCAATACAAGCGGCTCTAATAACATTGGTATCGGTAATGATGCGCTTAATAAAAATACTACGGGCAATTACAATGTAGCAGTAGGCGTAGGCGCATTAACCAATAATACCTCCGCTATTTACAACACGGCCGTAGGTTATATGGCCTTACAAACCAACACCACAGGAAGCTACAACACCGCTATGGGTTGGGATGCAATGGCGGCCACCACAACAGGTAACAACTCAACCGCCATAGGTCATTGGAGTTTACACAGCAACACAACCGGCGTCAACAACCTGGCATTAGGCTCACACACGCTAAGCTTTAACGTAACAGGAAGTTCTAACTCAGCCGTGGGTGTACTATCCGGCCAAAACAACACAGGAAGTAACAACGTATTCTTAGGCTACCAAAGCGGACAGAACAATACCGGCAGTGGTAACGTTTTCCTCGGTTCGCAGGCGGGCCAAAACGAAACCGGCAGCAACTATCTGTATATAGATAACAGCAACACCACCACTCCGCTTATACATGGTAATCTGGCCACCAACAGCGTTACGATTAATGATAGTCTTATAAGTAAATACTTTAAAATGAGTAACGGAGCCACCAGCGGCTATGTATTGCAAAGCGATGCAGTTGGTAACGGAAAATGGGTGGCTCCGTCTGCTTTAGGTATTGATACGCAGAAACTATACCTGAATGGAACCAGTTTAAGTATTGGCGGCCAAAACTCAGTTTCGCTTAGCGGTTTAACCGGTTGGTCATTAACCGGCAATAGCGGCACAACAGCAGGCACCAATTTTATAGGAACTACCGATAACGTGGATTGGGTAGTTAAGACGAATAGCACCGAGCGCATGCGCGTTTTAGCCAACGGCAGAATTGGCTTAGGCACAGCCACTCCTAAACAAAGCGTACATATAAGCAACGGAGGAACCAGTGGGGTAACTGCACAATATGGCGCTGCTTTACTTCTGACTGACGCCAATATTCCACGTGTTTATTTTGAAGATTTAAGCGGTGCAACAAACAGAAAGGTCATGCAAATAGATTACGAAGATTCGGTAATGCATATCGGCTCTGTGACTGATGATGTGGTTAGCTGGTATAATCGCAATATCTTAAATATCACTTACCAGGGTGCGGTTGGTGTTGGTATTAATCTGCCTAAAGCCTACTTAGATGTAATAGGTAACAACTCAGGCGCGCGCAGTTTGCGTTTGCGCAGTGGTAACACAAGCGCCAGTTCATCAAGCAGCCAAATTGTAATGAGCTACAATGGCGGCACTGGCTATTCACAGGCTATTAAAACCCGCCATAACAGTGGCAGTAACATAGGCAACGCTATTGACTTTTATACCTGGAACCTGAATACTGATAACGTTGATAGTATTGGCAGCCGCCATGTAATGACTATTGAAAGCGCCGGAAAAGGTCGTGTGGGTATTGGAACAACTGCACCTGATACCACCTTACATGTGGTTGGTTCTATTAAAATGGTAGATGGCAACCAGGGCACCGGTAAAATTATGGTAAGCGATGCTAACGGCGTGGGTATATGGACTTCCGCTTCATCGGTGTTAGGCAATACCGCATGGTCAATTACAGGTAATAGCGGCACAACTGCCGGCACTAATTTTATAGGCACCACAGATAATGTGGACTGGGTAGTTAAAACCAACAACAGCGAAAGGCTGCGTGTATTATCAAACGGCAATGTGGGTATCAATACCAATAGCCCATCTACCAATTTTGTAGTAAATGGCAGTGCAAGTGTAGGGGCCACCAACAATACAGTTACCGGAACCAATGCTATGGCTGTGGGCCAGAGCAATACAGTAGCGGCCAACTACTCCCTGGTTTCGGGCTTAGTAAATAACGACCAGGGCGTTGATGATATCATGGGCGGCACCTTCGGCTACATAGGTACTGGCTATGGGCACTCTATCGTTGTTGGTTATCAGGACACGGTATTAGCAAGCGCTGCATCAGCTTTCGGATTTTTAAACCACGTATATGCATTTGAAGGGTTTGCAACGGGTGACCGCGACACTGCCACGGGCCAGGCCTCTTCCGTTTTCGGAAACAACAACAATGCTAAAGGCTGGTCATCTGTGGCGATGGGTGCAAATAATCAGGCGCAATCTTACACTGAAGTAAGCTTAGGCATGTTTGGTACAACCTATACACCCGGCAGCACAACTGCTTATTCAGCTACAGACCGTGCCTTTAATGTGGGTAATGGTCAAAATTCTTCATCCCGTTCCGATGCATTTACCGTGCTCAAAAACGGTAACGTTGGTGTAGGCATTTCAACGCCATTAGATAAACTGCATGTTGCAGGAAGTATCCGTATGGTTGATGGTAACCAGGGCTTAAACAAAATAATGGTTAGCGATGCCAATGGAACAGGAAGCTGGCAAAGCGCGGCGTCAATAATAGGTAATACTGCATGGACACTAACCGGCAATAGTGGTACTGTAGATGGTGTAAACTTTATCGGCACTACTGATAACGTTCCGTTTACCATACGCACCAACAATCAACAAAGCGGTAGAATTGATCCATTGCTTTCAAATACCTTCTGGGGTTACTGGGCAGGTAACAGCAACACCAGCGGTACGCAAAATACGGCCACAGGTATTAATGCATTGCTGAACAATACTACCGGCCAACGCAATGTTGCTATGGGCGCGGGTGCGCTTGAAAGCAACGCCACTTCTTCCGAACTTACCGCCGTTGGTGCTTTTGCATTACAGGCCAACACAACAGGCGCCGAGAACGTGGCCGTAGGTTTTGAATCACTACAAAACAATACCACCGGCTTTGATAATACAGCAGTTGGTTACCAGGCATTGGTAGCTAATAATACAGGCAGTTGGAATACCGCCTTAGGGCCCTATACATTAAGCTCAAATACCACCGGCTATATAAACGTGGCTATAGGTGTAGGCCCACTGGGTTCAAATACAACAGGCAGCAGAAACCTGGCAGTGGGGATGAATACAATGGCAGCTAATACCACGGGCTCTAACAACAATGCCTTTGGTGTTGATGCCTTAGGCGATAATACTACCGGTAATTACAACGAGGCCTACGGCCACCGCGCGCTTGAAATGGTAACTACCGGTACCGGCAACATTGGTATTGGTTACCTATCAGGTGTTACAAGTACTTCAGCCAATGCTAACTTAACAGGTAATTACAACCTTTATGTGGGCTATGGTTCAGGCCCGGGCACCACAACACAATTAAACAATGCTATTGCCATAGGCAAAAATGCATTTGTTGCTGCGAGTAATTCAATGGTATTAGGTGGCACAGGGGCCGATGCAGTAAATGTAGGTATGGGTACCACTACGCCACTTGATAAATTACATGTAGTGGGTAGTATAAGAATGGTAGATGGTAACCAGGCTGCAAACAAGGTTATGGTTAGTAATGCTAACGGCACAGGCAGTTGGCAGAATTTATCAACCATACTGGGCAATACAGCATGGAGCACCACAGGCAACACCGGCACAAGTGCAGCTTCTAACTTTATAGGTACTACTGATGCAGTTGATTGGGTTATACGCACCAACAATACGGAACGCATGCGTGTACTTAGCGGCGGTAACGTAGCTATAGGCACTACCACTGCCGGCGAACGCTTAGTAGTGCAGGGAGCAAGCAACAGCAGCGCCGTGGTGCAGATTAACCAAACAGGCACAACAGCTTACACAGGATTAAGTATGCTACGCAGCGGCAGTGAGATATGGTTTGCCGGTATGAACAATTCGGACAATGATTTCATTTTACGTAACCTGGCTGCCAACGATTTAATTACCGTTAAAACAACAACCGGCAACGTAGGTATAGGAACTACAGCCCCTACTGCTAAGTTATCGTTTGATGGTGACGCAGACCGTACGGTTTGGATGGAACGCAGCACCGCTGCAGGCGATGGTAACGACTTGATTGTACAAGCAGGGGGTACCTTAGCAGGGCAGGCTGATAAAAACGGTGGCGACCTGATATTGAGCGGTGGTATAGCCACTGGTAATGGCAGCAGCTTAAGCCAGGGTGGTTCGGCTGTAATATTCAAAACAGCTTCACCAATGGGTAGCTCATCAAGCTTAGATGTTACCCCTAACGAAAAAATGCGTTTAGCTGGTAACGGCATGTTGGGTATAGGAACCACCACTCCGGGTAATATGATTGATGTGCAGAATTCATCTGTGGCTACTATTAGCATTCGCACAACTGCCCAGGCTTCGTACTTTGCAACGGGCGCAGTATCCGGCCAGGAAGCAGCCATTAAATTTAACACGGGCACCAGCCAACGTTGGCTGGTAGGTAAATCAAACGGAACAGAAAGCGGCTCTAATGTTGGGTCTGATTTCTTTATTAACCGTTATGATGATGCTGGCAGCTTCGTTGATCAGCCTTTTGTAATTAAGCGCTCTAACGGTTATGTGGGTATAGGCACCAACAACCCTACACAGGCCAAATTGGTAGTTAACGGTTCGCAAAGCACCACACTAAGTTACGGCTACCTTAACTCAAGCGGTACTGTAGGCACAGTAGGTTCAGCAAGTGTGCCACTTTCTATTTACGCCAGTGCACGCGTTGCCGCTACTGAGTTTGACGCTTATTCCGATGCCCGTATTAAATGCGTTGTTGGTGTTTCAAACAGCGAAAAAGATTTACAAACGCTGGCTGAAATAAAAATTACCGATTACAGATTTATTGATACTATAGGCAAGGGCACTGGACTAAACAAAAAGGTAATTGCGCAAGAGCTGGAAGCCGTTTATCCGCAGGCAGTAAATACTATTACCGACTTTGTGCCAAATATTTATAAGCTTACCGAAATACACAACGGCGAAATAAAAGTGGCTAATGATTTAAAGCCCGGCGATGTGGTGAAGTTAATTTTTGCCGACCGCGAAGAGCGGCTGACAGTAACTGCCGCCACCGCCAACAGCTTTACCGTGAATTTGAAAGATGAGGGCAAGGTGTTCGTGTTCGGAAAAGAAGTGAATGATTTCCGTACGGTAGATTATGAGGCCCTTAGCACACTGAACATATCGGCCACCCAGGAATTGTTGAAGATGATTAACCAACTGCAGCAGAACAATGCTTCGCTGCAAAACAAGAATACCGAAATAGAAAACAAGATGGCCAGCATGCAAAGCGACCTTGAGTTAATCAAGAGTGCTTTACAAATAAAGGCCACAAACAACAAGTAAGGATTCTTCACACAACTCCTCTCGTAGAGGATGGTGTAAGCGGCAGGCGGGGGTCTGCCGCTTTTTTTTGCCTGTATAACAGCATGATTTGAATCAGTCAGAAGGCAGGATTTTCTGTGGCAATTTTCGCCGGTAAATACTGCTGTATGAAAAAAGCGCGAACACTGGCCGAGCCTTTTAAGATTAAAATGGTGGAGCCACTAAAAATAACTACACCTGAATACCGTGGTGAAGTTTTGAAAAAGGCCGGCTACAACCCCTTCCTTATCCGTAGCGATGATGTATACATTGATTTGCTAACGGATAGTGGCACTTCTGCCATGAGCGATCACCAGTGGGGGGCAATGATGATGGGCGACGAATCATACGCCGGTGCACATAGTTGGGAACACCTTGAAAGCAAAGTAAAAGCCTTAACAGGCATGCCTTACATATTACCTACCCATCAGGGCCGCGCTGCTGAACGCATCCTGTATGGAATACTTGGAGGTAAAAACAAAGTATTTATCAGTAACACCCATTTTGATACAACGCGCGCAAACATTGAGTTTACGGGAGCCACTGCTTATGATTGTTTATATGATGAAGCGCTTAACCCTGATACTGAACTGCCATTTAAAGGCAATATAAACCTTGAAAAAACCGAGGAACTGATTAAAAAAGCCGGAGCTGAAAATGTAGGCGCAGTAATTTTAACTGTAACTAATAACTCAGCTGGTGGGCAACCCGTAAGTATGGCCAATGCTTTGGCACTGCGTAAGCTATGCGATAAATACGGGGTATTATTTGTTATTGACGGCTGCCGTATTGCAGAGAACAGTTATTTCATTAAACATCGCGAAGCAGCATACGCCAATAAAACATACTACGAAATAGCGCAGCAAATGCTTGCATTGGCTGATGCCTTTGTAATGAGTGCCAAGAAAGACGCCTTGGTAAATATGGGTGGACTGTTAACACTAAAGGATAAATCGCTTGCTGAGAAATGCACTAACCTGCTTATCATATCAGAGGGATTTGCCACCTATGGCGGCTTAAGCGGCCGCGATATGGAAGCTATAGCCGTGGGCCTTGATGAAGTTTTCGATCCGGACTATTTGCATTACCGCATAAAAAGCACCGAATACTTAGGCAAACACCTTTACGAAAAAGGCATACCGGTTGTGAGGCCCTTCGGCGGGCACGCTATTTACATTGACGCCAAAAAATTATACCCGCACATCCCGGTAGTGCAATTTCCGGGTCAGGCATTAGTCTGCGATTTGTATGTTTCAAGCGGCATACGTTGTGTTGAAGTGGGCTCTGTAATGTTCGGCAAATACGATGAAAAGGGTGAACTGATACCGGCCGCAAACGAATTGGTACGTTTAGCCATACCGCGCCGTGTTTATACCCAAAGCCATATTGACTATGTAATAGACGTTTTTGATGATATACTTGAAGAAAGAACCGCATCTACAGGACTACGCATCACTTACGAACCTCCTTTCTTAAGACATTTTACTGCGCGGTTTGAGCGGTAACAAATTTATAGTGCCAATTCAAAATTACTAATTATTTTAGCATAAGCTAATTTAAATAGTAATGGACACGCCTGAGGAGCAATTAGGTAAAAGTATAGTGCATTTTGATTTGGACGAGTTCTTCGTTTCAGTAGAACGTTTGCTTAACAACAAGCTGAATGGCATGCCTGTGCTGGTAGGCGGCATTACTGACCGTGGAGTGGTGGCCTCCTGCAGTTATGAAGCCCGCAGCTTTGGGGTGTATGCCGGTATGGCCATGAAAATTGCACGCCGCCTTTGCCCCGAAGCTATTGTGGTGCGCGGCGATTCAGGCAAATACAGCAAACTTTCAAGCGAGGTTACAGATATACTGCGCGAGAAAGTCCCTCTTCTGGAAAAAGCATCTGTAGATGAATTCTATATTGACATGAGCGGTATGGACAAGATTTTTGGTATAGCGAAATACTCAACCGAAATACGCGAGTACATTATGCGCCAAACCGGCTTGCCGGTATCAATGGGGCTGGCCAAAAATAAAACGGTATCAAAAGTAGCTACCAGCGTATCAAAACCCAATGGCAAAATGGCCATTGCTACCGGAATGGAAAAAAGCTTTTTAGCGCCATTGCCTGTAAGAAAGCTGCCGTTGGTAGGGCGCGAAACCTACCAGGTATTGCGCGAGCTCGGCGTTCAAACCGTACATACCTTGCAACAAATGCCACAAAAGGCGCTCGAAAAAGTTTTTGGTAAAAACGGACATACCTTATGGCTGCGCGCTCAAGGTATAGATAATACTCCCCTAAAGCCTTTCTATGAACGGGAGTCGCTATCGTTAGAACGCACCTTTGACCGCGATACCATTGACCTTACCAAACTGCACAACATATTACGCGCCATGGCTGAGGGTATTGCCTATCAACTACGATTGGGCAACAAACTAACCGCCTGCATAACGGTAAAAATACGCTACAGCGATATGCAGACTTACACCCGGCAGGAGAGAATACCCTACACCAGTTGCGATCATATTATAGTGGTAAAAGTGCTGGATATTTTCTCCAAGTTGTTTGAGCGGCGGCAATTGATAAGAACCATTGGTGTACGCTGCAGCCATTTAGTAGGGGGCGGGCACCAGATAAACCTTTTGGAGGATTCAGTTGAGTTAATACAACTATACCAGCAAATGGATTACCTGCGCAAAAAGTATCGCGATAGCCGTGTGGTAACCAAAGCAGCTATTATAGATCAAACCAACCTTGATGTATGGGATCCATGGAATGGAGAACCTCCTACCCCACCGGCCCACCGGCATTACTGATTACTTGTTACCCGGGCGCTGTGAAAATACACCTGATTGTGGCTGGCTGTTATAAGGCGCCATAGTAGGGTCAAGCTCTCTGGCCTTGTTGTAGCTCTCTTCGCTCATCTTCATGTTACCTACCATACGATAACTTACAAAAAGGTTCATGTAGGCGGCCTTATACTTAGGGTTAATTTCAATAAGCTTGTTAGCAGCCTCAATAGCTTCAGGGTAACGGCCTGATAAGCCATAAGCCACACCAAGGTCTTCCCAATACAATTCCACCTTAGGGCTGGCCTGGGTTGCTTTTTTCAAGTACTCAATTGCCAACGGAAAATTACCTGCCGCTTTACCAAAACCGGTACCTATTTTATAATAGTCCTCTCCTGCAACAGGGCGTTTTTGCGAGCCGATATTCAGCCAGTATTCTACTGAATCAGGCTGATTGAGTTTAGCCGAAACATAAGCTAATAAAAATCTATACGCCTCCTGTTCAGGCTTAATGGTTCTTGCCAATAGCAGATACTTTTTAGCAGAGTCCGGCTTATTGATTTCATTATACAAAAAGCCAAGATTAAAGAAAGCATCGTAACTGCCATTTACATTAAAGCGTGCTGCATTGGCATACATAGGTATTACCTCTTCAGGTTTATGCCTGCGGTTATACCAGCTGTTACCCAACAACACCCACGCATTGGAATGGCTTGGATAAATACGGATAGCCTCATTTAAGTGCGCAATAGAAGAATCCAACAGCATATGAGAGATGGTGGAGTCAGGCAAAGAGTTCAGCGAATTCAGCAATTGATCATCCGCACGTAAATCACAAAAGATGGTACGGATAACGCCACTATCGCGCAGGCGGGCAATATCTGAGTTGGCAGCTTTGGCTAAATCTCCACCAACCGATGTTTGAATTTTAGCGGAGTTAGGGCTCCAGCGCACATCGCGGCGGAAAAGTGTAAAGCTGTCCTTCCAGTCAAAGTTGCGTGTAAAGGTTTTGGCGGAGTAAAGCCCGCCAACCAGTAACAATACCACTAATACAATCTTGCCATCAAGCTTATATTTTTCTGTTGAGCGCACTAACAGGTAAGCCAGCAAAATGCAAAAGCCCAACGAACTCATATAAATAAAGCGCTCGTTCATTAACACGCCCACCGTAAAGAAAAAGTTAGAGGCAACCGAAAAAGTAACGAAGTAGAAGAGGATGCAATAAGAGATAATACTCTTCTTCTTTAGTCCCATAAATGCATATATCAGCAGGCCGATGTTCAGTAGAAAAGAAAGCCAGAATACCACACTATCAAAACCAACAAAAGGTATTTGGTTATAATAATAATCGTGCGTTAGCGGATGTGGCAACGCCAGCGTTTTAAAGTAGTAAGCAAAGGTTACAAAAGTGGTAGCAAAGCACTCCTTGTAAAAGGTGTATTCGCCGGTAACCTTATCGCGGTAAAGGAAAGGGGTTATACGCTGTTCGTTTGGCTTAATGCCTCCTTTGGCCAGTATGTAAGGGTTATTTAAAACCTCCGGTGTATCCTGCCCCAAACCGGCTTTGGTGCTGACGCTGCGCATTCCCAAAAACACTCCACCCGCCACCAAAAAAGGAAGCAAAACTATAACATAGTGCTTTGCCTTTGCTTTGGTAAAAAAGAAAAAGGTTAAAGGAATTACAGCAAAAAAGGTAATGGCGTTTTCTTTTGAAAGCAGGGCTATGAAAAACACCAATGTGCCCCACAATACGTGCATAATTTTGTCGGTACGCACATACTTAACCGCCGCCACCAATGCCAGCAGCGAGAACAACATACACATTACCTCATCGCGGCCTTTAATGTTGGCTACGGCCTCGGTATGTATAGGGTGGGCTGCATATAGCAGGGTAGCAAAAAAGGCTACCCCAAAATCGCCAAAGCGTGTTTTAAGCGAATACTTTGCCGGTATAATTAAAGTAAGCAGGTAATAAAGCGTTACGCTGGTAAGCGAAAACAACAATATATTAATGAAGTGGCTCAGGAAAGGGCTTAAGTAAGGGTCCTGGTCGCCTATGATAACGTTTTGGTCCGTTATTACATCACGCTTATCTCCTTTCATGTGGCGTGTTACTTCATACTCTACTGAAAGCAGGGCCATGCTTAAAGGGCGGTAACGGCCACCGCTTACCAGCATAGCGCCACGCTCGCCGAAAAAGCCTTCAAACATATCATGCGTAAAGTGCTCTTTAATGCCGGCAGTTCCCTTTTTGGTGTATTTATTATCGGTAACAACAATTACATCGTCAATAGCGTACTTGTTCCAAAGGGTATTGGAATAAATAAGGAATGAAAAAGCAAAAATGAAGAAATACAGAATTGAAGGAGGCAGCTTTTTTGCCGGTGTAACAGGCGGTGCAACGGCTGCGGTTTCCTTAGTACTGCTTGCTTTGGATTTCAGGTTCTGTTTGGCCACTTCCTTTCTGTTTTAGCCGCCAAAATAAAAAAACGCTTAACGGGCGGACAACTTCTTAATTATTTGCGCAATAATGATAATGAAAAATGAAGGAAGCCAAACCCATACCAGTTCACTTTTTATAACCCGCCAGCCCCACTGGGTAAAAAACTGACTTATACTTATTGGCGACACCTTTATGGGTCGGAATGGGAAGAAATAGCGCGTGTTATCAAACGGGGAGAAAAAGGCTACGCCAAGGCCACCGGTAGTCATGGCATCCAGTATAGGGTGCGATGCGGTTGCCAGAAAAAAGAAAAGCAGTAAAAGCCACCAACGTTTGGTGCCAGGTTTTTCAGTATTATAAAAAGTAAACATTACCACCAGGGCAAGCAGTAAAGCAAAAACAAAGGAATGTGTAAAACCCCTGTGCCCCCAAAAACTATCATAGGGCACTCCCATTTTAAACCCGATAGCATCAGCATCGGGTATAGCAGCGCAAAAGGCACCCAGCAGCCAGAATTTCCAATCAAAGCCCCTGGCACTAAGTTGCCTGCTTATTTTGGTAATGCTGCCTATGGCAAAGGATGCCACTGCATGAGAAAAGGCTGAAGCCATAAATTAAGATTATAAAAGTTTATACCGCTTACCGGGTAAAGCCACTAATAAACCGTTCATCTCCATCTCTAACAAGGTTACTGCCAACGAGCCCGAATTGATTTCGCAAAGCGCCGTCAACGCATCAATATCGCTTTCTCCCCTTTCATTAAGCACATCGTAAATCAGTTTCTCTTCAGCCGATAGGTTTAAAGCCAGTTGCCGCTGCTGGTGCCGTGGCTTTAGCTCTGCATCGCCGGGCAGCCAGTTCATGGCTGTAAAAAAGTCGGTAGTGCTTTCAATTAAAGTAGCCTTGTTGGTTTTAATAAGTAGGTTACAACCCGCGCTGAATTTATCGGTAGTTCTACCGGGGTAGGCAAACACATCGCGGTTATAGCCGTGGGCTATGTTAGCGGTAAGCAAGGCACCGCCATCGGGCGCAGATTCAATTACAATTACTGCATCGCTCATACCAGCAACAACGCGGTTGCGATTAGGGAAATTGTGCGGGCTCATTTCTTCGGTTGAACGGTACTCTGTCAATAAGCCACCCTGCTCTACCATTTTTTTGGCTACAGTTTTGTGTTGCGCAGGGTAAATGGTATTTAAACCATGCCCCAAAACGCCAACTGTATTCAGGCCACTTTCCAGCGAGGCCTGGTGAGCAACCACATCAATGCCATAAGCCAGGCCGCTTATAACCAGTACGCCCTGCTCGCTAAGTCCCTGAACCAGCTTTTTGGTGATTTCTTTGCCGTACTCCGTAGCGCGGCGGGTGCCTACAATAGCTACTACTTTATCGGCGTTCAGGTTTGCATTGCCTTTGTAATAAAGCATAACCGGCGAATCGGAACATTCCTTAAGCCGCTGGGGGTATTCCTTATCTGTAAAAAAGTAAGGCGTAATGTTGTATTCATCAATAAACTTCAGTTCGGCCTCCGCTTCATGTAAAACATCAGCCTCTGCAATAGAACGGGCCCGCTCCTCACCTATCATTGGTATTTTCTCCAGCTTAGCTTTAGAAGCCTTAAATACTTCCTGCGCACTGCCACAGTATGCAATCAGGTTTTTGGCCAATACGCTCCCCACATTGGGCAACATAGTAAGGGCAACTCTGTAAAGCATTTCGTTTGATGCGCTATTCACTAATTGTATTTATTTTGAGCCTGCCAAATTTAGAATTCCTGCTGATGCAAAAGTTATTGAGCGCCTTTGTTTGCTGCGTTTTTATTGTTAATGGTTTTGCACAAACCTATTCCGATTCCGGGCCGGAAAATAATTACCGCTCGGCTAACAACCCCTATTACTGGAAAAACCGCATCCCTTTTACAGGCTATTGGCAACAGGATGTGCACTATAAAATTAAGGCCGCTGTTGACGAAACTACTGACATTATAACGGGTAATGAAGAACTGACATATTATAACAACTCGCCCGATACGCTGTACTGCATCTATTTCCACCTGTATCAAAACGCCTTTCAACCGGGTTCGTATCTCGATAATTTGCAGGAGAACAACGAAACCCATCCCCATTATGGTAAATATGAAAGCGCCGGACTGGGCACCCAGATTGACGAGATGAAAAGCGATGGAGAAGATTTAAAAACACAGTTAGATAACACCATACTTAAGGTGTATTTAAGTAAACCTTTGCCTCCTGATAGCCAGCGCATTTTCAATTTAAAGTTCCGCACCTTTTACGATAACGGCACTACCCGTAGGCGCATGAAAAAGTTCAGGGCATCGGGCTTTAATCACTATAACGGCTGCCAGTGGTACCCTAAGGTTTGCGTGTACGACCGAAAAAGCGGGTGGAACACCGACCAACATCTAAACCGCGAGTTTTATGGGGATTATGGCACCTTTGATGTGGAACTGACTTTTGCTTCAAACTACATTTTGGAGGCTACCGGAGTATTACAAAATGAAAAAGAAGTATTGCCGGATACACTAAAGAAGAAGCTGGATATCTACAACTTTAAAAATAGCAAGTGGGACACTGTGCCCTCTACCATTATTAAATACAAAAAGGGAGAAACGAAGACCTGGATTTACCATGCAGAAAATGTGCACGACTTTGCCTTTACTGCTGACCCTACATACCGCATACACGACACTATCATTTACCCCGGCCGTGCTAACGGCGCCGGTGTACGTTGTGTAGCCATTGTGCAGGAACCACACGCTGCCGGCTGGCAAAATGCCAGCGATTACCTGGCCAAAATCATTACTGTATTCAGTAGAGACTTTGGCGTGTTTGAATACCCGAAAATTGTAGTGGCCGATGCTGCTGATGGCATGGAATACCCCATGATAACTATGGACGGTGGCCGTGATAAAGAATACCGCGGCCTGCTGGTGCACGAAGTAGGGCACAACTGGTTTTACGGAATGATTGGCAACAACGAAACCTACCGCGCCATGCTGGATGAAGGTTTTACGCAATTTTTAACTGCTTGGGGCATGGAAGCCATTGATGGCAAAACCGTTGCCTACGATACTATCAAGAAGTGGTATATCAGAAAGTTTTATGAGCCCACCAATGTGCGCGATAGCAAGGTGTTTTATGGTTACCTGGCTGATGCCATACAGTATAATGATGAACCCTTAAATACCCACAGCGATGGCTTTAACGGGGCGCTTGGTCAGGGGGGCGGCTATCGCCATGTATACATGAAAACGTCAACCATGCTGTATAACCTGCAGTACGTACTTGGCGACTCATTGTTTTCTGCAGCCATGAAACATTACGTGGCGCAATGGAAGTTTGCCCATCCTTACCCTGAAGATTTCAGAAACTCCATCAGCCAGTTTACACATATTGACCTTAACTGGTTTTTTGATGAATGGATGGAAACAACAAAAAATATAGACTACAAGGTTGGGCGCATTAAAAAGGGAAGGTTTAAAGACGAATATGAAATTACCATTGTGCGGAAAGGCCGTATGCAAATGCCTATAGACTTGCGCGTGATTGCTAAAAACGATTCTGTTTACGACTACTATATCCCTAACACATGGTTTGAAAAGAAAACCGATGCCGAAACCTTAAGCAAGTGGTACGGCTGGGATAAACTGCAGCCTACTTATGTAGCCCATGTAACTATACCCGGCGGCATTAAGAATGTGATTATAGACCCCAGCGAACGCCTGGCGGATATTAACATGCTGAACAATGCTAAAAAGGTTGAAACTGAAGTGCGCTTTGATAGTCGTATTTACCCCTTCCCTACCTGGAAGAAATACCGCATTTATATGCGCCCTGATGTTTGGTGGAATGCCTATGACGGCGTTAAACTGGGTATAAACATTACCGGTAATTATATGAATGTAAAACATAACTTCTCCTTTACGGCCTGGGTTAATACGCACCTGGGGCAGGGAGGTGACCGTTACTTTTTTACAAATGAGATGAAAAAGAAAGCCGGTTGGTTCAGCTATAACTTCAGCTACTCTACGGCTATTGACAGGGTGTTTAAAAAGTCTACTTTCTACTTCCAAAGCCGGTGGCTGGATGGTTACGAGATGTATAAAACCGGTATAACTAAACAGTTGCCACAAAATGTTTCGCTTGATTTTAATATAAAGGCATTTACCCGCAACCGCGATGAGTGGAGAAATTACCTCTTATATCCCGGCGAGTGGAGTACCATTTGGACCACCGCTAAAAAGTTTAATGCCTCTATAAATGTTACAGCCACTTACGTTTACGCCAAGGAGAAGTTTAACGGTTACATGGTGGGGCATTTACGCAGCGGCTTATTGGGCACCTCCTTCGATTACCACTATTTTGAATTTACCAATGTGCTTAAAGCAAGCGTTTGGAAACTGGATTTTAGAACAAGAGTTTATGGACGTATAGGAACCGGTAAAGATCTGCCCAGCGAAAGCGCCCTGTTTTTTGCAGGCGGTAATCCCGAAGAAATGATGGATAGCAAATATTACCGCGCTGCAGGTTTTTTCCCCGAAGGATGGGCTTACCGTTACAGAGACGATATAAGCCACCTGCATTTCGGCGGGGGATTAAACATGCGCGGATATGTGGGTTACTTATTGCCTGAACAGGATGAGAACGGTGTGCTGATGCCGGCATATAAGGGGCCTTCGGGTTTTGCAATAAATGCCGAAGTTGATTTTAACCGTATAGTAAAAGTGAAGAAGCAAAACCTGAAAGACTGGGTGCAGTTAAACACTTACCTGTTTGGCGATGCTGGTGCTATGGGATACACGAATAGCAGCAATAAGCAGCAGCTTTCGCAGATACGTTTTGATGCCGGTGCAGGCGTGGCATTAACCATTAAAAAGTGGGGGCCGTTACAAAATATCCGTCCCCTCACCTTCCGCTTTGATGTACCATTCTTCATCAGCCATTCGCCTTATGTTAACCAAAAGCATTTAGCTTTCCGGTGGGTACTGGGCATTAGCAGAACCTTTTAAATATGGTGGTGGTTTTCCGTTGGGTGCCTTATTCGGCTATAGCAGTTTGGCCGTTTATTCTTATCAAAAAGGAAGAACTGCGGAGCAATGCAAGCCTTATACATCACGAAAAAATACACCACCGGCAGCAGTTGGAGTTACTGATTATTCCTTTCTACCTCCTTTATTTGCTCAACTACCTCTACAACCTGCTTAAATACCGCGAACACTATAAGGCCTATCGTGAAATTATTTTTGAGCGAGAAGCTTTTGCCAACGATTCGGACATGGATTACCTAAAGAAACGGCCCTGGTATAGTTTTATGCGGTATGCTTAGATTATGGAAACGGCCGCTATATTTACCGTATGAAAGTTGCTGTTTTTCGCAAAACCACCTTTAACGCAGCCCACCGCCTTTACCGCAAGGACTGGAACCTTGAAAAAAACAAGGAAGTATTCGGTTTGTGTGCCAACGAAAATTATCACGGACACAACTACCGTTTAGATGTTAAGGTAACCGGCGAAATTGACCCTGAAACAGGATATGTAATTGACCTGAAGATATTGGATGACCTTATTATGAGCGAAGTGCATGCGCGGTTTGATCATCAAAATTTGAACGAGGACACCGTTGAGTTTAAAAACCTAAACCCGACAGGAGAAAACATTATAGTAGTTATTTATAATATTTTGCGGCCAAGGCTGGATAGTAAATACGACTTACAGCTACGCTTATGGGAAACGGAGCGCAACTACTTTGAATATCCCTCTTAAGACTGCACTACACGCCCATGCCCATAAACACTAACGATAGCGGGATTTTAAAGCCATGGCTTACGCATGCCTTGTTCGCTTTACTTTGCATTATCCTAACTATTTGCCAGTGGAAAGCCCTTTGGCTACCCTACTATTGGGATGAATTGGGAGTTTACGCCCCCGCAGCCAACGCCTTATATGAACATGGCCTTAGTTTAATGCCCGGGGCATTAGATCCGGAGTTTTCAAGAGGACACCCCTTGCTGTTTGCGTTTTTAGGAGCAGGCATGTTTAAACTGTTTGGAAGCAGTGTGTTTACAGCACACGCATTTGCCTTTTCAATTTCATTATTGTTGTTATGGGCTGTTTACTATAAAGCTTCGCGCTATTACGGCTACACCATAGGCCTGATAGCTGCCGTTTTAATAGCCGTGCAGCCCTTCTTTGTTGGCTTGTCCACTTTACTGCTGCCGGAAATACTATTGGCACTTTTCTCCTGGTTGGCGCTAACTTCCTTTCACGAAAACAAATACGGCATGGCGGGGCTTTACAGTACCCTTGCCATACTTACAAAAGAGAGTGGTATTCTGTTGCCCGTTACCTTCATCGCCTACCTGCTACTGCAGCAAATCCTGTTTTGGAAAGAAAGTAAAGGAAAATGGAACAGCAACGTTCTTCTGCTGTTTACGCCCTTTTTATTTTTCGGGTTGTTTTTGATCATCCAAAAAATTCAGAATGGCTGGTACTTCTTCCCCTACCACGTAAGTACTGTTTCGCTGGAGTGGGCCACCGTGCAAAAGCACTTCGAAGATTTTTTCAACTTCCTGCTGTTAAACCAGAAGCGCTATTGGTGGAATTGGATAATGATTGCCGGATTGGCGGCCGCTTTAGTGAAAGGCGTTGTTACAAAAAACAGTTTGTGCAATAGTTTTCTGCTTCTGTTAGGGGTATTTATTGCGGGTAACCTTTGCGCCAGCTCATTAGCTTTTTACATGTCGCGCTACGTTTTTCTGCTTCTTCCACCTTTAGCCTTAATAGTAAGCATAAGTTTATATACAGTTACCAGGTCCATTGCTCTCCGGGCTGCAGTAGTTGTTCTACTTTCTGCGGCAGCATTAAGCACATTGGATACCAACAAGTTTAACTACGAAGAAGATATTGCTTATCGTAAATCGGTTTATACCCTGGTTAATGCCTTTAATTATCTGCAGCAACAACAGCAGCCACAGGATACCGTATCCGGACCCTTTCCTGCCTACTTTGTTTTAGCAACACCTAACAATGGGTATCCTCCATTAAGATTCAAACAAGTGGTACCAGGGGACGGCAGGCCCGGAGCTTCCTACATTGTTGAGTCAGATCCCGGCGGTTGGATAGAAGATAAAAAAGACCTGGAGATTGTAAAAGAGTTTAGAAGCGGTTATGCGCGAACTACTATTTACAAAATAGTTCATTTAAACACCACATCAAAATAAACGGGTAAATGATCGGAGTAGCCAGCGGTATATTTGCCGTTGGCGTAAGTGCGATTGGGAATAGCGCCATAGTTTGGGTGGTTAAACATTAACCAAGAAGGAGAATAAATATTTGCAACTCCCTTGCGGATATAATATCGGCTTTCCGTATCCAGCAGATTTTCGGAAACTATAAACTGATCGAATAGATCACCCTTCCCCTTATAGCTTATAGAATACTTCCCTGATTTGTGCAATGGCAACATCAGGTTTTGCAAATGCCGGCCCTTCGCGGGTGGTGTATTATACGTAATCAATGCTGTGGTAGCGCTATCTGAAGGGTTATCATTAAAGTCACCCATTACCACAACCCTACTATACGGTTCACCTACATATAGGTTATCAATTTTAGCACGAAGCACCTTTTCTGCAGCCATACGTTTTATCTCGCTCTTCTGCACGCCATCGCGCCTGCTGGGCCAGTGGTTTACAAAAAACCAAACAGGATAAGCCTCATCAATAAATCCTTTGAAGTATATGATATCCCTGGTTCTGTCGCTATCAAGGTCCACCCGTAAGTAACTATTAAATACCTCTTCTATAACATCCGCATTATACAGCAAGCCTACATCAATGCCCCGTTCATCGGGCGAATCGTGGTGCACTATTTTAAGATTGTATTTTTTGAGTGCAGGCTGGGCAATTAAATCTTCCAGCACTTTACTGTTTTCCACTTCGGCCAAGCCAATAACCAATGGTTCTATAGTATCGCACAAAGAAGAAATTACCTGCGCGATGTGCGCCAATTTAGCTTGATACTTTTCGCTATTCCACTGCAGTTTCGATTGTGGCAAAAACTCTTCATCATCCGTATCCGGACTATTGATCGTATCAAAAAGGTTTTCAGTATTGTAAAAAATTACCCGCGCAGGCTTAAAGATGGATTCCTCCTGCTGGGCAAACAGCGAAACAGCAAACAGTAAACAGAAAGAAGTTAAATAGCGTTTCATTAAATGTAGCTTCCGGCCGCAATAAGCTTTAACTCTTCATCAGCTAATAGCGGTGCATAGCCCAAAGCTAAAGCTTTTGATATATCCAACGATACATCGGCAGGGCGTGGAGCGGCCATAACAACATCTTTTTGCAAACAACTTTCTATCTGGTCCTGATTTAAGCTGAAAGCCTTTGCAGCCTTAAGGCCAAACTCATAACGCGAGAGCCTTTGCTTACCTGCTAAGTGCAAAACACCCGAGTGCGTGAATAAAAAATGAAGTATACCGCCGCTTATACTTTTAGCCCCGCACACACTACGGTATTCATCTAAAAAGAGTTTAACCCTTTCGCCCGCTTTTAGCTTTGTTATAAACTGTTGAAGGTATTTGCCCTCTCCCCCTTCTGCAGCGCCAAACATTAAAGGCAAGCGTACAATCAACGATTTCGGATATATTTTAAGCGTATCTTCTTCAGCTTTTGCCTTTTGTTCTCCGTAAAGACTTAGCGGGCTTTTAGCGTCACCTTCGCGGTATCTCCCTTTTTTGCCGTCAAACACTAAATCGGTTGAGGCAAACACAAAAGGGATATTAAAGTCGCTGCAAATACCGGCCAGGTTTTCGGTAGCCTCCACATTTACAGCAAACGATTCTTCTTTGTGTTGTTGACAATAATTGGCATCACTTATGGCGGCAAGATGAATAAGCGCATCGGGCTCTATATCATCCAGCACATTGCCTGTTTCAATGTAGTTGGTAATATCGCAGCGCAGCATAGTAACACCGGCTGTTGTTACCAGTTTGTTATGGTAAAGGCCATACACCTCATAATCGGCTGCTGCAAGCCGCGCCAAATGGTAACCTAAAAAACCGGCTGCGCCGGTTACCACTATCTTCTTTTTCATGCACTACAATATACCGGGAATAATTTTGTAAGGCACCGCCTGGCAGTATTTTTCCCAATCCTTACCGTACTTATTACGGCACTTCTGATCATCGCGGAAAGAGCGGTGTACCAGGAGCACGGTAAGAAAGATGAGATAGAAAAAAGGAAAGAGGTAAGAAAAACCTGTAGCGCAACTCCAGAAGAAAGCAGAAAGCAATTCAGGCACATAATGAAAGTGACGACTTACCCCCCAAAAGCCTGAAGCAAGCAGCAGGTTGGTTTTGCGTTCGCCGCTTTCGGTAGTATAGCTCGCTTCTATAAGTTGCGGTTCGCGGCCCCATATTTTTGTTTTACCCTTTGTAGCGCGCACAATCTGCCGTTGCCAATCGGCCCAATAGTTCATCCATATGGCAACAAAACCGGCTACAAAAATTACAGCGGCCATTATCCAGCTAAGCCCTACGGGGTGTGCTACCATAAACATAGCAGGTGAAGTATAAATAGCCGGCACCCATACCAGGCAACCCCAGCAAATCATAAAACCCGCCCGGTCCACCTGTATATCCATACTTTTCATATAGCCGCTTTCCCAAATAAAAAATTTAAACAGGTAGATGAACAGAAGCGCAGCAGAAACAATGATAGACCAATCCACCTTGCCATACATTTCGTATTGCGCAAAAGGGAATGATACCACTATTATAGCCCAGCCGGTCATACCAAAACGGCAATTGGTAAATTGTTTTACGTCCCAACCCAAAATACGTGGGAATAATTCTGTGCCCCAGTAGTAGTCGAAAATGAAATTACCTGTGTGGGAGTTATCTGACGAGGAAGGAAAAAACCGGCCTTTAAAATACAGCACCAAACAAAAAACCAAAGCCGTAAAATTTAATGCACCCAGTACATCGCCGAAGTTTTGGTAAATAACTGCCGGAGAAAAAAGTTTTAGCCACAGGGTACAGATAAAAAATAAGGCAAAGGTGATGATGTATGTTGCCAGCCCATTATCTACATACTCGGGAACATTTCCCTTTGCTGTTACTGTGCCTTTGTATTTCCGGCCTGGCACCAGGCGCATAAGCACTAATTGCAAGGCAGCAAAACCACCTATAAGCTTCCAGGCTATTGCGCTGCCGAAAAAGTGAGGAATCCATACCTGGTAAAGCAATTGATATAACCCCTGTTCGCGGATAACATCCCAAAGTTTAAGAAAGGAGCCATCCAGGTTTGCAGCGGTATACCACATCAACATGGCAAATGGCGGACAAACAACAACCAGAAAAAGCGGAACTATAGTACGGGTAAAGAAATTACTTGGCGTAGTAGACCATCCTGACATGTGCGTGGGTTTAAGTGCAAGAAAAACAAAATATTGTAATTAATGCACTCATGAAACGCTGTTCAGAATAGCTTATTGCTATATATCCAGCAGTAAATCAACAGGGTCCATACCCAGCAACATTTTGTGTGGGTTTTCCAGGTAATCCTTTACGCTAACCAAAAAGCTTACTGATTCTTTACCATCAATAATGCGGTGGTCGTAACTTAAAGCCACATACATCATGGGGCGTATTACCACCTGGCCATCTATTGCCATAGGGCGGTCCTGTATTTTGTGCATACCCAGTATGGCAGTTTGCGGAGGGTTAATGATAGGCGTACTCATTAAAGAACCAAACACGCCACCGTTGCTTATAGTAAACGTACCGCCGGTCATTTCATCCATGGTCAATAATCCATCGCGGCCTTTTATGGCCAGTTCTTTAACCTTCTTCTCAATACCCGCAAGGCTTAATGATTCTGCATTGCGTATTACCGGAACAACTAACCCTTTAGGAGTTGAAACGGCAATAGATATATCGCAATAGTCGTGGTAAACAATTTCGTTCTCCTCAATATACGAGTTAACCGCCGGAAACTTTTCTAACGAAAGGCAAACAGCTTTAGTGAAAAAGCTCATCATGCCCAGGCCTACTTCATTCTTCTTCTTAAAGGCGTCGCCGTATTTTTCGCGTATTTTATTAATGGCAGTCATATCCACCTCGTTAAAGGTGGTAAGCATAGCCGTTGAGTTTTTTGAATACACCAGGCGCTCAGAAATAGTTTTGCGCAAACGGCTCATTTTTTCGCGGCGCTCATTGCGGCTAAAGGCCTCGCGCGGTGGTAAATTCAGTTTGTTGCGTACGGCAGCAAGGGCATCTTCCTTGGTAATTTTGCCGCCTGTACCGGTACCTTTTACATCGCCGGCTTTAAGGCCACCTTCTTCCAATATCTTTTTAGCAACCGGCGTAGCATGTATATTCTCCTGCTTCGCAGGTTCTACTTTAGGGGCTTCTTCCTTCTTGGGGGCTTCCGTTTTCGTTTCCTTGCTTTCGGCCTTAGGGGTTTTTACTTCCGTCTTTTTAGTTTCAGGCTCTGCCTTGCCGGCTGGTTTGGCAGCGCTTTCATCAATATTGCATATTACGGCGCCCACCTTTAAATCGTCGCCCTCTTTGGCAACCAATTTAACTATACCGGCTGCGGGTGCAGGTATCTCCTGGCTGGCCTTGTCAGTTTCCAGTTCGCATACGGGCTGGTCTAACTCCACATAGTCTCCATCCTTAACCAAAAAACGGCTTAGGGTTACTTCTGTTATCGATTCGGCAATTGCCGGAACTTTTAATTCAGTCATCTGTTCTAATATATATTTCCTGATTCTTAAATTCGGGATGCAATATTACCCAAAAAGCATGGATTAACCTTGCTTTAAACAGCGAAACAGAAAAGGGGTTAACGGAAACACGAATCGCAAGCCCGGGGTACAGAATTTAATGGAGTTAAACCACAACAACTAAAAACACCCTATGCAAAAAGCGCTATTTACACTGTTGGCAACCGTTTTTTCGGCCTCCGCCCTTAATGCCCAGCTTTCTACAAGCGAGCCTAATACCGGCTCTTTTGTAACTATGAATGGCATAGCTATCGTTAACATAGTTTATAACGATTCAGCCTATAAGGCGGTTAGCAACGATCTTCATATACAGGTAAACTACGATAATGCTGAAATTATGCTGACGCTAGACCCGCATAGCTTTCGTACTACCAATGACAGCCTGAACGCCATATGGAAGAGACTGGTGTTTGATAACTTATGGACCTACATCGGTAAGCTAAACATTCCTTACATAAACACTGAGGATAACGACCCGGAGCCGGTTGCCACTGAGGGAGAGTTAACCACCTCAACACAAAAATACCACCTGGTTGGCCGCGGCGACCTCCACTGTGTGAATGATGCCTCCATTAAGTGTGTAGTAACCTTAAACTTTCACATGAAGCTGCCAAGGCAGCAATTGGATGCCGCAGGACTGGTTGGAGTAAAAGAAGATTTTACAATCAGCATTAAGCAGGCTATACTGGAAAAAGTAAAGTAGCCCCCCAATTAAGAGAAAGCCCTTTGCAGTATAACTTCCTGTTCGCTAAGGTGTACTTTTTTAAAGCCTGTTGCCGGTGATGCGGAGTTTTTGCGGGCGATACCTTTTAAGCCCAGTTTTTCGTGCAAGCGTGCGTGCATAAAATACCAGGCGCCCATATTTTCCGCTTCCTCCTGCACCCACCATACCTCGGCCTTAGGATATTTTTGCGCCAGGGCAATCATTTTATCCTGCGGCACAGGGTACAGCTGTTCAACGCGCGCTATAACCACATCTTCTATCTTATCGCGCTCTTTTCTTTCCAGCAAGTCGTAATAAATCTTACCGCTGCAGAACAAAATCTTGCGCACCTTTTTCGATTTTGGCTCATCCACCAACAATTCCTGGAAACCACCTTTCATTACCTTATCAATAGGCGAAACGCACTTAGGATGGCGCAATAATGATTTAGGGCTCATTACCACCAATGGCTTACGGAATGGCCAGCTTACCTGCCTGCGGATAGCATGGAAGAAGTTGGCAGGGTCTGAAACATTAACTACCACCATATTCATTTCAGCGCACTGTTGCAAAAAGCGCTCTAAGCGGGCAGAGGAGTGCTCAGGGCCCTGGCCCTCGTAACCGTGTGGTAATAACATTACCAGGCCCGTGTTGCGCTGCCATTTGCTTTCGCCACTGCTTATGAATTGATCAATTATAATCTGTGCGCCGTTTACAAAGTCGCCAAACTGCGCTTCCCAAATCACCAATGGGTCCGGGCTTGGTAAGGAGTAACCATATTCAAAACCCAGCACACCATATTCGCTAAGGTGAGAGTTATAGATAAAAAATCTTCCCTGCTTTTCGCCCAGGCTGCACAAGCGGCAATACTCCATATCGGTATTTTCATCGCTTATTACAGCGTGGCGGTGGGTAAAGGTTCCGCGCTTAACGTCTTCGCCACTTAGGCGCACATCCTTACCATCTAACAATATACTTCCGTATGCCATTAGCTCGGCAGCGGCCCAATCCAGCATGCCTTCCTCGCGCATTAACTTCTTGCGCTCTTCCATGTACTTCTGCACCTTGCGCAAAGGCACAAAGCCTTCAGGTACTTTAGTTAGCCCATCAATAAGCTGCTCCACCTGCTTTTTTGAAATAGCGGTTTCGGGTGAGGACTGAAAATCTTCAATAGTGGCCTTGCGCAGTTTTTGCCAGGCCAACTCGGTAGGTTGCGGCTTGTAAGGCAGCGGGTGTTGCTTAACTAAATTCAAACGCTCCTGAAGGTCGTTCCAAAACTCCTTCTCCATTCGTTTGGCCATTTCGGCATGCACACTTCCCTCAGCCTCCAGCTGTTTGGAGTAAACATCACGCGGGTTATCATGCTTATCAATCAGCTTATACATTACCGGCTGAGTAAACTTAGGGTCGTCGCTTTCGTTATGGCCCCAACGGCGGTAACATACCATGTCAACAAAAATGTCCTTGTTAAACTCCTGGCGGTATTCAGCAGCCAACTCGCAGGCAAAAACTGTAGCTTCAATATCATCGCCGTTTACGTGTATAACCGGTGCTTCAATAGTAGAGGCTATTGAAGTGGAATAGTCGCTTGAACGGGCTTCATCAAAATCAGTAGTAAAACCTATCTGGTTATTAATTACAAAGTGTATAGTACCGCCGGTGTAGTAGCCATCCAGCTTAGCCATTTGCAACACTTCGTAAACAATACCCTGGCCTGCCACAGCGGCATCGCCGTGTATCAATATCGGAAGTATTTTATCGTAGTCCGAACCGTAAATAGCGTCTGCTTTTGCACGCGCAAAACCAGTTACAATAGGATCAACCGCCTCCAGGTGCGAAGGGTTCGGCATCAGCTTAAGGTAAACCGATTTTTTATCGCTTACCGGGTATTGTGAAGAGAAACCAAGATGGTATTTAACATCACCATCGCCCATGGTTTCATCGTACTGTATGTTGCCTTCAAACTCGTTAAATATCTCCTCGTAGGTTTTGCCCATTATATTGGCAAGTATGTTCAGGCGGCCGCGGTGTGCCATGCCAATTACAACTTCTTCTACCTTTAAGGCAGAGGCAGTACGGATGATAGCATCCAATGCCGGTATAGTGGTTTCGCCACCTTCCAAAGAAAAACGCTTCTCTCCAATGTATTTGGTTCCTAAAAACTTCTCGAACACTACGGCTTTATTAAGCATGCGCAGTATGTGCTCTTTCTTTTCAACCGGGTAGTTAATCTGCTTACCCTTGGTTTCTATCCTTTCACGGAAAAAGTCGGCCTCGGCCTTCAGGCGCACGTGGCCCAACTCAAAGCCCAGGCTACCACAATAAAGCTGCTTTAGCCTATCAATTATTTCGGCCAGGGTGGCGTTTGGCAAGCCAACCTCAGACCCTATGCTGAATTTCCTGGTCAGGTCCTTATCTGTCAGGCCAAAAAATTCAAGCCCTAGCTCCGCTTTGCGGTCCTTACGGGGTTTTAGGGGGTTGGTTTTGGCCTCCAGGTGGCCTTTACGGCGGTAGGCATCTATTAAGCGGTAAACCTTAAATTCATCGGCCGAAACGCCGGCTTTACCGTTACCGTTGTAGCTAATTGACGCAAAATCAAATCCTTCAAAAAATTTCCTGAACTCCGGATCTACCGAAGAAGGGTCGTTTTTGAAGTCACGATACAGATTATCAATGTATTCCGGGGTGGCATTTGCCAAAAATGAGTAACTATCCATGGTAAAAAGTCCTTGCAAACAGGGACGGCAAAATTAAGGGGTAAAATCGGATTTATATAGCCTTGTTTTGGAAATAAGCGCACGAAAGCTATATTTGCAGTCATTTTTTAAAATCGTAAGAGAAATGGCAAACCACAAATCAGCCGAAAAACGTGCCCGTCAGGCAGCAAAACGCAGATTATTCAACCGTTATTACGCTAAAACTATGCGTAATGCCATCCGCGACATCCGTGCTGAAAAGAAAGAAGCAGAAGCAAAGAAATCTTTGCCTAGCGTATTGTCTGTAATCGACAAACTGGCTAAGCGCGGTTATATTCACAAAAACAAGGCCGGCAACTTAAAGAGCAGCCTTATGAAGCGTTTTGCCGCTAAAAAGAAGTAATCAGTAAAACCTGGCTATAACAAAAGCTCTGC
>CAZUHU010000029.1:0-25970 GCA_964620645.1 uncultured Chitinophaga sp.
AGGCCACTACTATTTTTACAGATTGTTTTGGTTTACTGGCTGTCAACATTCTGAATTTTTTGCCTGAAAATTTGGCAAGGATTAAAACGGGAATTTACAAACCCTCCGCTGCCAAAAAACATGATTTAAATTACCCAAACAGTTGTGCGTGAATGTAGGCTGAAAGTTTCATTATTACTATCCTGCCTGCCCTATAAATTTAGTATGTTCACTTTAAAATAACAGCGTAGAATTGAATGGCGGCGGAAAGAATTAAACTACACATACCTTTTATAAGCGGCGGCGAGCAAAGCTATATTGCTGATGTTTTGGCCAACCCCCAGGGTTTCTCGCAAAGGAAATACCTGAAAATCTGTTTGCAGTGGCTGAAAGACTACTATACAGAGTTACCCGTACTACTTACTAATACCTGCACATCTGCACTTGAAATTATTTGCCTGTCGGAAGGTTTCCAACCCGGAGATGAGGTTATTATGCCTTCATTTACTTATGTATCAACGGCTAATGCATTTGTACGCCAGGGGGTTGTTCCTGTGTTTATTGATATTAACGCTACTGACCTTAACTTAGATGTAAGCAAGCTTGAAGCAGCCATAACACCTAAAACCAAAGCTATAGTTGCCGTACATTATGCCGGGGTAGCCTGTAACATGCACCAACTATTGGCCATAAGCAAAAAGCACAATCTTTTGTTGATTGAAGACGCGGCGCATAGCTTCGGCGCCAAATACCAAAACCAGTTATTAGGCACCATAGGGCACTATGGCGTAATCAGCTTCGACCTTACTAAAAACATACATTGCGGACAGGGGGGCATGCTTATTGCCAGGCGGCCGGAAAAACTGGATGCTATTCACATTACCTATGAAAATGGCACCAACCGCGATGAGTTTTTAAGCGATAAGGTTCCCTATTTTGAGTGGAAAGCCTGCGGCTCTAAATTTTTGCTTTCCGACTTAAGCGCTGCCTTTCTTTTGGCCCAACTGCAGGCATCGGGCCATTATCTTGAAAACAGAAAGCGTTTATGGGATTTGTACCACCAAACATTAAGCGCTTATAATAACCCAAACTTCACCTTGCCCAATCCGCCTGACTATGCCAACCATAATGGCCACGTGTTTTATATAAAGCTGAATGGCCGACAAAAAAGAGATGAAATGCAGAAGTGGTTGCTCCAACACAATATTGAAAGCTCATTCCATTTCATTCCTTTACACTCCTCCTCTTTCGGAAAAAAAATAGGGCGCTTTGTTGGTGAAGACATTAACACTACTAACCAAAGCAATAACCTGTTGCGTTTGCCTCTTCACTATTTACTTACCGAGGCAGATATTATCCGCGTAGCAGAAGCCATTAATGCCTTTCAGCCTTAATCAAAGCTTTCCGTAGTCCAGTTGCTGTTGTTGCTTTTTATGTACCTGCATCCAGTACATGTTTTGCAGAAAGTATTTATCTAAACCATATTGAAGATCGTGCTGAGGTTTGTAGCACTTAATCTCAAAAAAATCTACCGGAAAAATGTAATCCTCCCAATTTTCAATTTTGGCAATGCCGGTTAACTCCTGAAATTCATTGCTGATAGTCAGATTTTCAAATTCTTCAATCTTCAAGTCAACCGTCTTTACAAACATTATTGCGAAGCCCTGTTTGCGCATGGCATCTAAAACCTTATTAAGATCAGCTACATTATAGCGGTAAGCCTCATTTATTCTTCCAATCTCGTAATCAATTTTAACCTGGTGCTCAGGTAAAACAGCCAACTTTCTAAACAGGTCCTTTATATAAAGTGTGCCACCCGGTTTAAGCGCATGCCAGGCACTTTCAATAGCTAAGGCATGGTCAAATGAATGACCGAAGGACTCTAAAAAGTAAACCACATCAAATTGCTCCTTTCCAAAAAGCTGAGGCAGTTTATGGTAATCACCTAACTGCACCTGTACACTTTTGCTCAACGCCTTGGCTTCAATTCTTTTTTGCGCCTCCGCTACCTGAACTTCTGAAACAGTTACTGCTTGCACACGTACATCCGCATTCTCAGCAAAGTATAAAGCAGGGCCGCATATGCCACATCCCGCATCGCACACGCGCATCCCGCTGCTTAAGCCTATACTTTGCATTTCGTAATCTAAAAGCCTGGTAACATCAGTTGTGCGGTAAGCCTGTATTACTTCGCCGTATACCTGCACAAACTTTTCATTATACTGATTGTAAAAGCCACCTACCTTTTCAGGGCTGGCAAAGGCTTTCACCTCAGGGGTATTAACGGGCCCCTTACCAAAAAACAATTCCTTTAAACTATTAAGTAAAGCCATGCACTAATTAGCAAGCCAATCTATAAACTTTTTAAAAATGGATTTGGTTTGTTGTTCTGTTTGAGGAATGCTTGGTGATGCTGTTTCTTTTATCTCCTCTGCTACAGCTTCTTGTTTAGGCCTTGTCTTGCCGAAGTATAAAAAATCAAACTCCTCATCACTAACTACGGGAAAGTCGTAATCTACCTCTTTAACTTTTTTCAAACCATTAGGCCCTTTCTGAAAGTCATTATTAAAAAAGTAGTCTACATCAATTTCATAAAGCTCTACCTTATCTCCGTTTCTGTAAAAGTAACGTAGCTCTGCATTTTGCGATACAATGCCGAAAACAACGGCCATCCTGGCTTTATCTGTTGTGTTTACTGCTGAGGCATGCAATAAGCGGTGGTCATAGATAAGAGCATGGCCTGCCTTCATCAAAAGCGTTTCGTGAAACTTCCACGCATAGCTGTTAGATTTGTAATAAGGGTCAGGGATGTTTACTCCCCTGTAGCTCTTAATCAACTTATGGCTTGCCGGCAGAACGCTGATAGCTCCGTTATCTTCTGTAGTATCTACCAGCGGCACCCATATATTAAACGAGCGGTGGTTATCCTCATCCACTATACCCCAATCCTGGTGCGGGTAAAGCACACCACGCTCGCCCTTATACTTTACTATGTAAGAGCCACCCAATGGCCGACATTCATAGAAAATTTCGTTTACGGCACGGCTAAACTGTTGCATAATGCCATCACTTAGCCCCTTTTTTAACTCGTAGCTTTCGGCGTGGGCGCTGGCATATAAGCCTTCTTTAGCGGTAGGGTGCGTCTGTTCAAACAAATCAACTAAAGCCTTTACTTCTTCAGTATTTAAAAACGGAACAACCACATAACCCTTTTGGTCAAGCGCCTCATCCAGCATTTTATCCTTTAATATTTGGGTATACATGGTTTCGCTTTTATCAACCTTCAATACCTAAGCCGCTTAGTAGCCTTCTAAAAAATGACTTTTCACTACTCTTCGGAACCTGGGTTACAGTTTCCGCCGATTCCGCCGGTGTTCTAACCGCTCTTTGCGTACCTGCCTTTTTATCCATTTCAGCAATCAACCCTATCAGTTCTTCCTTATTATATACAGGTGCTACGTATGGCTTAACACCCAGCGATTTACCCATTTTCGGACGCTGGTAAATACTTTCAAAAAAATTCTCGAAGCTTATTAAAAAATCATCTTCCATTTCAATCATCTCCACTTCGTTCACCATCTCAGGGCTTTTATAATGAAAACGCATTTTAGGCCTTTGGCAGGTAACCCCGCTGGTAATGGCTATGCGTATTTTATCGCTTTTGTTTGGCGGCGAGTAATGAACAAGGCTTTGATTCAACACCAAAGCTTCCCCTGCTTTCATCTTAACAGGTATAGTGTTGTCAATCATCAATTGCTCATTCCCTTCAAAAAACATCGGTAATGTGGGGCAACGTATAGCTTTCACTACTCCATATTGCGAACCCGGCAAAACCTGTAAGGTGCCGTTTGTTTCATCTGTATCACATAACGGCACCCAAATGTTCAGCGCCATATACTTCTCTTCATCTACAATAGTCCAATCCTGGTGCACGGGCAATTCAGAGTATTCATCAGGCTGCTTAAACAAAAAAGCTGAACCAAAAGCCCGGTAGTTTTTAAATACTTTTTCGTAATGCCTTTTAAAAATGGAAGTAATACGGTCGCTACATTCCTTTTTATAGGCAAAGTCTGAGGAATAACTGCTGCTTTGAAAGCCCGCCTTATCAAGGTTTGGGTGCATCTCCCAAAAAATCTGCGTAAGTTCTTCTACCTCTGCCGCCGTTAAAAAAGGAATGCGCACATAGCCTTGCGTTTCAAATTGCTTCTGTAATCCGGCATCCTGAAAAATCTCTTTGGGGTCTGGTCGTTTAGCAGGTTTGCCATATAACTCTTCTAACCATTGTGCCGTTAACTTGGGGAAGTTATAGTCCACCAATCCCAAACTGTTACCAATTTTAGGGCGGTCCATTATGTTTTCGCCAAACTGTTCAAAGTTGGTCATAAAGGTGTCATCTTGTTCAAACAATTCCACCTTTTTTCCAAAATCCTTATTCCAATAACAAATTCGGTAATCCGCATCCTTATGGGTGAAATAAATATTGGTTGTGATGCGAACGCCTGAAGAAACATTGGGCGGAGAGTAATGGATTATGCTTTGGTCAAAAATGATAGCCTGCCCAGCCTTAAGGTATATGGGCTGCATGTAATCCAGTATTTCCTTTTGCACATCATCGTACAAGCCCGGTATGGTTGAGCCCCTATATGTGGGCACAATACGGTGCGAACGGGGAATAGCGTACAGCACTCCGTTTTCATCGTTCAAATCCACCAAAGGGCACCATATGTTTATGCCTGTATATTTTGTTTCATCTACCAGTGTCATGTCCTGGTGGGTAGGCATTATAGATTCTTCTCCCGGCGCTTTTACAATAAAGCTGCCGCATACAACCTTATAATCTATCAGGTTTTGGCTTATCCATTTATCGCCTACGCGTCTGATTTCTGCATCAGCAGTTACCCGGTAGTTTTTATCATTCGAAAACGTGCTTGGAAAAAATCCCTTTTCATCAACCGGGTGAAGCTTGTGATAAAGAGCTTCAAGCTCTTTAACCTGCTCTTCATTGTAAAAATTTACAATTACATACCCTTCGGTTTCCAGTTGTTGCTGCAGCTTTTCATCACGGAAAACACGCTGCATTTTTTCGGGGAAAGAGAACATAACTCACTTTTTAAATATTACGATAACACACGGCCCTTAATTTCACGAAGTATATTAAGCGGGGTATACTTTTGAAAAAAGGAGCGGTTATCCACCCAAACCTGCTGAGCTGGCTGTTCTGTTTCCTGCGGAACCACTTGTGCCGGTTCAACAATCTCCTCTTTTACTTCTTCAATTATCTTTTCTTCGGCAACAGCAACAGGCTCTTCATTTTTACTGCCATCCATGTTATAATTGAACAGCTTGGCCAGGTGCTCGCACATCTCTACATTAAATGTATTGCCGGCCCTTTTAATCATCTCAACCAACTCTTCATCACCTATTTCTCCGGCCTTGTTCTCTGCTTCGCCAAGGTAGGTCATACCTTCCGGCTGCTTGCCTTCATTATACAACTGCGAGAGTTTACCATTGCTATGGTGGGTATAGAAATACTCGTTCGCTTCGTACTTTATCAGCTTTTTGGAATCGCCCGGTTTTAAGTAGTAATGCCTTAAAGGGGCATCCTTTTGCGTGGCCACAAAGCCAACAGCTAAACGCACTCCGTCTGAAACATTCGGTGGCGATGCATGTATGGTTCTGCTGTCAAACACCAGGGCCTGCCCTGCTTTTAACGGTTGTAGTTTTAAATAAGGAAAAACTGAAAACACATGAACGTCAAGCGGGGTTTTAAATTGAGGCGGCGGAGAGGCGCGTAAGTGATCGAAAAACTTATGGCTTTCATCTATTACACCCAATGCGCCATTATACATATCGGTATCCACCAGTGCCGTCCATATGTTTATAGAGTAAAAACCCTCGTCTTCCTCGGTAAAGCTCCAATCCTGGTGTGGCGGTATTACGCTTATTGGGTTCTTCTCCTTTACCGCAAAACTTGAGGTAATTATTTTGTAATCCTGTAAAAACTTATCAGCAGGACCCTTAACCGTTTCATGTATTTTATTCATTACGCGGGTTACAAAATCTGAACTGCTGTTATCAATACTTACGTGAAAGCCATAAGATGGAATATGGTCGTTGTTCAGCGTGGCATAAAAATCCTTCAACTCCTTTACTTCCGCATCACTTAAAAAATCCACTACTACCCATCCCTTGCTTTCTAATTGCGCCTGCAATTGGGGGTCTTTAAAAAGGGGCTTCATATTTGCTGCTTTATACTCGTTACGGAATCTCAAAAATTGCTTTGCTGTAAGCGGAGTGAAATCTGCGCTTACAGCTCGTGTCGGTTTTACAAAGGTAGGCCTTTCGCCGTGGTTATCGTACTTTAAAAAGAAATCATCGTCCACCTCGTATTGGTCTACAGTGCCATTATCATTTAAATGATAAAACAGCAGTTGCGCTTCTGATGGCACAAAACCCATGGTAAGCGCCACTCTTTCTTCACCACTTTGGTTAAGGTGCGATGCGTGAATCAAGGCATGGTTAAAAATGATGACTTCGCCTTCTTTAAGTGCCACTGTTTTCATTTCATTACGCAACAAAGGGTCAATGCCATTAATTACCACGGGTAAAGTAGGGGCCCTTAGTGTAAGTGTAAGTTTATGGCTGCCATCTAATACGGTTAATGCCCCATTGTGTTCATTAACATCCTGCAAAGGAGACCAAATAGTAAAGGAACCGAATTTACATTCATCAACAATGGTCCAATCCTGGTGTATTGGCATATGCCCACCGGCACCAACCGGTTTAGTTAAAAAGCTTGCGCCTAATGGCTTAATATCGCTAAATAAATTTTGCAAAGAAGGCGCGGCTATCTCCCGAACCTCAGCCATCATTTTCTGCTTTTCTTCAACACTTTTTGAAAACGTAGTGGAATGAAAATATGGGCTGCTGCTTTTGTGCTTACTATAAATTTCGCGAAAGGCCTGTATTTGCGTACGGTCAAAAACGGGCAGCACCACATAGCCCTTGTGGTTTAATTCCTGGTTCAGTTTTTCATCGCGAAAAATCATCTTATCCGGCTTTAGAAAAAACCTGTTTCAGCCTGGCAAACAACCCACTTGCTTCTTCATCAAATTTGGGCTTCTTCAATTCAGCCTCAAACTGGCTAACCGTTAAGGTGCGGGGTTTATAAGGAATGGTGCCCGTCACTTTTACGTTTTCGGGTTTCATCCACGGGTTAAAGTGCATATAGAAATCAGGTTGCACCTCCAGCACGCGAATTTCGGTGTTGTTGTCGGGGTTAATATGGTAATGCTTCGAAGGAACCTCTGCGGGAATTAATATAAGTTGTATGGCCAACCGTAAATGCGGGGTTTTATTGGGCCTGGTGTAATGCACTATACTATCGTCCAGTATAACAGCATCGCCGGCCTTAGTATCAAGTGGTATAAGATATTTATTAATAATATCATTCTTAATATCTTCCAGTTCCCAGGGAATCATTGGCCCGCGAAACTCAGCAAAGCGCTTATGGCTGCCGGGCACCACTTCAAGTGTACCGTTGTCCCGGGTTGAATCAACCAAAGGGCACCAAATAGAAACTGAAGTATACTTACGTTCTTCAACAAAAGCCCAATTCTGATGCAGGGGCACTTCGCCTCCATCTGTTTTCTTGCGAATGTAATTGGCAATTATGGGCTTGTAGTTGTTTAAGTACTTTTCAATCTGCTCCTTAAACTCATCAGAGATAAGTTTTAACACAAGTTTCTTGTATTCAGGATTCTTATCGATAAACGTAAAGTCATACGTAATTTCCGAAACCTTAGCCGTTTCAACTTCCTCAGGCAATATACTACCACCGCTTTGAGGCAGGGTTTCAAAAAACAGGTTCTTAAGGTGCTCTGCCTTTTCTTTGCTTATAAACGGAATACGCACATATCCATCTTTATCAAATTGCTTTTGCAAAGCAGGGTCATTCAGTACTTTTCTCATGCTCGTACATTTTATCCATTACATGGCTGCCAAATTTAAGCAATTTGCCGCGTCATGTCCTATGACGTTCACCCATTTCATCATGAAAAACACGGCATCTGAACTTTAATTCAACACAACATATCTCGGTTTAACCCGGGAAATAGTTTATAGCTCAAACTCAGCACTTTTTCAACATTTTCAGGGTCGGTAATTTTAGCCTCCAAAGCACTTGCCTTACCTTTAAACCATATTACCGGGCGGTTTTCATTTGGCAGTTTTTCTAAAACAGCAACAATTTCCTTTGCAGCATCTATGGGCAAACGCCCCCCGGCTTTCATCAAATTCCACAACAACCCCTGAAAAAATGTAGCATGCTTGTTTCCTATTTCTGTGCTGACAAGCCCCGGGTGTATAAGGCAAACTTTTATGCCCCTTGGGTTTAACTTGTTGCCCAGATACGTGGCAAAGATGGCGCTTAAAAGCTTGCTCTCCGCGTAAGCTAATGTGGGGTGGTAAAAACAAGTTTGCCCCAACAATAAGGGAGTATTTATGCCGGCTATTTTGTAAACCCGGCTGCTTAAAAAAATCAGTTTACAGCCTGATGAAGCCTTAAACAAAGGCAGCAGTAAATTACATAGTGCAAAAGAAGCCAAATGGTTTACCGCTAATTGCACCTCCAGGCCCGCGGCCGTTAAAGTGCGCCGGGGCATAATACAGGCTGCATTAAACACGCAAACATCTATACAATTTACCAATGCCGTAAGCTTTGCGGCAAGCGCATTAATATCCTCGGGGTTTTCTAAATTGCAGGTAAGGGTGTTTATTTGCGAAACAGGCGCTAGAGCCAGAATTTTTTCTTTTGTTTGCTGAGCGGTTAAATCATTACGGCAAACTAAAATCAGGTTTCTGTTTTCACCCGCTAATAGTTTAGCCGTTTCAAAGCCAATACCTGTGGAGGCGCCTATTATTAGTACATTTTCAAGTGGATGCATACAGCAGAACTAACTCCTCCCATTATTTCTAAAAACCGCCAGGCTTTAATTGCTTTGGGCATTACCAGCGTTCTTTTTGCACTTACCTATCTTGTATTTGGATGGTACAGCGATGCCTATCAAAGCCTTTTAGATTATGCAATTACGGGTGAATATACTGGCTATTTCCCAAAAACCGGGGCTGGTTTCCCGGAATACATGGGCGGTGCCTGGGAGTTCTTTCCATGGTTAGGCAGCATCTATCCAATTCGCTGGATGGCTTTTTTTCTTGAATCGCTGTTGTTCATTTCCATGTGGGTTATTTACTACCAGGTACTTAAGCAAACAGCAAAACTTGCCTGGTTACAACGGCTTTCCCTCATTCTGCTTTTAAGTATATTTTTTGTAGAAAGTGTTGCCCTCTACCACATGGTCCGTATTGCCATGTTTTTGGGCATTGCCGGCATTACAAAGCTGCTGGAAGATGAATTCTCTTCAAAGCGCTTCTTGCCCTTAAATGTTTTGCCTTACCTGTTGCTGTTTACCATTGGTTGTTGGGTGCGTTACAATGTGCTGCTATTTGTTATAGTGTTTATGATAGCCGTAGTGGTTATACACCGCCGCTCTGTTAAACCGTTGCTCCCATTTCTTGCAGTTCTGCTGTTTTTCGGCACTTTTAACTCTACTTTCCTGAACAAGAGCAGGATGAATCACCTGCATTTTTATTTCGCCTATGATGCAGAGTTCAAACTCTTGTTTGCGGGCAACTATCAACCAGAGGTTAGGTTGCAAAACCATACGGATTCCGTAAAGTTTGAGGCTCTTACGCAGGAATTTTATTCAGATAATGTAAACCTGGGTAGGGCATTCTATGAGCGAATAGGCATATTCGACAACTTCCGACGGTTTAGCTCATACACCCTTGACTACGCCATTCAGAATTTTATTGATGCCATGCGGGCTAATATTTACTACCTGCTAATTGATTTGGTGTTATTGCTTTTTTATATGATCGGAGGGGCCGGAGAACTAAAAAACTACCGGCTTAAAACACTGGCATTGTTTACTGCCTTCTATGGTATAGTGTTCCTCATCTGCTTTCTGAAAATGGAGAACCGATTTTTGGTGCCCTTTCAAATCTGTTTCCTGTTAACCATTCTTTTCATTCACCAACCGGCGCTGTTCTACTCTCCAAAAAGTTCAAAATTTTTACTGGCCTGCCTTCTGCTGTGGGTGCCTCTTACAGTGTATTATACCTATGTAAAAGTGGATGAAGAACAGGTTTATAACGTGGCCTACAAAAAGGCATTTAATGGACTGGTTAAACAATTTGGTAACGGCACTTTTGTTATACAGGAAATACTGCCCCTAAACAGCCGCCCATACGAAACCTTCAAGTACCGCACACAATTTAACAAGCTGTATTTTTATAACTATCGCACTATGCCCATTTCGCCTCCGTACCAGCCTTACCTGGAGCACGAGTGCAACTGCAGTACAGATAGCTTTGCTCCTTTTTATGACTACTTGTATGAGAAATGCCAGCCTGTTGTGTTGCTTGACCGCCCATCGCGAATACGCACATTACAGAAATACTTAGCAGATGTTTATAACAGGAACTATATATTTAAAGAGGTGCCTATGGAAACCGATGTTCATGACAATCTTCGCCAATTACTGGGTATAGATAGCATTGCCACTTACACAATAGAAAAGAAGATCAGTGAACAACCTGTAACTCCTCTTTAAGGGCCGTATCAAGTTCTTTTTTGGCCTTTCCTATTTTTTCAACTAACTCCTCATCAGTCATTGTAGGAAAGGTAAAGTCAGTGTAGCCAAGGCTTTTCACTGTGTCGGGAAGTTTATCGCGGTAGCTTACGTAATTAATATAGAAGTTAACGTTGGCAAGGAACTCCTCCGTTTTACCGCTATCCATATGTTTAAAATGGTAGTAAACGGGCACATCCTTCTCAATCAACGAAAGACCGATACTCACTCTTTCCTTACCTGAACGATTGGGAGATGAGCCATGAAGGATGCCATGAAAGAAAAATATGGCCTCCCCGGCTTTCATCGGTATATCGGTCATATAGTCTTGCATCAGCTCGCGCTGTGCCTCATATTGATCCGGCGTACCGGACCCCCGTATTGTTTTCATAAAACGATGGCTACCCCGCAACATTTGCATGTTGCCGTTAGCTTCGTTTACGTCCTCTAAAGCGCACCACATGTTAAGGGACCAATGCTTTTGTTCATCAACAAAACTCCAGTCCTGGTGAGGCGGAAAGTCGCCTTGTGGCCCGTTTGGTTTTACCACAAGCATACCGCCATACGGTATATAGTTAATAAAGTACTTATCCAGCTTAGGCACAAACAATTTCATGGTCAAATCTTCAACTTCCCGTTTATATTCCTCGTTGGGACTGAAGTACGACTTATAAAATTCCGGGGGCGGTGTTGGGTGCCATTTGTCATAAACATCTCTCAACAGCTTCACTTCATCAGCACTTAACATGGGTAGTACTACATACCCTTCCCTGTAAAGAAAAGCGTTCAATTTCTCGTCATTCAATATCGGACTCATGATAACCAGTTGTTCAGTTTGCAATAAAATTCAAAGCTTTTGCGGTCAAGGTTCAAACGCTTAAACTTCACATTTCCAAGATACGGATATTTAGATGATGGGCGCGCATAGATGTCATCATTCATAAAATAGTCCTCGTTAACCTGGTAAATATCTACAGTTTCGGCAGGCGTATCTTTATCAATATAACTCATTATTAAAGGGGCGCTTTTGGGCATTACACAGCCCGAAGCAGCAACCCTAATTTTTCCGCTATTGTTGGCCAGGGAGCCGTGTATTAAGGCGCAATCAAAAAGTATGATTTGTCCGGCTTTGGTTTCCAGCACTTTGCTGTATTTTTTAATTATATCCTCGTAGCCGTAAAACTGCCAATTAGTGGTATTGCTGCGGTGCACATTGCCAAAGCGATGGCTACCCGGCAGAACATACAGCGCCCCGTTATCGCGTGTGTTATCCGTTAAACTGGCCCATGCATATACGCTGAAATATTTGTTTTCATCAACCAGTGCGGCATCCTGGTGAGAGTTTAGCTCGCTTTTTTCTGAGGATGGTTTTATCTGAAATATTCCCGGTTCAGCTCTTGCGTGTTCCGGGCGAATCAGCTTCTGCACTTCCGGCACAAAAAGTTTTTTCATAGAAGTTAAAACATGCGTGCGCGCCGGTGAACTTTTGGCATCTCCACTGGCATAAAAAGTTTCCGGTAGCGGTTTGTCGTACAATTCAACAAACTTATCGAAAGCAGCCTGCAGCTCGGCAATAACCTTTTCTGATATTATATAATCGCATACATGGTAACCTTGCCTTTTCAGGTTGCGCTGAATAACCGCATCCTTGAACATAGGTATATCAAAACCCTTTCTGCCTGTTATTAGATTTTTTAAAATTGAGTAGTCCATATAGCCGCATGTTTAATCAAGTAGCGGTTTCAATTCAGGCAGCGTTATAGCTGTTTGCTCCTTCCTGATTTCATCCAATCGCAAAGTGATGTTTTTAAACTGTGGCAATAAATGACTTAGATCAGCCGCGTCCATATAATCCATACACTTTTCAAATTCGTTCATTACTACGCTCTTTACAAACTCATTCTTACTTGCTTGCGTTTTCATCCATTCCACATGTGCCTTATATATTTCCTTTACCCTGCCTTTTAAATCTTTGGGCAAAATTTGAATGTTATAATGCTCCGGCTGTTCCAGCATGCTCGGAAAAATTTCACTTACATCAATCAGGCCCTCTTCAGTCCATTTCTTATGAAATTCCGGCAAGTGAAAAACGTTAAACACGCTAACTGTTGGTGCCAGCATAAAATCAATATGCGGACATTCCTGCATCAATATTTTTCTGTGCTCAACAGTTTGAACCCAGTTCTGCTCCTTTCGTTGTAACTCTCCCCGTTTGCCGTCATCATCTAAACTGGCACACAAAAAAATGTTTGAAAACTGTTTCCAATAGTTCAGAATGTTTTTGTCCTTGTATTTAAGCAGAGAAAAGTTGGAATTATAGCGCAGGTAAATATGCGTAAGGCCCATTTCAATTAAAATATCCAGCACCTTATAGTGCTGCTCCATCATAAGGGGCTCACCACCGGCAAAATATATCTCTTCAGCATGCGGCAAATACTTTCTTAAATCAGCAAAAAACGCTTCTTCGTTTTCAAGGGATTCAGTCAGGCGCATATCCTTACCACCCATACCCAACTCACGTGCGTCGTTAAACCAGGTATTGCTGCTCCACGGGCCGCAAATACGGCATTTAAAATTGCAGAAGTTAGAATAGCGTATATCAAAATACACGGGGCTTTCTTTAACAAAGCCTTCACTATCGGTTGAATTAACACGGTTTAAATGATGTTTGTAATCCTCATTAGTAGCACGCCTTAAACTGTATAGGCCAGCTTGTTCCTTTTTATAACATCGCCAGCAACGCTCATCCTGTTCATCTTTAAGCATTTTTAGCCGGAAAGCACGTATACCTGCGCTGTTCCACAATTCACTTATGTTTTGCCTGTTTATATTACCAAAGGCCTTGTCTTCGTCCCAGGGCGTTACGCAACAGGGTGTAACTGTGCCGTTTTGAGTGACATGAAAATGCACCCATGGCATTATACAAAAGGACTTACTGGCTGATATAAACTCTTCATCTACCTCCCGGCCATGCAAACCCGTCGTTTTCAAATATTGCTCCACTGCCAAAGTTTTAGATATCTCTCAATAATGTACTAATTTGCAAAGAATGGTGCGGTTTTTTCAATTCCTGTATCACAAATTACGTTTAAGTGCGCCCTTGCAGTATAAAGTGCCGGTGTTGCTGGCGGTCATCTACATTCTATTGGCTGAAACTCAGTTACAATGGCAAAATGCACTATTGTACCTGGGCCTTTCCTTAGTTACAATAAGCGGTATTGCAGGTTATGCCTACCTGTTAAATGACTGGGCTGATATTATACCCGATGCAAAAGCGGGCAAAAACAATGCGGTAAGTATGTTAAACACCTTGCAGCGGATTATGCTTCTTATTCTATTCTTTTTCATGGCACTTACCCCTTGGTTCTTTTTCCCGTTTAAATGGCTAAACATCGCAATTCTTTTAGCGGAGCTTTTACTTTTTTGCGCGTACTCCTTCCCGCCTTTCAGGTTAAAAGAAAAAGCTATTGCAGGCTTAATTGCCGACGCGTTGTATGCACATGTCGTTCCTGCCGTACTGGCATCATTAACGTTTTTAGCCATAGCAGAAAAGCATACGATACATACAGATTTAGTTAAACAGAATCTGCCAACATTAATATCTATTACCGCATGGCAACTCTTTTTAGGCTTGCGAAACATTCTCTTGCATCAAATAGAAGATTATACCAACGACAAGCACAGCAACACCCAAACGTTTGCAACCGTTTGTGGCGTTATCACCGCAGAAAAAGCATTAAAACTATTGCTGGGCCTTGAAGTAGCGGCTTTAATTTCGGTAACAGTATTTGCTAAAGCAATAGCTTTTTTTGTTGTAGGTGCTTACCTTATTTTCGTTTTGTTCAGACTCTACAAAAACCGGGGCAACAGCGAACGTGTTAACAACTCTCTTCGCCACCTGGCTTACTCGTACTTAGACGACTTTTACTATGACTGGTTGCCGGTTACCGCGTTAATTGTTTTGTGCATGTATCAATGGCCTTATGTTATTATTCTTGTGCTGCACTGTTTCTTATTCCGTAATGTTTTCAAAAAGTTGTTTTTAAACTCTGTATGAAGCCGCGCGTTGCCGTTATTTCTTACAACCGCAATAAGTATTCTGAAACCTTTATAAGTAACCAGGTTAAGCATCTTAATGCACAGGTGTTTTACCTCGGCGGTGGCGAAATACCGGAACTGGATAATGAGGGAAATCCGTTTTTAGCCTCAGGAAAACTACGTGAGCTCAAATATGCCATTGAGAGAACATTAACAGGCCAAAGCCAACGCCAGCAACACCTGGCAGCAATTGAGGCCTACTTCAAAAAACACAATATCCAGGCAGTGCTCGCGAATTTTGCTATCACGGCCTTTCCCATAATGGATATTTGCCGCAGCAACAACATACCGTTAATTGTACATTTTCATGGTTGGACGGCTTACCGTAGTACCGTTCTTGAACAGTACAAGGCGCTTTACCCCATATTGTTTGATACAGCCAGTGCTATAATAGGTGTAAGTAAGGATATGCTGGTACAACTTGAAAAGCTTGGCGCTCCATCTTCTAAACTTCATCATTTAGTGTGCGGTTACGACGAGGACATTTTTACCTATAGCGACCACAGCAATAACAGTCCAACCTTTCTTTCCGTTGGGCGCTTTTGCGATACCAAAAACCCCCACCTCACCATTTTAGCTTTTAACAAAACGCTGGAAAAAACACCCAATGCGCGCTTGGTTATGGCAGGTGGAGATGAAAGCCTGTTAAGTGCCTGCGAAGCTTTAATTAAGGCGCTTAAGCTAGAAGACAAAATAGAAATGCGCGGGGTATTGAGCCCTCAACAGGTGTTTGCTGAAATGCAAAAGGCCCGCGCCCTTGTATTAAGTTCAGCAACCACCAACCTGGGGGAAAAGGAAGGTACGCCGGTAACAGTTCTGGAGGCTATGGCCTGCGGTTTGCCTGTTTTAGCAACTAAGCACGCAGGCATAAGCGATGTTATCATTTCAGGGCAAACCGGCCTTTTGGTGGACGAATTTGATGTAGATGCCATGGCCAACAACATGGTAGCTATCGCTCAATCAAACACTTTGAGTTTTTCACTCGGAAAGGCCGCAAGCGAAACGGCCAGCAAGCTATATACAGTTAAACTTTACGGGCAGGAATTAAGCCGTATAATTGAAAACTGCATTAAGTAGCATTAAATTGCAGCATGAATTTGCTTGAGCAGTTAAACAGCCGGAGGGAGGCGCGCGACCACGCCAGATTTTGTCACGCTCCTTTCAGAAGTTTGTTTTTTGGCTTGAAGGGAAATGTAATGACCTGCTGCTACAACAAGGTGCACATACTTGGCAATATTCAACAGCAAAGCATTCGCGAAATTTGGGAGGGTGAAAAAGCGCAACAAATACGCGCCTCATTAAATCTTAATGAACTGAAGTACGGCTGCCAGAATTGTTCGCTAATACTGGAAAGCGGCAATTTTGAATCATCACCAACCAGGGTTTATGATAAACTTGAAGAACACACCCGATATCCATCGCGCATGGAGTTTGAGCTGGATAACACCTGCAATTTGGAGTGCATAATGTGCAACGGCGAATCTTCTTCTGCCATACGCGAAAGAAGAGAACGCAGACCCCCCATTCTATCGCCTTACGGTAAAGACTTTATCGGTCAATTAGACGAATTCATTCCGCACCTTCAAAACTGTACGTTTTTAGGTGGTGAGCCCTTTTTAATACCTGTCTATTTTGAAATATGGGAGAGAATGGCTGCTATTAATCCTGCTATTGAAATTTCAATTCAAACCAATGGCACTATCTTGAATAGTCGTGTAAAGAAAATCTTAGAATCCCTGAATTTCAATATCACCATCTCGTTAGATTCAGTTGTTGACGAAACCTATTCTGCTATAAGAGTTAACAGCACCTTAAGCAGGGTAAAAGAAAACATAGCCTACTTTGCTGAATACTGTAAAGCCCGCAACAAAGGCATGAGCATCTCTTTTTGTGTAATGCCACAGAACAGATTCGAACTACATGATATTGTGCAATTCTGCAATCAAGTGGGCGCGCATGTTTTCTTTAATACGGTATTTTTCCCCCCTGAATGTAGTTTAATGAACTTATCAGCAACCGAAAAAGAAGAAGTTGTTGTCTTTATGGAAAGCCATAAACCAAAGGCAGAAACCACACTGGAAAAAGGCAATCTTAATAAGTACCTTGATGTAATTGCTCAAATAAAAAGCTGGATAAACACCAATACAGCTTCGTTAAACACTGAACCGCTATACCAATCGCTTACTGATTTAAAAGAGCAACTAAAGCTGTTTTTAAACGATAGCCACGCATCATCAAACCGTTTCGAGTCAATAACAGAAAAGCTGGATGAAATAATAGTGCTTGCCACCAATGACGGCTATAAACACGAGGCCGAGGCCGCCTTGCTACGTGTTAATCCCGAAACTTTCCTGCGTTTCTTTCCTGACATTACTGCGCAAAGAGGGTATGAATTGCTGAAAGAACAGGTGCTTAAAGTCAGTTAATTCTTTAGAAACACATGCAAACCGGGTGTAGTCAGCGGCTCCTTACTGTAATAACCCAGGCTATCGCACAGGTTTGTAACGCTGTTAGCAAATGGAGATGTGGTTTGCGTAGTGCTTAAATAGTAAATTTTAGAGGCACAATCACTATTACGAATAAGAATATCCATTACAACTCTGCTGCTTTTAATTTCATTTAGAATTACCACTTCCGGGCATTTCAAAACGCTATACTTTGAGCCGGGCAATTGAGCCTTCACCACCAAACTATACTCCGCCTGGTCGGGCATTCTATCAAGAAAAATTATACCGTTATCTACTGTTCGCAGTTGTTGTACTGCAGCATTAAACCATGTTGGCTGTTTAAGCCCTTCACCGGTAAGTTTGCTTCTGTATGGGAATAGTATAACCGCGATAAGCAACGGCAAAAAATAAAAAGCGGACGCAATGGTGTGAACAGAAAAACGTTTTAGCGCGTCAGCAATGAACATAAACCCCAATGGCATTAAAAATACGCTGTGTATAAAAACATACCGGTCTTCCACCAACAAGGTTCCGGTAAAAAACTTTACTAAAAGACCCATGAAGGGCACACTGCAGATTATAAGATATTGCTGCGTGCTTGTTTCAATCTTTCTAAACCGAACCCAGGCATACAGCCATCCAAGAATAGCGAAGGGAATAGTGCCATATAAAAATTCATATACATTATTGAAGGTGGATATCTCACTAGCTGCCTTAAAAGCCGAAACGTCGCGATCACTCTGCGTTACTCCATAAAGCAATTCGTTGCCTTCCATATATTGCTGAAAAAAGATTAAAAAGCAGCCTGCAAACAACGGTATACAAGAAATTGCGGCTGTAATTTTATTTTTAGTGCCTTTGCCGTAAAGCACTAGTGCAAGGGAGATTCCACAAAGTAAAAGCCAGCCTTCATAACGTATTAAGCTGGCGGCAACAGCTGATATTACCAGCAAAACATAGTTTGTTTTACCCCCTCTGTGTCCATAACTTATTGCAAATACTATTGCCGGTATAGCAAAGGCCAGGTAGTACACCTCGGTCATGGTTGTTGCGCTTAACCAAACAGCACAAGGCAAAAAACAAATGGTTAATGCTGAAACAATTTGAAACTTGCCAAACAGGCGCTTAACGGCCCAATAAACAAGCACTACGTTTAAAGAACCGAATACAACAGGTGTTAATTGAAGGGCTATGTAATTGCCCTTAAAAATGAAGGATATTATACTGTTTATCCAGTAATATAACGGCAGCCAGTCAACACTGGGGAAAACCAGTGTCCACCACAGATTTCTGACCTGCCCGGGTGCGATGGTACCCAAGCAATATGCAGCATGAAGTTTTCCCGCTGCATCGCCACTGCCCGGTATATCAGCAAAACATAATGCAAAAACGGTTCTCACAACAAGTGCGAGGCAGAAAAGCAAAAATGGCAGAACATACTTTTGTCCTTTCATTTTATAAAATATTACAGCCATTTCACTCATCTGCGTTCTCTAAGGGGTTTTACATACTTCGTTCAAATTGACCTTAAAAGCATTTTCCTTTATAAAAGGATGCTCGACAAAATTGTTTGTTAGATTATTCGGCAACTCTCCCGATTTTATCCATGCGTGCAACGTGGGGGCCAATTGATTAAAAACTATCCAGGCATGAAGTTTAAGGCCGCTGCAACTTAAGTGTATAGCATCTACGTAGCTTTCAGGAGATTGACACAAATAGCGCTGTACATCAATAAACGCAACTTCATTTTTAGTAGCATAATTCTTAAAAAATGTATTTTCAAAATTCATCCAATGGTCGATTTCGTGGTTAGGCAAAAAGCCAAAATCGTGCAGCAAATAACCGTATACTGAACCATAGCGGGGCTGCCTTAACACAGAATCATTGGTTAGCATGGCAAAATTGCAAAGAACAAATTTCGCCTTTGCCGAATCACACATTGATTTAATGTCATCTAAGTCCTTTTCTATCTGTTCAATTTCCAGTGGAGATTTTTGACCCTGTTCGGTTAAGCTTACATTAGCCTTATACGGTTCAAACATTTTAATATAATCGGCGTTAAGCATCAAACAAGCCCGCTGAAGAAGAATTGAGCGGCCCACTATTGCGTATTTCCATGAGTTATAGGGGTCATACCCGTTTACTTTAGCCTGATAGGTGTACATATTTTGGGGCCAAAACTGGTTCCTGCCTTCGTAATAAATTACCACATCAGGACTTGCGGGTAAAACCTCGTACTTCAGTATAGCCTTAAAGTCCATGGAACGTTCCGCTACACGCGCCGCGTTTATAATTTCAAACTGTAAATCATTGCCCGTCCTTCTGGCCCATTCGTTTAACCAATATCCCACATAATCAGGATATGCTAAATTACATTCACCACTTTGTTGCGTGGTAGAGCCTCCAAGAAATGCAATCCGAATTGTTCTTTTATCCTTTTTAAGTTCAACATTGTCTCCGCCCCACCCATATTTATTAAACCTTAATCGGCTTTTGCTCAAAGTAGAGGCCTGAAAATATCTGTATACGGGTAGTTCGGAGCTGTCGTAGCCGGGAAAAGCATATACAAAACCGCCATAGTTATCAAAATCTACCCGTCGATTATAGTTTTTATCGCAAAAACACTTTTTCAAATAGTTATAGTTCCAAACGATAAGTAAATCATCATTGCCCTCCTCCTGTGTATAGGTTTGTAGTAAATCTTTTGACTCGTTGCGAATAGACCCATAAAGATGTGCTGATGGGGCAGTGTAATACATACCAAAATCAGCGCCTTTTGCTACCGGCACCGTTTGTGCTATGCGCAATTGGTTCAAAGTATCACCAGGCAAATTGAAGCTGAAAAGACAAGGTTCAGCTAATGAAATAGTAACCCTGTACTTAACACGAAGGATAAAATCAGCCAGGCAAAAAAATATGATGACTACCAAAAAGTATCTGGCTATTGGAAGAACCCTAAATGACCTAAACATAGTTACAGAAGCAATCTACTTAAAACCCTGCGAAAATATGGAAGGCTTATATTTAAATCATGGTTTACAGGCGTTTTCCGAAGCTAAGCGTTGTTTTGTGGGTGCTTTTTTTAGTCGGATTTCTTATTGCGGCGGCTGAAACAGCATTGAGATTAGCAGGTGATATACCCGGTGTTATCCGTACTTGGGTGGATTTTGCAGACACCAACGAATTGACATCGTCCAGCGGTTCATATACCGTTGATAGCTTCGGTATAATGAGTTTTAGTTCTAGCTTTCGCAAACTGATACAAAATACTCCCAACCAAAATCCGGGGATAATTAAGCGGCTGTTATTCAAAAGGCAAGTAGAATCCAACGTTTACGAGCTTGTAAAACAGTACCGCTATCGTGTATATGATAATGAGGCGTTTTTTAAATTTTTTGAAGATATCGGCCAAATGGACGATGATTATTTTAAAGCCCTCGGCACCTACTGCAAGCAGCCTATAAATTCAGATGGTTTTCGCAGTGTAGAGTTTAAGCCCTATGCAGGCAAACGAAAAAAAATTCTTCTGTTGGGAGATTCATTTACATACGGCTGCAATGCCGAACCGCTCACAGAGTCTTTTTATGATCAAATGCTTATGGACACCAGCCTTATTATTTATAACTCGGGGATTATTGCTACAGACCCTGTCCAATACCTTTCCGTTTTAAATAAATACGGCACGCGGCTTAACCCTGATGTAGTTGTGGTCAATTTTTTCTGGGGTAATGATCTTATGCCCTATCCACGCCAGGCAGTACCCTACCAATATGCCATGTATCCGCAAAAAGAATCTATGGTTAATGCCGCTCCCTTTGGTTCTTATCTCTCTTTTTCCCAGGCTAACAAAGTGGCTAAGTTAAGTTGTGTTATTCCTAACCAAAAAAGCAATACCTACAATGCCATTATGGCGAAAACCGTAATTACCACCAGGTTTTGGTTGTTGCTCAATAAACTAATTAACAACGGAGTTGTAGAAGAAGATGAGGAATTGAAAAGCTATAGTCAACACGGTTTGATAGTAGACGAAACAACAAATACTAAGGTTGTTATAAATCAAATAAAATCCGTTTGCGCTAACTTACACTGCCAATGTATTTTTGCTGTCATCCCCGACTATTGTAACAATCAAAAAACAGACATTCAGGCACAATGTGACGGCATATTCGGTTTAAATGCATATGTAATTCCTCCGGCTCAAGCCAACTGGTATAATTGCAGTAACGGTCACTTTAATAATAATGGCCACCATTTATATGCTAAATTTTTACTTCAGCACATAAAATAAACTAGCGCTGGTGTTGCTTTAAAGCTTTAGGCAAATACTTATACTTTAATGCAATCCATTCAGGTATAACCTTTAAAAACTTCAGAACAGAGTGCTTGCTTTTGCCGGCATTTCTGAACCGATGATGGGTTTCGAAATAAGTATACGTATATCCGGTTTTAATTAGTATAAGACCAAGGTAACGGTGATAATTTTTAAAATACTGTATGTTTTTAAAAGCCTCTGCAGGCCCGATCTTTAAGCTACAGCCGGCATCTTCTACCCGAGTTTTAAAAACGAGCCTTACCAAAGAGTTGCCAACCTTGGAGCTGATCTTTTTAAAAAACGAATCATCACGTTTACTTCGCCAACCTAAAACTATCTGATATTGATTGCAAAGGTCAAGCATAGGCACAATATCAGCCGGATTACTTTGCATGTCACAATCCATAAAGGAAATATATTGGTTTTGCGCCGCCGTAATTCCTGAAGATACGGCAGCCCCTTGTCCCAAATTTTGTGCGTGGGAAACCACTTTCACTTTATCGTCTTTATCCGCAATTTCCTTTAGAATAGGCAAGGACTTATCCGTACTGCCATCGTTCACAAAAATTAATTCATAAACCAAGCTGGCAGTGGTTAGCACTGCAGATGCTTCTTTATAAACAGCATTTATATTTTGCTCTTCATTATAAAGGGGAATGATTATCGAAATTGTTTTCATAACAGCAGCACTTCAAATTAGTAACGCTTATTGAAAACAGGGCAAAACCGTTTATGCACGTAGATATTTTTTATAGTCTGATGTTTCAATAAACAATTCAAACCAAACAATAAACATAATGATGCTCCACAAACCTCGGCCATGATCGCGCTTGCGGGCCAAATGTTCCAGCCATATTTTTTCTACTGCAGGCCAGTTAAGCAATCCCGTTTTTTCTACCGCTTTTTTGTTCAGATACTTATCAGCAAGCGGTTTTAGCTTGTTGGTAAGCCATATTGAGTGTGGCATCTCTAAGCCAAAACTTGGCCGTTTTAAAATAGCTTCAGGCATTATTCCCTCCATCGCTTTCTTTTCAATCCAGCGTGTTTTAAAACCGCGGATACGATAGTCGGCAGGCAGTTGCGATACGTAATCAAAAAGTATTTTATCCATAAGCGGAAACCTGCTCTCGATAGAATGTGCAAGAAACATACGGTCATTCTTAACCATCAGGTCATCCACAAAAAAATGGCGCATATCAATCAACGAAATTCGATTGAGGTCATGATCAAAATTGTTTGAGTACCACAACTCTCTAAAATAAGCTGCGGATGGCTTAAATCCATTAGGTTTAAATATCTGCGCTTTTTGAGTATCAGTAAACGTGTGGCGCCAATACATATGCGCATCAGGCGCATCCAATTCTGCTCCTTCAGTAAACCGCTTCAACTTAAAATCGAGACTTAGCTTACTGTAATTGGTAGGCAAAGTGTGCACTATGCCGGAAATGGCCTTGCGCAAAAAGCCGGGCGTATACTTTTTATAAAGCATGCGCATCTTCCACGCCTTATGTGTGTCGTAAGCATTAAACATTTCATCGCCCCCCTCACCGCTCAACAGCACTCTTACATATTTTCCTGCTTCTTTTGCCAAAACCCAGGAAGGGATGCAGGCCCCATTAGCGCTTGGCTCATCAAGGTAAGCCATGTGTTCATATATGGCCTGCTCTACTTCTTCTGCGCCAACCAAAACTTCGTGGTGGGTACTGCCGGCATAATTGCTCATTATGCGCTGGTACTTCGACTCGTCAAAGCTTGACTCGCCCATCTTGATACTAAAGGTGTGCATGTGCCGGCTCCGGCCCAACTCCTTAGCCAGGCTAAGCATGGCGCTTGTATCTATGCCTCCGCTCAGCGTCATGCCTAACGGCGCATCGCTTATAAGGTTACGGCGTACGGAGTCGCGCATTAACTCACGTACTTTTGCTATGGCTTCCTGTTCACTTATATCATGCTTTTGGGTATAGTTAATTCGGTAATAGTCCTTAAAGTGGTGCTTGCCGCTTGTCAAATCCACCTCAAGCATCTCTCCGCATCGCAACTCCTTTATTTGCCTGTAAGGCGTACTTCGGTGTGGGATATAGGCTAAAGTGAAGTAGTGAAAGATAGATTCTTCATCAATTTCCCTCGTAAAGCCTGGGACATCTAATAAGGCCTTAATTTCAGAAGCAAAGTACACCTTGCCATTGGCTATACTGTAAAACACAGGATTAATGCCAAAAAAATCGCGCACCAGAAATACCTTTTGCTTTTGGGCATCGTATAAGCAAAAGGCAAACATACCGGAGAGCTGATGAATAAACTCTATTCCCAATTCTTTGTACAAATACAGCAGTACCTCGGTATCGCTAGTGCCATTAAAGGAATACTTTTCAGCCAACCTGTACTTATCTTTCAATTCCCAGAAGTTAGAAACCTCTCCGTTGAACGTAATCCATATGCTACCGTCAGAACTTGACATCGGCATATTACCAGAAGGCGAAAGGTCGATGATGGATAGCCGCGCGCTTCCCAAAACACACTTTTCAAATGCCTTTATCTGCTGAAGGTTAGGCCCTCTGTGCTTAATGATTTTAACCATTTTGCCGCAAAGCGACTCGTCGTCCAGTAAAACTGGAGCACCTAAAGAAATTATACCGGCAATACCGCACATGCTAAATGCTATATTTGACTATGGCCAGCTAAATAAGGCCTTTTAGCCGAAAATGAAAAAGTGGTTGAGTCTTGTAATCTCTCTCTTTTTTCTTTTCATGCTTGCGTTTAAATTAAAGCAAGTAGGATATGAAGAAATGAAGCGGGCTCTTTTGTCGGTAAACCCGTTCTATTTTATCTCGGCAGTAGTGCTAATGGTGTTGTCCGCCTTACTTCAAGCAGTCCGCTGGCGGATAATCCTGAAGCCAATAGGTAATTTCACTTTAATGTCCATTTTCCCGTCTGTTGCAATAGGACATTGGTTTAACCTAATACTTCCCGCACGGCTTGGTGAACTGGCCCGGCCATTTCATTTAGCTAAAAAGCATTCTTTGCCCTATGGCACCACACTTGCCACAACGTTGGTGGAACGCATAGCTGACGCGTTAGCTATACTATTATTGATTTCAACGGCAGCGATAATTCTCAAAGGAAACATTAACTCAAAAACGGCAGCGCTTTTCCTCTTTCTCACAGCTGTTACAATGGTGATGACGTTAGCTCTGATAAAATACAGAGATAAAATCCTTAATCTGGTTACCCTACGGCTTGGCGCAAGTTCCTTCAAGAAATCTGTAGTAGACTTTATTGCCGGCCTAAACCTTGTACAGGGGCCCAAACAAGTAGGCGGCATTGCAGTTTCCACCTTATTCATATGGCTAACGAATATTTGTGCATATGGACTGCTACTTTGGGGGTGTAACCTACCAGGCGCATTAACTACCGTGGAAGCAGCGGTATTAGTTACCTTAGCCAGTGCTGTAGCTCATTCTATTCCATCCAGCGCTTCAGGTTTGGGAGTATTTAACTACAGCGTGGTGGTTGCGCTCGAAGCCTACGCCCGCACTATTCCACAAAACCATTCAGATAGTTCGGCCTCAATTGCCATTTTTTCGCTTATAGTTTATCTTGCCGCTATAACCCCCGACATATTTATTGGGGGGTATTATTATTGCAGGGAAAAGGATGAAACATATTTTTAAGCTGATTTTTTATGGTTTTCCGAAATGTCACTGACTATTAGCTCCATATCGTTGTAAAATATATTTTCCAAGTATGAAGTTCCGACTATGTAAGATGTTCAACGGAAAGCCCATGGGATTCGAGTATCTGTTCGGTACATGCTTTGATAATTTGAAACAAAGACCTAGCCCAAACTTAACAACTACGTCTTCGGTTTAAGACAAACGGAATCAAAGCGACACCTGGAAAAGTGCTAAATGTATTGGTCGACTCGCTCTTGCGGCCATGAAACAGACTAGTTCACCCAAAAACAATTCTTATATTCCTTTTTCCAAAAAAGCATATTAATGTTAGTCAACTTTTTAAAAAATGTTTGCTTCGGAATTTTCTCAATACTTTTTAATGACTGGAAGAACTTCCAAAATTCTTTCCCCCGTTTTCATCTACTCCCCTTTCTGATTTTAAGGATCGTCCCATTACTTCTTTTATTAAAGTTCTTCTATCGTGGTTTCTCAGAATTTTATGGTTCTTTTGCCCACTCTCGTCAAGGGCAAAATCTCAGGAACATCTCTTCGTCGGTATTTAACAGCAATACAGCTTTTTTCGTATTACTTTTTTTTGCCTTTTTTATCCGCCTTTTTTTTGCGGTTGAAGCCTCTTTCATCTTGGGTGAAGGGGATGCCATGACGAGGTTAGAAACCGCCAAGCTTTGGGCTCAGGATACATCTGGCATCCCCGGCGGGTTAATTTGGTTGCCTATGCACTTCTGGCTTCTCTCTTTACCAATTTTAC
>CAZUHU010000030.1:0-1006 GCA_964620645.1 uncultured Chitinophaga sp.
GTTTTAGGTTTTAAGTAATAAAGTCCAACATAAATGTCAATAGAGCAGTATTTGGAGAAGCAAGTGCCTGAACGGGCAAAATTGTTGAGGGACATTCATGCCATTATTCTTAAGGCAGATAAAAAAGCCGTGGCTGAAATGGGAAAGATGATGGGTGCGGAGATGATTATTTATAAAACCGGCGGCATTTTTAATTACGGCCTGGCCAGCATGAAAGATTATATGAGCCTGCATGCCATGCCTATTTATGGCTCACCTAAGCTGCATGAAAAATACAGGCTGCTTTTACCGGAGGCTAACTTTCAAAAGGGGTGTATAAACTTTAAAGATGCCAACGCTATGCCGCTTAAAGTAGTAAAGAGTTTAATGGAAGATTGCGCCAAAATAGATATGGTGGCACTAATGGAAGAAGCCAGAAAAGCACGAAAGAAAAAGTAAAGCGCGTTTCTTATTATTCTACCTATTGCACAATAGTTCCGGTTTTTTCCAGTGCAAGATATTCAGACGTAAAGTAGCCGCCTGCATGCGCTACGTTTTTTAAATCGAAGTGGCCGTAACGGTTAATACGGATTGTTACAGTGCCGTTAAGCCCCTGCAATTTATCTTTGTTAATAACCACTTTGTCATCCAGCCCTACGCGTTCAAACGTTTCGCTAATGGTGTTGGCCGTATCGCTTATGTCCACAGTTAACTTTTCTGATAACCTGTCCTTAAACCCATCAAGATGTATCTTGAGGTTTTCAGATTTAGAAATATTCTCAGGTAACGCTTCAATATTTACGTTGTTCCACTTAAAGGTATTGTTGAATGCTTTGCCGTTAATATCGGAAAAAGCAAAAGTGTGCTCACCATCGGGCAACTGACCTTTAATTATCTTTTGGTACGAGCAGCCCAGTCCATTTTCTGTTTTCTCCATGGGCTCGCCATCAAGCAGAATTTTGCTGGGTTCATCCAGAATAAGTGTGGTGCCGTTAGCCCCGGCAAAACGAAAGAATGCGATGATGCT
>CAZUHU010000030.1:1016-25313 GCA_964620645.1 uncultured Chitinophaga sp.
ATACGCTGTAACCCTGGTGGATCTCGTCCTGGTTAACATCTTTACTGTGGCCAATTTCGTTACTGGCGCATCCTGCTATAAACAATAATAAAACGGGAACGATTAGCTTCTTGAACATATGCTGCTATTTGTTTTAATGCTTTAGGGCACTAAGGAATGAAATAAATACAAATATGTTTAAGGTAGAAGCTTTGCTATAGGTGTAAGATGTAAACAACTTAAAATTCCATAACCCCATGTCAATAAACGCAAGGCCTAAAGATGAAGCCTGCTACATCTAGCTTACTTCTTCAGTTTTAAACTCGCTATTGAAGTGGAACTGAATTTCAGGATTGTTTTCCATTTCCATCTTAAGGAACCACTCTGAAGGCGCCAGGTAAACAATGTTGCCGTCCTTATCATTAACAATGCTGGTGGACTTAAAGCGAATGAACTCTTCCAGCTTTTTAGGGTTATCTGAAGTAAGCCAGCAAGCACGGGTCATATTAATTGGCTGAAAGCGGCAGCTTGCGTTGTATTCGTGCTGCAGGCGGTATTGTATAACTTCAAATTGAAGTTCGCCCACCGTACCTACAAACTTACGGTTGCCGGGCTGCTGCGTAAACAACTGGGCTACCCCTTCATCCGTAAGCTGCATAATGCCTTTCTCTAACTGTTTGCTCTTCATAGGGTCGGTGTTAATCAACTCTTTGAAAATCTCCGGAGAGAAGCTTGGAATGCCTTTGATGCGAAAATCTTCGCCCTCGGTCAATACGTCGCCAATTTTAAAGTTGCCGGTATCATATAAACCCACCACATCACCGGGGAAGGCTTCGTCAATAATATTTTTGCTCTGGGCCATAAAGTTTACCGGTGTGCTAAAGCGGAAATCTTTTTTGAGGCGCACATGATGGTAATAGGTGTGGCGTTCAAACTTGCCGCTTACGATACGCATAAAGGCAATACGGTCGCGGTGCTTGGGGTCAAGGTTGGCGTGTATCTTAAAGATAAAGCCGGTCATTTTATTTTCCTCAGGTGCTACATAACGTTTATCGGTATCGCGGCCGCGTGGGGTAGGAGCAATTTCAACGAAGGTGTCTAACAGTTCGTTAACCCCGAAATTGTTTACGGCGCTGCCAAAGAAAACCGGCGCCAGGTTACCTTTCAAATATTCCTCAATATCAAAAGGGTCGTAAACAGCTTCAACCATTTCAACGTCCTCGCGTAACTGGTCTGCAAATTTGGAATCTACCTGCCTGTCCAGCTCCGGATCGTTGATATCGGTTATCTGCAGCACATCATCAGAAACTTTGGTAGTGCTTGGTTTAAACAGGTTAAGGTATTTTTTGTGCATGTTATACACGCCTTTAAACAAACTACCCCGGTTAATAGGGAAGGTTAGGGGGCGCACACGGATTTTCAGTTCTTTCTCTATCTCATCCAACAAATCAAAAGGGTCGCGGCCTTCGCGGTCCAGTTTATTGATGAAAACGATAACCGGTGTTTTGCGCATGGCGCACACTTCCATCAGTCGGCGGGTTTGTTCCTCTACGCCTTTAACAGAATCCACCACCATTATTACGGAGTCAACCGCTGTTAGGGTGCGGTAGGTATCTTCTGCGAAATCTTTGTGGCCGGGCGTATCCAGAATGTTGATCAACTTCTCGCGATATTCAAAAGTCATTACGGAAGTAGCTACAGAGATACCTCTCTGCTTTTCGATTTCCATGAAATCGGAAGTAGCAGTCTTCTTAATCTTGTTGCTTTTAACGGCACCTGCAACCTGAATGGCACCACCAAAAAGCAGTAGCTTCTCGGTAAGGGTGGTTTTACCGGCATCCGGGTGACTGATAATGCCAAAAGTGCGGCGTTTGTTTATTTCTTCTGTTAAGGCCATAAGGGCTGCGAAAATAACAGCATTTTGCTAATCGTTGCTTCAGCAGGACTCAAGCTGTATCTACTTCGCCGCATACTTTTTCAGGAGGGCGGTGAAACGTGAAGTGCTGCGGATGTTGTTCAGTTCAGGGTCTTTGTAGATGTCTAACACAAAATCATTCATGCCGCGCTTAAGGGCATCCTCTAAAAAGTTTAGCGCGTTGTCTTTATCTCCTTTTATTGAAAGCACACAGGCCATGCTATAGAAAAGGCGGAAGGATTGATTGCCAAGTTGCAGCGCATTGCCGTAACTCTTCATAGCGTCGTCATACTTCTTCATTTTCTTTTGAGTGTTGCCCAGGTATTGCCATGCCTGCGGGTCGTTAGGGTATTTCTTTAATACCAGGTTATAGTATTTAACAGCCGAATCGTTTTGCGAGAGGTAGTTAAAGGCGTTAGCCATGTTGAACATTACATTAGCATCATCAGGGGCGTAGCGCAGGCTTTTTTGATAGGCCAGAATGCCGCGCACAAAATCGCCGGCATTGCACATAACATTGCCCATGTTATAGTAGTAAACGGGGCTGGTAGAATCAATGGCTACTGCCTGCGCTATAAACTTTACAGCTTCAGATAAATTGCCTAAACGTGCGTAGGCCAAACCAATGTTGTTGTAAGTATCCGGGTCTTTGGGCAGGTAGCTTTTGTATTTGTTGAAGTTCTCAATGGATTTGTCAGCCAGTTTTTTGCGGTAGTAATTAACCCCAAGTTGAAAGTAGGAGTAGTAAGCGTAAGGTTCAATTTTAACCGACTCCTCCAACCACTGAATGGCTTGATTTACATTTTCTTTTTTGGCAGCGTCCTCATCAGTAAGTGTAATAGCTACGCTTTTTAGAAACAATCGCCTTGATTGAAAGGCTGACCACAGGTAATGCTCTTTGCCTAAAATATCCATAGCTAACTCCATGTCGGCAATGCTTTGCTCAATGGTAGTTTTATTCGTCAACACTTCATCCCCATTCAACAGCGGGTTAATTAAATCGGAGGCTTTTTTAAGCAGGGCGGAAACCAGGTTGCGCGTGGCGCTGTTTACTACATCTTCCGGAGTGTTCTGCTGTTTCATTAACTGCAGGCAGGCGTAGGCAGCATCGTTAGTGCCCGTTAGCTTATGTGCAGCCAAGGCATCGGTAAACTTTTTGTATGCGGATGCCTGGTCGGCGTTAAGGGGAGATTTACTGCCACCTTTAGGAGTAACCGGGCTTATGTTGGCTGCCAGTAATTTTTCCTTTGCACTTTCCTCCTGTGTTGGCTTTACATCAGCCAATACCATTTGCAGATTACCTACTACAAATGGGGTTTGAGTATTGGGCTTGGCCTGTGCATATACTTTAAGCTGCAGGTAGTTCTGCAACTCCATAAGGCTTATTTTTTTATCGGTATCAATGTTATCAGCATCGCCGCCCATGGCCTTGAGCATATTCCAACTAAAAAGGCCGCGGCCGTTACCCCACTGCTTACCTTCCAGCGATACTTCGTTCGGCTGACAACTGAATATTTTTACTTCATTATCCCAGGCAGCTTTAAGGGCCAGCATGTTGTTTTTGCGGCCTTCCTCGCCACCGCTTAATTTGCCGCTGTGGCAGGCATCGGCTATAAAAACCACCTCCACCTTATTTGTGCTTAAATCGCTTATGGTTTTACGCAGGTTTTCCTGTTGAATAAAACCTGTAGGGTTGAGGTAGTATTGCGAAGCAGGGCAGGAGTAAAGCAGCAGCAGGCCGCCTAATTTCTGTTCTGTTTCAATATCGCCATGGCCGCTAAAGTAGATGTAAACCCTATCGCCGGGCTTTGCTTTTTTCTTAAGCGCATCCAGCTCAAACATGATATCGAGGGTGGCTTCCTCGTTGTAAAAGGTTTTTATGTTTTCGCTTTTTACGCCAAGCCGGGTTTCTAAAAAATCTACAAAGTATACGGCATCAGAATCGGCGTAGTGCAGGCTTTCGATGTTTTCGTACTGCGATATACCAACCACCACGGCGTATTGCTCGCCCTGTACTATGGGCGCTGTGTTTTCTCCAACAGCACCCTTGCTGCTTTGCGCATGCAGAACCAGGTTTGAGAGAGCCAACAAAAGCAGAAGCAGGTAACGCTGAAACATTTGATTGGCTAAATATAGTTGATTGCGTGAACAAGCAGCGCCTGTTGCAGATGGAACTATCCTATTTCTGCACTACCTCGTTATAGCGGGCAATCAGTTCCTCCACTGAAAGTTTTTCGAGGAAGAATGAGGCGTTATCTAACAGGAACGGGTCATTGATGTCAAAGCGGCCCAACAACTGGTTTAGCATTTCCGCCGGTAAGCGGGATTTCAGGTTTTGAAGGTTGGCCTCAATTTTTTGGATGCGGGCCTGCTTTAGTTCTTCTACGCTTGATTTATCGTTACGCACATGGGCAATGATAAGCTGCTCCAAATCGGCAAAGGTTTTAATGGAGGAAACATCAATGCGCCTTGTAGCTTTTGATTGCCATTGAACGATCTGGTTTAACAGGTCGTGATAGTGTTGTGCGTTCTTTTTTTGAACAGGAGTGCTCTCGGGAAAGCTGAAGCCCTTAAGAAAATCAACTGTTTCATCCAATTGAGTAGTGCTTAGGTTGCGGATTGAGCAGTGTTCAGGGTACAACACCGTATGGAAATAAACCGGCGCATCTAATCCATTACAAAAGTTGATGAACTCAGGCAACTCCATGCGGTTTTGTTGCATGGCGCAAACCGATATACCAAAGAAGGTGTTTTTACGGCGGCAGTATTCGCGGAAGTAGCTGATGTTTTCGCGAACGCGTTCGTAAACCGCATTCTTGCGAATTTCTTCGTACACTTCTTTCTTGAGCGAGTCGAAGGATATGTTGATGTGGAAGTCTATGCCTTCCATCAAATCCTTTAAGCGGCTGTTTAGTGTGGTGCCGTTTGTTTGTACGGATATACGCACCTTAGGGTTAATTTTTAACATGCGCTCCCAAATGTCGTAGTAGATATCAACCAGGAAAGGTTCGCCTCCATAGAATTTAACTTCATCCAGGTAAGGGATAAATTCCTCTAACTGATCAACAAAGGCAGTATTGTACGGTATTTCCAGTGGTGGAAGGTTCTCGCGTTTTGCGCGGATAAGTGAGGAGAAATTACCGTTGCACATGGCGCACTCCAAATTGCAAACGTTGCTCAACTCAAACTCCATTACGCTGGGGTATTTGTTTTTGTTGAGGGTGCGTTCATCGTACTGCAGTGTTTTAACTGCATCAAAGTTGCCGCTGGTAATGTGCTGTTTGCAACCAAGGCACCCCAGGCTTAGGTCGTTGTGTTTTATGTATTCGCGTAGTTTGTTGGCTTCGTCGCCAAACCATATTTGCTTAATGCTTTGTTGCGGATAGGTGCCCAGCACATGGTTACGGTTGTAACAACAGGCAACCGCTTTACCGCCATGCCCAAAGTAAATACTTTTAAAGGGGGCATAACATAAATAGGGCTGTGGGCCCAGCGGACGGTGTTGGTTGTACTCCCGTATTAACTCCGGGGTTAGCGGGTTATACGTTTCGCGGCTAAAAAGCTTTTTAAGGTTAAACATCACTGTGCTTTCAAAAATACGATTATCCTGCTTATGTAGGGTTAGGAAGGGTTCGCTGGCGTTAGCCTTTTGAAAAAGATGTGTTGGATTACTCTTCGACGAGCTCAGAGCGGTTACCTAAAACTGTTGTAAATAAAAAGGCCAGGAAGTATCCGGGCCTTTTGTATAAAGTAAGGGAATTTTTATTCTTTAACCAGCCTTTGCGATGATGTGCCTTTTTTGGTGGTAACACTTAGCAGGTAAGTACCTGCAGGCAGATTGGCAATGTTAATGGTGTTTTGCACTTGTGGGCGCATAACAACAGCACCCAGTAAGTTGCTTATCTCAATTTTAGTTATGGTTTCTCCGCTGTTTTCAATGTTTAACAACCCTGATGTAGGATTAGGGTAAACAGAGAAAGCAGAAGCTGCAGGTTCGTTAATTGCAGAAGGAGTTTGACCATATTTCAGGTTAAGAACCGGGGCAAAGTCAGGATCGCTGCTGTTGTAGAAAGTTTCTTTACCACCTGTAATACCAGGCGCTGTAATGATAAACTGTGTTGGTGCTGAGTTATTGATGTGTGTTAATACAGAAACAGGTAAGTCTAAGCGAACCCAGTCGCCATCGTTGCTGTAGCTGCCAAACACACACGGGTTATCGGTTGCATCAGCTGAAGCGCTAAAGTCAGCCGCTTCCAGTGTAGCGCTGCTGCCAAAGCTGCCATTCTTAATCTTAACCTGAATGCTGCCGCTGCTAACAGGATTGCTACCTGTTACAGTTTTACGACGCAGGAAGATGCTGGCCTTTTGCAAGGTAGTATCTGCCATTGAGGTGGTATTGAAAGTAAGCACCGTCGCAAATTGCTCACCGCTTACTTCGCCGATAAACATGCTGGTGTCAATAGAACCGGTTGAAGAAACGGTACCGCTCTCAGTGTTGTTTTCAGTAAGCAGGTAAAGGTCATCCATTAAATACTTGTGGTAGAACTTTTGCGTGTGATAGGCAATCAAAGTTTTGTAACCGTTGGTTGAAAGGTGGTAGCAATCCTTTGTAAAGCCATAATCGCGCATAGTGGTTTTAGGAGAAGGATAGTTAGGGTCGCCTTCAGGCAATGGCAGAGAGAATGCTGCATAGCTGCCGCCCGGAGGAACACTTAAAGGTGAATTTTGACCATAGGCATATTGCATAAGGCCGGTGCACTTAATAAAATCTACCTGGGGATCGTTAGCGGCATAAACTTCCATTCTGTCGGAAATTTTATTCAACAGGCTATTGATTTGAATAAAGGTAGGGAACTCCATATCTGCCCAGGTGTTGTAAAAAGGATTAGTAGTTTGAAATGGGGCAAGGTCTTCAATTACTTCGCCGAAGTTAGGATACACGTAGCCGCTCCATAAGATGCGGATACCCGGCTTACAGGTTTTAATAAAGCGGATAACAGAATCTAAGCGAACGAACACAGCATCTTCCAGCGTATCGGTTGCGCCCTGGCTCATGCTAACTTTCCAATCACCTAAAAAGTCGTTACCACCTATGCTAAGGTGCACTACTTCAATAGAAGGATTGCTTGTTAACTGGTTCAGAATTTCGGCCTGCTTATCTGCCTTTTGAAAGTCATCGGTCTGTGCACCGTTTTCAGCAAGGGTAGCATTTGAAACAAAGGTGTAATTAGAATGGCCCCAGGTATCGAAAACACTGTTGATTGTGGATTCGGTATTCATGAACCATGCCCAGCTATCGCCAACTAAAAGAACTTTTGGTTCAGATTGTTCGGCACATTGTGCAAAGCCTTTTGAAAAACCAAGGGTTAGTAAAAGAAGGAGTAGAGGTATACGCTGCATATAGATGGTTTAGGATTTTGCTTTAAACAAACATAACGATTTGGTATGGCAGTAAAAACCTAATAATAACTGTTTTATGCTAAAAAGTTAAGGCCATTTTAACCCCTGCCAAACATTAACCGGCGGACATAAAAAAAACGCAGACTTACGGGCCTGCGCTTTTTTAAGAATATTGATGATTTATTACTTCTGGATAGCAATTCTGCGGCCTGCTGTAGAGCCGTCAGTCAGCTTAACAGAAAGGGTGTAAATACCGTTGCTTAGTTCGGTAACGCCTATGGTTTTAACAAAAGTGTTGATGTTGCTCACTTCCTTAACCATTCTGCCGGTAACATCAAACAACTGCACGTTTGCAATAGGCTTTTCGTTAGCTGTAACGGAGATGTTAAGTTCAGATGAAGCCGGGTTAGGGAAGATGTTAAGGCTAAGGATGTCCTTAACTTCATTAATGCCGCTTGGGCCCATATAGCTGTTATCAATTAACAGTTTGTAAAGGCGTGGTGTGGCATAGCCCATAATGGTATCGATGTATAAATCAGCCTTAGATGGCGAGGCACCCGGGTTAAGCGCCTGCATGTTAGATGAAGTACTGTAACAGTTTGGCTCGTACCAGTTCCATGGTTCGAAACCCTGGCCGTAGAAAGGATACAGGCCTTCAATTGAAGTAGTGGTTTGACCGGCACCGTTTTTGTTTGGGGGGCCTTGCTGGAAGTTGCTTGGCTTAAATGCATCGTTGTTGCCAAAGCCCTCAACAAAAGGCATAAAGTCGCCTGCGCCGCTAACCTCAATTACCGGTTGGCCGGTAGTAGTGGTAACGATACCCGTGTTGTAAGGGGTGCCGGCTTCGTTAACACCATGGAATGCGATTATAGGTGTTTCGCCATCCTGAATCCAGGAGGTATCGCCCACTGCACCACCTAAAGCTAGAACGCACTGGAACTTAGATGAAATACCAGGGTAGTTGTCATGGTTTTGAACACCGCCAAAACCGTTGAAATCGCCTAAAGTATCCTGCTTAATGAAAGGACCGTTAGTGCCTACAAATTTGATAGCTGAAAGTTCGGCAGTATCGTTTAATGCGCTTGCTGCAAGTGCTACATAGGCACCTGAGTTAGAACCACCAATTACAAATTTGGCAGTATCAATACCCCATGAGTTGCTATTGTTGGCATAATCGTTTTTGAAATAGCGAACAAGTGACTTGGAATCTTGCATGGCGCGGTAAACTGCCTGAATGATTGTGGCAGTGCGCACTTCCTGAACACTTGAAGTAGCGCTCCATCCTAAACGGTAATCGAAAGAAACGGCCACATAACCGCGGCGGGCAAAGCGCTTGCAAAGTTCAACCATAGATGAATCTTTTCTGCCTTTGAAGCACAGGCCAAGTAATGCGCCTGTTAGGTTTTCGGGCAGGAAAGAACCGTTATGTGATAAAAGGATTACCGGGCGGTTGGTGGCCGTATCGCCAACAGGGCGGTAAACGTCCATTACCAACGGTTTAAGTTGGGCAAAGCCTGTAAAGTACTCGTAGTTTTGTGCATACACTACTGATGTATCTACCTGCACGTCGGTAAATACTTCGTCCAAATAACGCGTTTGCGCTTTGGCAACAAATGCCGAAGCTACAAACAGCACGGACATAAGAACTGGTAAAATTCTCCTCATGATTGAATTGGGTTTTGGTTTTCTAATTGCTTGTTGTAAAATAACGATTATTTCCTCAAGCAATGAAATTTATTTACTCCCTTGCTTTCTTACGTACAGGCTTTTTTTCAAGGCTTTCAGTATCAATATCAACAAGAATTGAACCGTAGATCATGCGCCCTATACCGGGGCCGCCGTAGGCTTGATAGTTGCGTTTAGATATGAGGTTAGAGCCGCCCAGTTTAAAGGTGGTAAATATCTTTTTGTATTCGTAGCTAACCTGTGCATCCAACAAGGAGTAGGTTGGTATGGAACCGGTAAATTGCGGAGAGCCCTCAAACTTAAAGCCTTGTATCCATTTGTAGGTTACATTAAAGCCGAAGCCGTTGGTGTTTTTAATCTTTATGTTGCTGCCGCTTATGCCCACGTTAAACTTGTGTTCAGGCGTATTAAAAGCGGGTATAATGGGATCGTCAGACCCCAGTTTGTTCAGCTTGTTCCAGCTATAGTTTCCGTTTAAAGAGAAGTTACGGATGAAGTAATAATTGAAGCCAATTGCGGCGCCGTAGGTCATAACACGGTCAGGAGAGTTTGCTGCCACGCGGTATACCTGTTTTGGTTGTTTAGAGAAACCAATTTGCTGAAGTGTAACGCCTATTTGATAGCCGAGGAAGTAACGATAGAAACTTACGTAGGCGCTGCCGTCAAGGTATAGTTTGTTAGCGATAATGCCTTTATAGCCCACTTCCAGGCTTTGGACCTTTTCAGGGCGCACTTTGGGAACATTGAAATATTTAAGAAGGCTATCGTCAGGCGTTGCGGCATTCAAATATTCCCGTAAAGACTCTGTAGTAACAAGTGAATCAACACCGTTAAGGTTGCCTATTAGTATAGCGCGGCCTACGTTGTAATACAGGTATTGGTCCTGCAGCGTTGGATTGCGGATAGCGGAAGCAAAGGAGAGTCGGATATTGTGCTTGTTATTGTAAGCATATACGAGAGATGCTGCAGGGGTTGCGATAAAAGGAAAATTCTGGTTTTTATCTACACGGCAGGTTGCTGTAATTATTAAGGCATGTTTTTTTGCCTCGCCGAATTCGAATTTGTGCGCGGCGCTTACGTAGATACCTGCCTCCCAGTTGCGAATGGTTTTTCGAACAGAATCGAGTACGATGTATTTGCCTGTAACATCTTTAATGAGGTTGCCGGCAGAATCGCGGGCATAGGTACGCTCTAAAGTATCGCTAAAAACAGTGCCCTTTGAATTGGGGAGATACATCCTAAAACTGCCACCAAAGGTTAGATCAAGAACCGGCTTTTGGTTTTTGGTAACGGCTGCATACTTGTATTCGCCCTGTACATGCACTAATTTGCTGCGGTCGTAAAACAACGTTCCCGATTGTTCGTAAGCAGTTCGGTTTACAATATCATTAAAAACTGAATCGAACAGTGCGGTACCCGGAACCACCCTTGCCCGCCCGCCTGTACCGGTAAAAGTATCAGCAAACATGCGGGCCATTTCGTGCCATAGGGTTAGTGAGTCGTTATATTGGGCCAAAACACTGTTGGCTACTGCGTTAACAGAGTCGTATGCAGTTACCCAAAACAGGGAGTTGGTGTTAGGGAAGCCCGGTAGGTTTTTAACCCTGCTTGCCGGAGAGGCAACGCCCGGAACACCGTTTACCCAAAAGCGGTAATAATCCTGCCCCCATTTGGTATCGCTTTTTGCATAGTCCTGCAATTTGAGCGCCGTAAAAACTGCATCGTAGGAGTTGCCTGAGTTTTCGGCGGTAACATAAGCACGCACAAAGAATTTATCGGGCTGAGAAATTTCCAATTTGCCCTGGTGGAACTGAAGGCCTTTTAAGCTGTAGCGGTTATCGCCCTGGTAAACGGTGGTACCGGTGCCAAAATTGTAAGTGCCTTTAAGCTCTATCTTGTCCGTAATTTTGTAATGCAATGCAGCATTGGCCTTTATGTTGGTTACGTTGTAATTTACCAGATTTTTTTCCAGGTATCCGGTACGGAAAAACTGCTTAAGCCCCGGCGCCTGCCGATTGAAATAATTGTTATCGTAGTTATTTATCTCTTCGGTTAAAAGTTCATCACCGTAGCGGTTTACTGCGTCATAACCGCCGGGGTTAGTTTCACTTCGCCAACTGCGGGTGGATGCAGACATGTTATCAGCCACCCAATCATTAGCGCGCAGGTAGCTGAAGTTTAGTTTGAAGGCAAATTTATCATCGCCTGCTTTGTTTTTAAACACACGGGCATAGCGTAAAGCCCCTTCAAACAGATTGCGTTCTGCCCCTTTTACAAAAACTGTTAGCCCATTGTAATAAAACGGGTTTTTGGTTTGCATATTGATAACCCCGTTAAAGGCGTTAGGGCCGTAGAGCGATGAGGAGGCACCAACAATAAGGTCTACCTTTTGAATATCTATTTCTGTAGCGCCTGCAAAGTTGCCCACGCTAAAGTTAAGGCCGGGCGCCTGGTTATCAGCGCCATCTAAAAGCTGTAATGAGCGAACAGGTGAAGTAGAGTTAAAGCCGCGCGTATTGATGATAACGAATCCGAGAGAAGCGGCCGTCATATCCACGCCTTTTAAATTGCCAAGGCCTTCGTAAAAAGTGGATGAAGCAGTTTGCTTAATGGCTTGCAGGCCCATGCTTTCAACCGTTAACGGAGATTCCTTTTGTTTTTGAGTGATACGTGTGTCCACCACTACTATGTCAGTCATCACTTTTTCTTCGGTGGCCAGTTTAACGTTAAAGGTGCGCTTAAGGTCTGCTGAAGATTTAATTTCAAACTCCTGTGTGGTGTAGCCGATATAAGAAATAGCCAGCGTAAAAGGAGGTTGCTGGTTTACAACGAGGTTAAACTTACCATCAATGTCGGTAACTGTACCAATACTTGTTCCTTTAATAGCCACCGTAGCGCCAATAAGGGGTTCATTGTTCTGCTTATCCTGGATGGTGCCGGTAATGCTTTGTGCCAGGCACCAAGTGGTAAACCACAAAATATTTATGAGGGTAAGTAGATGTTTCTTCATTGCTGTAAAGCTTGTTAAGCGATAATAACAAATGAATACTAAAGAGAGAAACCTACAGGAGGCGAAAAGAGTGCGGTTTGTTAATAAACAGGGCTCAGGGCTTCAAGGTCTGTTTCGCCACTAAGCTTTAGCAGGCGCTTATGGATGGTATCAAGCATCTCCGCAACAGCCGTTCTGCTTTCTGCTTCGGATAGTTGGTAGTTAGCGCTCATCCAGCCGTAATCAAAATCATTGAACTTTGCCAGCAGACGTTTGCGCCAAACATTCATACCCCAGGCAAATATCTTTATGCCATCGCCATCGGCACTTGCCTCGCCACTCAGCAGGGGCAGGGAGAGAAGGGCTAACAAGCAAAGCGTGGCGTGTTTGTAGTCCGTTTCTAATTGCTGAAAACTGTAATCAGCAACACCGCCCTGCAGTAAAAATTGGTGATACTGTTGCAGGCACTGTTGTTCTGCTTTTTGGCGGTGTTCGTTACTTAAACTAAGTATCAGAAAATAAGCCACATCGTATACCGCGCGGCCTTTACGCACAGCCTGCCAATCAAAAAAAACGAAGCGTCCTTTATTGCCATTGGCAAACATCATATTACCTATGCGGGCATCGCCGTGCAGTATGGTTTGAAAGTGGTTGGTGTACTGCCAGCTTTGGAACATTACCTTTCTTGTATTGGGGCCCCATGAAAAAGACATAATTGAGTCGAAGAGCAGTAGGGTGCTGTCTTCAATGCGCATTATCTTTTTCATTTTTTCGGAATTGTTGTTCCAGTAAAGAGAATGTAAGGTTGCCAGGCCGCGGATTGCCTGCGTTAAATGTTCATCGGTAAAATCTTCATAAATGGAATCTTTGTGTTCGATGCAATCCTGCATGAACTCTGTTATAAGGCAGAGGTTACCCGTAAGAGGTGAAACTGCGCTGTAATAAAGCTGCGGAGAGGGCAATGAACTATCAGCCGCAACGAATAGTTGATTGAAATCGGACTCCTTAATATGGTTAAGCTGCAGGTTGAAAATGGTGCGGTTCCAAACTGTGCCGGCAATGGGAGCGAATTTGGCAAAGCACTTTAGCTGCTGCTGCGTGCCGTTCATACTATAGGTCAACAGAACAGTGCCGGCATTGGAGCGAAAAATTAAATCCTGGTTAAGGGCTTTTACTTCGTATGCCGTTACTACCGCCCCGACAGGTAATATTTTGTTCTCCCTCAGGCGGGCCACCAACCAATCTTTTTGTTTTTCCAGTTGGTTGAGGTTGCGCGGAAAGGATAGTTTAAACTGCAACTTGCGATCGAGCCAAACTAAAACATAAGTAATGCCAACAATGGGCAGGTAAATTAGCCAGATAAGAGCGATGTGCAACCACCTCATTAGCGCAATCAGCCCTGGCGTTTAATAACTTTAAAGCCAATGTTTCGGCCGTGGCCCTGCATAATGGCAAGGTTAATCCAACTAAGGGCAAATTGCTCCAACAAGGCAGCCTTGTCATCACCGCCAAAATCATAACAATTACCGAAGCCTGCATCGGCGCTTAGCTGTTTTGCTACCTCTTTGCCACGGGTGCTGCTGCCGGCCACAAACATATCCAGCTTTATATCCTGCTCAACCGGTGTAGTTAACCGGTAAGTAGGGTTTTGCATGTTTTCGAAACCGGTGGTATTGAAACACTTTACCACCTCGGCTGTGGGGCAAAGCGCTTTTAATGCCTCGAAGCTGTTGTTGTATCCCTCAGGCTTTGTGCGCACGGAATTCATGGCATCAATAATTACTTTACCGCTTACATCTCCCAACTCTTTTACAATGCTTTCGGTGGCCTGCGGCACAGCGGCAATTAAAATTACCTCGGCTTTTTGCGCGGCTTCTTTTAAGGGCAGCGCCGTTATGTTATTCTGTTGCAACAGGCTTTGCCCTTTAAAATTGGTTACATCGCGCACGCCTAAAAAAATAGAGTGCCCGCTTTTAGCCCACTGCGAAGCCAGCGCCCCGCCTACGTTACCTGTACCTATTACTGCTATGTTCATTATTTCTGTTTTGAAAGGCAAACAAATCTTTGATAGAAGGGTTCGCCACCGCAATTTACTTTTACTAAATAAGTGCCCTGGCTTAAGCCAATTTGGTTTAAATCTACCGGGTTTGAATAGGAGCCCGGGATACGGCTTCCGGTAAAGATGTTGTTAACCAACCTGCCGTTCAGATCCAGAATATCAATTGTTACATGCGCGGTTTGGAGCATGGTGTAATCAATAGAAAGTTGACCGAAAGCAGGATTAGGGTAAACATGAATATTGTTGGCAGATAGAGGAGATTCCTGAATGCTATTCCACTCCTGTTTAAGTATGGTGAATTGGTCCATAATCGTATCGCGCGAAGAAAGGTAATAGCCGTCTAGACGGTCGCCGTTTACATCAAAAATGAAGGAGCCGTAACAGGTGTCGCATGCTTCGCCCCAGTAAATGGCAGGGTGGCTTATAGGGCTGTATGCGTTGCCCTCGCTGCTGTTACCTGCAAGCACGTAAACCGCTCCTTTACCGGCTAATGGACCGTTGGTGTATTTAATGTAAGGTTCACCGGCATCATCGCGGCCACTGGTGCCGTTTATCATCATGGAAGGAGTGAAGGTGTTTTTGCCTTCATAATGGCCGTTAATCAGGTAACTGCGTTGAAAATTGTGGTCGTGGCCGGTCAATACCATATCAATGCCATACTGTTCAATTATGGGATTGAAGTGAGTGCGTGTGGCTACGCAAAACTGTTGCACGCCATCATCTGTAAAATCATTTTGACCGCTGTAAGGGCACTGGTGCCAAATAGCAACTTTCCATTTTTTAGTGGTGGCTTGCAGGTCGGCCTTAAGCCAATCTAACATAGGCGAAGTAAAGCTTTGGCTGTTATTCAATATGCCAATCCAGTTATAAGCAGCGGTTAATGAACCTAGTTCGGAATTGAGAACTACGAAATGCACATCGCCATAATCGAAAGAGTAGAAAAGCTTGGTGTTTGAAGGAACCCCACCTAACTCGCCATGCGTTGGAGGGTCTATGATATCTAAATACGGCCCGGTATGCTGGTTAGGATCCTGTGTACAAAGCAAGGGTTGCCAGGGGCAAATGCTGTTGTAATCGTGGTTGCCGGATGTGGAAGCAAAAGGCAGGTTCAGGAATACGTTACCATAAGCATTAACGGTATCGAAAACATTGTTTTGAAATTCTTCATCTGTCCCATCCTGGTAGGCATTATCGCCGAGCCATAATTGCAGGTCTGCCGGGTTTTGTTTGTAGTGCTGCAGGTATGAGTTGCGCACATCGCGTTCGGCTGTATTGCCATGCCCCCAATCGCCAATACACCAAAAGCGTGTAGGGCCGGGTGTTGTGCTATCCGGAGCGGTGGTAAAATATTGCAATGAGTCGTTGCGCAGAATTTGGACTGTACTGCCCACGCTGTAGTAGTATTTTGTTTTAGGCTGCAGTCCGCTGATTTTAACGCGGTGTTCTGTGGTAAGGGCTAAGCTATCCACGGTATTGGTTTGTGCACCGTAACTTAACCCGAAATTTACCCTGCTATCGGTAGCAGAATCGGTTCGCCAGCGAAAGATTATACTGTACGGGCCCGGGCTTTGCATATAAGGGCCCCGGATAACGTTTTGTGCTTCGGTATTTACAAAGGAAAGCAGGATGATTAACGCAGTTACACCGGCGTAAAGTTTGTTCATAGCGGTATGTTTTGGAGTTGTTTTTCAAACTTAAGAAAGAAAAGTTAGGGGAAGGTTAAAAGAAAGGCAATCCATAATCTAACTTTTCAAAATGTAGATATTTTGATTTTCCTCTCCTTAAAATAGTTATGCGGATTAACTTTCGGCTTTAAACCTAGAAGTATGGATGCGCCCATAGAGTTATTTAAGAGCATTATTGAAGAGTTTATTCCTTTTAATAAGGTAATAGGCTTTAAGCTGATTGAGGTGAAGGAGAACTTTGTATCGCTACTGATACCTTATAAGCCGGAGTTGATTGGCGATGTGCGCCGTGGTAGTATACATGGGGGAGTAATAGCCACCGCTATGGATACGGTGGGCGGGGCAGCCGGTATTACCACCCTGAAACATTTTGAGGACAAACTCAGCACCATAGACCTGCGTGTTGATTACCTGGCACCGGGGCAGGCAAGAGATATTATTACTGAAGGCCACATTATAAAAAGCGGTAACAAGATAATTTTTACCCGCATGATAGCTTACCACGATAATCCCAGCCATTTAATTGCCGAAGGCCGTGGCGTTTATAATGTAATACGGGTTAAGGAAGGCAGTAAAATATAGCAGCTATTTAACTTACTGCTTATTGTAATTGCTAAAATAGAAGTGGCGGAATTCTTTCAGTTTATCGGTGTTTATCCAGTCCACTCCGGCATCTAATAACGTACGCCAAACTTTAGGTTTATCGGGGATGTGGTAAAAACGGATGTGCTTATGTAATTGGTGCGTGCGATTTATAAAGGCATCCAGTTCCTGTTTTTGCGCCTCAGGCATTGGCCCTTTACCATTCCATGAAAAATGGCTGTTCCAGTTATCGCTAAAGCGGGTAGCATGTTTTTGGGCTCCTGTAAGTTTTAAAGCGTTAAGCCCCATGTCAAGGGTTACCATGTTTATAGTATCTGCCAGGCTCGGCTTACTGCCCGAAATCAGAATTTGTAAGGGCCCCTTGCGTACGATAGAATCGCCTTTGTAAAGGGTTAGCAGCGGCTCATATTTTTTTAGCAGGGCTTGTAGTGGCGGGTAAATTACACTTCCGCCCTCCTTAAAATCAACCATCAAAATCAATGGGGCATCAGAGCCCGCATAAACATGGCCACCGTTACTGCGAATGATAGAATCTAAGGGATGAAGGTAGAGTTCCTCCATACTTTTTTTGTTGTACAAACCGATAGGCAGGTGAGAAGCCACTAACTTATTGTTGAACAGGTAAACATCTACCTCAATGCTGGTGAAACCGTTGCTGAGCGCATCAAACAAAGGCCGTTTGTGCAGGTAATCGTTATGGGCATGACCATGGGTAAGGAGGGAATCCTGGGCATGGGTGACAAGCGCAAAACTTAGTGCGCATAACAGGGCAATGGTTTTCACGTGGCGAAGGAAGGAAAGATTCGGGAGTTTGTTAGCGCGCTTCGACCAGGAACATGCCCCGGCATTTATTGAGCGGGTTGACTGGCAGGAGATGCCGGCATTATTTCCACGTTGCCGAAAATTTCTTTGGCAATTAATTCGGCATTATGCCGATTACCGAAACCGGCTTCCAGTACACGTTGACGTTTGTCTATATCGTGTTGTGTAAACTCCATATTCATTAAATCGGTAATAATGCGCTTGGCAACATTGGGGTTATCCTCGATAATGCAGAGGTTTTCGAGCCCGGTATAGTTTACCATTTTGCTGTTTACCAAAACAAAGCGGCCACGGTACAGAGAGTTGAGCAGTTTTAACTTGATACCTGTTGCCTGAAAGGTTTGCAGCAGGTTAATGTGGGCATCGGCCATTAGTTGCGCCATTTTTTCGAAGGGCGGATTTTCAATCAACTCCACATTCTTGATGTTCTTGATTTCTTTTTTGAGCGCAGCGGTAGGATTTTTACCGGCAAAAATGAATTTGTAGGGCAGCCCTTCTGCAATTTTTTTGGCAATGAACATGGCAGCCTGGTTGTTCTCCACCACACTTAAATTGCCATGATACAATATAAAATTACCCTTGCCCGGTTGCGACGCTATCTGCTCGTTACTGTGGAAAGCACTTACATACGCAATTTGCTCATAACTCTGGCGCAGGTATTCGTAGTCGCTTTTACTGATGGCAAAAATGCGGTCAGCATTTTTTAGCTCGTCCTCAAACTTGCGCAGCTTTTTACTCTCCAGATTAAAATAAAATTTAATCAGGTAGTTGCTCTCGCTTTCTTTAAGGCTTCGGTAGTAGTCCCACTCCACATTGTGCATGCGCACTGCTTTAATTTTATGTTTTAAAGCGGGGTGGTTCAGGTAAAAGCAGGTGTGCAAACCTTCGAACAAAATGGGGGCATCGTCGCCCGCCAGGTTACTAAGCATTTCATCGCTTTGGCGGGAGCCTACTATATAAGGCAGGCTGCTGTAAATGGCCTGGTAGAATTTTTTGCGCGGGTAGTAATACACCTTCTCGCAAATCTTATCCAGTTCAGGGCTTTTTTCGCGGCCGTAGTGGTAGCAGTGTAAATGAATTTTTATTCCTAAATCGCTAAGGGCTTTTATTTTGTAAAAAACATCAATAACGCCGCCGTAGTCAGGTGGGTAGGGCACGTTAAAGGATACGATATGCAGTTTTTTACCGGAGTAATTGCTCATATAATGCCAGCAGTTTCACTTCTTCCATTTCCCAATTTAAATGCTGCCTGCACTGCTCACAGTTTTTTTGCAAACGCGAATAAAAGGATTTGTCCGTCAATAGACGTTGGAGGGCCGTTTTTATTTCGTTTACCGAGCAGTTTTCTACCAATAGGGCTACATCATATTTTTTATTGATGAAATTGTATTCCGGAAAGTCTATACAAAGCTGGGGAACGCCGGCTTGTATGTAGTCAAAGAACTTGTTGGCAAGCGAATAGTGGTAGCTAAGTCCTTTGTTCTCCAACAGGTTAACCCCGATGGTTGCCCGGGAAGTAAGCGTCTTAAGTTCAGCCGGCGCAACAAAGCCCAGAAACTGCACTTTGTCCTGCAGGCCTGCCTGCTTTACCTGCGCTCTAAGTTGCGAAGATAAATCGCCCTCGCCTGCCAGCAGCAGTTTAGCGTCTATACCCTTCATGGCTTCAATCAGGTATTCTAATCCGCGGCCTTCGTTTAATGCCCCTTGATAAATAATGCAAGGAGGGGGCAGCGATGATTGCTGTGAGGAGGAGGATAATTTTACAGCGTCAGCCTCTATCGGCAAATTCCGGATAACATGCACCTCTCGGTTCAGGCGTAGGCCAAATAGTTGTGCTAAAGCCGGGCCAACGGTATAAACCAAATCAAACTTAGGGGCATATTTTTTTTCTACCCATTCCCATACAGCTTTTACACGCGGGCGGTTAATTACTTCGGGAACTTCGGTAAACAGTTCGTGGGCATCGTATACCAGCCTGGCTTTTTTCAATTTACCTGCGTAGTACGCGGGCACTATTGTGTCTAAATCAATAGCGCAGGCGGCATCGAAACGCGTAAAGAGCAGGTATAAAAAGAGGCGGATGTTGTATTCGATGTAAAACAATTTGCCTTTGTTGAACAAGCAGTTGAGGCGTGTTTGTTTGTAAGGCTTTTCAGTAAGGGGTATGGAGGAGCTTCTTTCGCGGCCAATTAGCTGAACGGTGTAACCTGCCCTTGCCAGGCTGCTGCAAATGCGGTGCATGCGCTGGTCGTAGGTTAGGTCGTTGGTTACCGTAAAAACTATTTTTTTCATCCTATCCACTTAAGTTGGCCACTGTTCGTTTTCGCAATTTTTCCGGCCTCGCAAAGAAAGTCAATTACCGTATTCAGTTCTTTAGCCGGTAATTTAAGCGTGGTTAACAAGGTGGCCATATCTTTATTACCCGTTGTTAACTCCTGTTGAATGTTGGCGGCAATTTCAGCAAAACGCTCTGCCGTTAAACCTGCCTTTTTTTGTGCAGCGCATACATCGCATATACCACAATTCTCATCCAGTTGTTCACCGAAATATTTAACCAGTTGACGAGTACGGCAGCTTAGCGTATTAAGCACGTAATTGCGTACGGCAGTTAAACGGTATTCGTAGTCTTTTTTTCGTTTTTCAATAAACGCATTATCCAACCGCAGATTTTCCTTAGGCGCCCTGGGTTTTAAAAATATCAGCTGCGGTTTGTTTTTGCGCGGTTGATAATTGAAAATACCTGCTTTATTTAACGTAGTGAGCTGCTTTACAACTTCATCAACCGATACTTTTAAACGGGTTGCGGCTGTTTCTTCTTCAATAGGGTGGAAGTCGTCGAAAACACCCTCTGTAGTTCGTAATATAAATTTTACCAAAGGTTCCAGCGCAGGTTTATCCGTTTGAAATTTATAGAGCACTTCTTTTGAGCAGCTGACTTTTACTGCTGAACGCGAATAGAAGCCATCCGTTAAACAAAGCAGCCCTTGTTGCTCTAATAGCTTTAAAGCATTTATCGCTTTTATGGTGTCCAATTTTTGTTTGCTGCAAAAATCGCGGAGGTCGAAGTCGTGCGTGGTTTCAGCACCGCTGTTGTAGGCAATGCGAAGGTAGGAGCATAGCGCTTCATATACTTCGCGCAAAAACTGAAGTGAAGGGAAAGTGTTTTTTATTTTTTCTTCAATTGCTGTGATGTCAGCGCTATCCAGCAATTGTATAGCGTAGGCTTTGTGCTCATCGCGGCCGGCACGGCCGGCCTCCTGAAAGTAGGCTTCCAGGCTATCGGCTAAATCAAGGTGAAATACCAGCCGCACGTCAGGCTTATCTATCCCCATACCAAAAGCATTAGTGCAAACTATAACGCGGGTTTTGCCTGCAATCCATTCATTTTGCTTTTGCGAGCGTTCAAAGGGCTCCAGCCCCGCGTGGTAGTAATCGGCTTTGATGTTTTGCTTGTTTAAAAGGGTAGCTATTTCTTTTGTTTTACGGCGATTACGCACGTACACAATAGCGCTGCCCTTTACCTTACCCAAAATTTCAGCAAGCGTTTTCGATTTATTGATGGTTTGCCGCACTACATAACTCAGGTTTTTGCGCGCAAAACTTTTTCGAAACACATTCTTTTTCCTGAAGTGAAGTTTCTCCTGTATATCATCTACTACTTCTGGTGTTGCGGTAGCGGTAAGGGCAATAAGGGGCACCCCCTTCAGCATGTCGCGCACTTCTGCTATTTGCAAATAAGGCGGACGAAAATCGTAACCCCATTGGCTAACACAGTGGGCTTCATCTACTGCCAGCAGGTTAATCTTCATTTTTGCAAGGCGGGTGCGAAAGTCGTCTGTAGCAAGGCGTTCCGGCGAGATATACAGAAACTTATAACTGCCGTAAACGCAATTATCCAAAAGGCGGTCTACCTCCCGATAGGGAAGCCCGGTGTAAATGGCCGCTGCTTTAATGCCCCTTTTTTCCAGGTTCATAACCTGGTCCTTCATTAAGGCTATAAGGGGAGAGATAACCAAACACAGACCCTCCATAGCCATTGCAGGCACCTGAAAACAGAGGGATTTACCCCCACCGGTAGGCAGTAATGCTAAAGTGTCCTTACCGGCTAAAACGGAATTGATAATGTCTTCCTGCAGAGGGCGGAAGGCATTAAAACCCCAGTATTGTTTTAGCAATTGGTGAGTGGAGGACATTGGGGCAAAGTAAAGCAAATAAAGAGGTGATAAAAGGCGGCGGCTTCATATATTGTGGTATGAAACACCTGCCTCTGTTTATCGCTACGTTGCTTGGTATAGCAATCAGTTCCTGCCACCGCGTTGAGCAACGTGCTGAAGTGCTTTTTATTAATGCCAGCTACAATGCCCCCATCCTGGATTTTTATTTACAAGGCGACAAGGCCCAGGGCCTGATAAGTTTTGCTAACAATACTAATACACACCAGGCCGAAAAATTAAAAACCAGTGAGCCCTTTACCTGCGAAGTAAAGGAGAGCTATGGCGGAAATACCGTTTTTAGCCTAAGCAACCCCGGATGGGTTGATAAGGGCAGGTATACCTTGTTTTTATATGGCGACTATGCCTTAAAGCAATATGATTGGGTAACCGATACCTTTACGGCACCTGCGGCAGGTAAGTTGAAAGTGCGTTTTATGAATTTAGGCCCCGATGCACCGGCGGTGGATGTTTTCTTTAATGCTACGCAAGTTGCGGATAGCCTTTTGTATTACGGAATTGATAAAACCCATGCGGTTGGCAGTTTTATTGAGATACCGGCCGGAAGCTATAGCATTACCGTTAACGACCATAACGGAGGCACTAACCTCCTAACTTTACCGCCCATTCAGTTTCAGGATAACAGAGTATTGGATGTTTATACCTGCGGTTTACTGACCTCCTCCAGCACACCCTTTCAATTGGGGTTTGCGGCGCATTAGCAATGGTTGTGATACCACGATTTAAACGGGCTTTCAGTCTGCAATTCTTCCATCCTTCATGTGCACTTTGCGGTCGGCCATGCCGGCCAATTCCTCATTATGGGTTACGATAATGAAGGTTTGATTGAGTTTATCGCGCAGTTCAAAAAACAGGTTGTGAAGGTCGCGCGCGTTATTGGTATCCAGGTTACCTGAAGGTTCGTCGGCCATAATCAGTGCGGGGTTGTTCATTAAAGCACGGGCAACTGCTACCCTTTGCTGTTCGCCGCCTGATAGTTCGGTGGGTTTGTGATTGATTCGGTGCCCCAACTTTAGCATTTCGAGCAACTCCTTCGCCCTTGTTTCTGCTTTGGGCTTGCTTTCGCCATGTATGTAGGCTGGTATACAGATATTCTCAACAGCGGTAAACTCCGGTAACAGATGGTGGAATTGAAATATGAAGCCGATGGATTTATTGCGGAAAGCAGCCAGCGCTTTATCGCTTTGTTTAAAAACATCCTTGCCTTCAATTTTTAAATCGCCACTGTTGGGGCGGTCTAAGGTGCCAATAATATGAAGTAGGGTTGATTTGCCTGCACCCGATGGGCCTACCAAAGAAACGATTTCCCCCCTTTTAACCTGCAGCGATACACCTTTTAGCACATCCAATGTGCCATAGCGCTTGTGTATGTTGGTGGCTTCTAAAATCACGGGGCTAATGTAATTGGAATTTGCATTTTGGAAGAAGAATACGAAATGCAGAAATAGCCGATGGGTATTCAACTGATTCGCCTCGGTTGGCGACATTAATGTTTTACCGGTGCCGGCGGAAGTAGGAAACCAATTGTTGACCAACTATTTGTTCGCCAAGGCCATTCCAATGGTAGCCGTCATAGGCATGCACTGTATCTCCTGCCATTTCGCGGTTGCTTATTTCATCAGCCACCCCGCTGATGTAGGCAATATTGTTTTTCTTACATAGTTCAGAAAAAATCGTTCTGCCGGGTTCATAACGGTCTGCATCAAAAACGTAAAGCGTTGCGCCGTGCGCCTCCACCGTTTCGTTTATCTTTTGTAGGGCATTTTCAGTAAGCGCAATAGTGTTCTTAAAATTGAAGTTGGCAGAATCGGCCACTATTTCTTCAAGCGGTCTATCGCGCTCGGCCATGTTTAGAGCCAGGGCTATGGTATAGCCATGACCGAAAATGTAGTTGAGAAAAAGTGAATACTCCTTTACATGCTCAAACCATGAGCGCGGATAGTGATATTCAATTTTATCATCCTGGAGCAGGTAAGGCCTTGTTTGCCCAACAATATAGTTACACCGCTTTTCGAGTGTCCAGTCGTTGTCTATAAAATCATTGTTACAAACCTCAAGAATAACGCGGTTTGGTTTGATGCTATCAATGTATTGTTGCAGAATGAGGAATTCCTGGGTGGTGCCGTAGCCTGCAGTACCACAGGCGTAAACTGTGCAAGGCAGGCTATCCCTAACTACACCATAAAAAAGTTGTTTATCGGGACATTCCAGCGACTCGGTATAAGAGTCGCCGATGAATAAAAGTTTTTCAGTAGGCGAATTGGAAACGGTTTCGTTCCACATACGAAAGCCATTGGCAGCAAACTGCACATCAAGGGTGTAAGTGCCCCGGCTTTTGTTTAAAAAATTCTCCACGTGAGCGCGATACCCTGCTTTGGATTTCCAACCCAGTATTTTATCCCGTTCCTTATTATCGTATGGCGGGGTAGGACCTTTATGCGTCAACCGCATTACCACCTCCCCAAGCAGTATTGTGCCAAGGGTTACAGCAAAAACAGTAAAGAGAGTAAACTGAATTTTACGAGTCAGGGTTAAGGGCTTGCGTTCCTGATTCATAAAAGGGTAATTAACTCAGGTAATTGTTCACGTTATTTTTAATGCGGGTGAGAATATCTTCAGAGGTGTCGGGTATAAAGTTTTTACCGGTTACCAGTTCGTATAATTCTATATAGCGGTGCGAAACCGTTTCAACAAACAGATCCGGCATTACAGGCATTTGCTGTCCTTCCTTACCTTGAAAACCGTTTTCAATCAACCATAAGCGCACAAACTCTTTACTTAGCTGCTGCTGGGGTTGACCTTTGCGCTGTTTTTCCTCGTATCCTTCTAAATGAAAATAGCGCGAAGAGTCAGGCGTGTGAATTTCATCAATAAGCATTACCTGTCCATCGGCAATACCAAACTCATATTTAGTATCTACCAGTATA
>CAZUHU010000031.1:0-24852 GCA_964620645.1 uncultured Chitinophaga sp.
GTAGTGCAATATGCCCGCGATAACTGGCTACGCTGCTGGTTTAACGGCATCGACGTAAAAGAGGTAGAAAAGAAAATAACCATGAGCACTACCGTTGAGGAATGGAACCACTACATGGCAGGTGTGTTTAAGCAACTATACCGCGTTACACGCCGCGGCGGTTATGTGGCGTTTGAGGTAGGCGAAGTGCGAAACGGGAAAGTAAATCTGGATGAGGCCATAGTGCCCGTAGGGCTGGCTGCAGGCTTTACGTGCCAAGGCATTTTGGTGAACGCTCAAAATTTTACCAAAACCGCCAACATCTGGGGTATTGATAATAACAGCAAAGGTACTAACACCAACCGCATTGTCCTGTTTCGTAAGGGGGAATAGCCAGAACAATGCTACCGCTTAGATATTGGTTTTCAAATAAATGGACCGGATTTTTATACAAAAAAACCTGTTGTGGCACAATAGACTGACCTATCGCACGTAGTTTTTATATAACCGATACTAAAACTATGTGTATGAAAAGGATTAAGATGACCGTAACAGTTTTGGCAGCGTTGTTGCTGCTTGCCTTTAGCGCCAACGCACAAGAATGGAACCAGGGCAGGGGAAGAACAGGCATATATACCGTTGCAGTTGGTGGAACACAACAGATATATTTAGGCAGATACAGATATGATGGTGTCCGCGGATCAGGATTAACCGGTGCAGGCTTAAGTATGAACGCCCAGGGCGAATACCAGGTACACCGCTTTGTGGGGCTGGGGTGGGGCACGGGGGTTAACCTTTATTTCCCGCCACGTACAACACTTATTGAAATACCCATAGGCCTTAAGGTAAATGTGCACATACTGGAAGCCGCAAACGTTAATGTGAGGGGGCTCGATGTATTTGCCGGCGTTAACCTGGGCGGTGGGCCCGGCTTTTACAGCTCCGGGGGAGCAACAGGTTTTTTGTATGCAGGTCCGCAGGTAGGCGTGCGCTACTGGTTTAACCCGCACATAGCTATACACAGCGAATTTGGGTGGGGACAAACCTTTGCCAACCTTGGCTTTACCTTTTAATGATTCGTGTAAATACCCGCTATTTCCAGTGTTCATAACCTGATGCCGGAAATAGCTATTTTTCGGACCTGATGGAGAAGGGAAATTTTGAATCAATTGCAGCAGATATCAAAAAGCGCAAGTTTGCGCCTGTATATTTTTTCTGTGGCGAGGAGCCTTATTTTATTGACCAGCTAACAGAATTACTGGAAACACACGTACTTAACGATATGGAGAAGGCATTTAACCAAACCATTGCATATGGTAAGGATGTAAATGCACGCGCCATTGCCGAAACCTGCGGCCGCTTACCCATGATGGCCGAAAAGCAGTTGGTTATAGTTAAAGAGGCGCAGGCTCTGAGTTTGAAAGAAGAAGAAGAGAAACAGTACCTGGCTTATCTTAAGAACCCGGTTAAAAGTACGGTGCTGGTTTTTGCCTGGAAACACGGTAAACCCGATGGCAGAAAAGCATTCAGTAAGGAGGTAGCAAAGAGCGCGGTATTTTTTGAATCGAAACCCTTGTACGAAAACCAGGTTGGTGCATGGATAAAGCGTTGGCTTACTGACCGCAAATACAAACTGGAAGAAGAAGCCAATGAGTTGCTGGTGGAATCGTTAGGCACTGACCTTTCGAAAATTGCCAACGAGCTGGAAAAGCTTACCATTAATAAACCTGCCGGCTCCTCTATAACACGAGAGGATGTTGAAGAGCAGGTAGGCATCAGCAAGGATTACAATGTTTTTGAGTTAAGCAATGCCCTTGGCAATAAAAACCGCACCAAGGCCTACCAGATTACCAACTATTTTGTAGCCAATCCCAAAAGCGGGCCACTGGTATTGGTATTAGGTACGCTGCAAACATTCTTCAGTAAGGTGTTTGCTTACCACTACAATAAAAATTTGCCCGATAAGGATATTGCCGCCGCCATAAAAGTTAACCCTTACTTTTTAAAAGATTATAAAGCTGCCGCGCAACATTATCCCCCGCAAAAGCTGGAGCACGTTTTTTACACGCTTGAGGAATACGATTTACGTTCAAAGGGCGTTGGTAATTCAGATATAAAGGAAGGAGAATTGCTAAAGGAAATGGTTTACAAAATTTTGAACTAATGCGCTTTACTCTTGTTGCGGTTTTACTGTTAGTACTAAACACTGCCTTTGCACAAAAAGGCTGCAGCGCTTTGAAGGTTTTGCGCGCTACGCAACAACATTGGGTATCAGGCGCACCGGGTGGCCGCACCGGCGAAGAATACAAAATCAAGCTTCTGTTTCAAAAGAAGGGGGTTATTGATATACAGGGGTTGTGGATTGGGGATACAGAAAGAGAAGTAGGCTACGGGTTCTTTCAACATAAGGACCGCATATTAAGTGGCGATTCATTTTACATAGAACATAACTGCACTAACAACGACGGTGGCTGCCAGGGTAAAAAAGGAACACTGCCCTTTAAGTATAAAGGCGCTGCACTTATAAAGTATAAACTGAACGCTAAAACCTGCTACCTGGTAGTTAAGCAGTTCCGAAAAGTGGAAGACTTACGTGGTGAGTAATATTTCACGACTAACCACTTCATCATTTTTGATGGCGGCAATCAAATCATCCAGCGTATTAAACTTCTTTTCATCGCGGATGTAGTGGATGAATTCTACCGTAATCTTGCTGCCATATATATCTCCATCAAAGTCAAAAATGTTAACCTCAATGGTTTGCTGCTTGCCGTCAAAAGTGGGGTTAAAGCCTATGCTCATCATACCACCGTACCATTGGTCATTCACTTTTGCCCTAACCGTGTAAACCCCTTTACGCGGTATTAGTTTAAACTCATCATCCACTTGTATGTTAGCAGTAGGGTAACCCAGCTTGCGCCCGTTTTGCAGGCCGCGCACTACCATTCCGCTTAAGGTATAGTTATGGCCCAGCAACTCATTGGCCAGTTTAATATCACCCTCTGCAAGCGAGTTGCGTATTTTGGTTGAGCTTATTGCTATATCATCCAGGGTTTCTTTGGTAATTTCTTCAAGACGGTAACCCAGTTGTGGTTTCATCTTTTCGAGCAGCAAAAAATTGCCTTCGCGGTTTTTACCAAAGCGGTGGTCGTACCCGATAACGATGCATTGCGGCTTAAAGCTTTTTACCAAAAAGTTGTTGATGTAGCTTTCAGCGCTTTGCTCACTAAAATCGCGGCTAAAGGGTACGATAACCAGGTTGTCTATTCCGCACTTCTCTATCAACTCAATCTTCTCATCAATGGTATTAAGCAACCGCAACGTTTTATCGCCGGGATTAATTACCAGCCGCGGGTGGGGGTGAAAGGTAATGATGATGCTTTCGCCATCTACTTCACGGGCAAGTTCTTTAATGCGCTCAATAATTTTTTGATGGCCGCGGTGCACGCCGTCAAACGTGCCGATGGTGATAACCGAATTCCGGAAGGCCGGCAGATTATTTAAATCCCTGAAAACCCGCATAGCACAAAGTTACGATTCCTCAATTTTCTTAAGCATATCATCCAGGCTAAAGGCATTTTGTAAATCAAATGTGCCCACCTTAGTACGGCAAAGCGTTTTGAGATAGGCCCCGCTGTTTACTGCCTTTCCAAAATCGTGCGCAAGCGAGCGTATATAAGTACCCTTACTACACTTAACCCTGAAATCCACTTCGGGCATTTCCACTCTTGTTAACTCAAATTCGGGTATGTGCACTTCGCGCGCTTTAAGGGCTATTTCCTTTCCCTTGCGGGCCGCATTGTAGGCAACCGTGCCATCTACCTTAATGGCCGAGAATATAGGCGGCATTTGCTGTATAGTGCCGGTTAATGTTTTTACCGCTTCGTACAACAAGTCATCCGTAATATGTTCAGTTGGATAGGTGGCATCAACAGCTTGCTCGGAATCATAGGATGGCGTAGTAGCGCCAAGCAGTAGGGTGCCGGTGTATTCCTTGTCCATACCTGTAAACTTCTCAATCTCCTTGGTCATTTTGCCGGTGCAAATAAGCAACAGCCCTGTGGCAAGGGGATCAAGCGTACCGGCATGGCCTACTTTAAGCTTTTTACCTGTTTTGCGTTTAAGGGCATAACGCACTTTATTGACAACGTCGAAGGATGTCCAGGTTAAGGGTTTGTTGATGAGTAAAACTTCCCCTTCCTCAAAATTCATTACTCAATGATTTTGATGTTGTAACCCAGCGCTATAAGCACCAGGATAATTACCCCCACAATAATGCGGTAGTAACCGAAGAAGCGAAGGCCGTAACGGGTGATAAGGCCGATAAAAAAACGGATGGCGATAACGCCTACAATAAAGGAGATTACGTTGCCCAGTATCAGATAGAAAATATCGGGCTCCTTAATGTAGCTGAAGTCCTTTTTTAATTTGTAAAGCGCAGCGGCAGCAATAGTAGGCACGGCAAGAAAGAAGGAAAACTCCGCCGACTTTTTGATATTGAGTTTTTGGCTTAAGCCGCCAATGATAGTAGCAGCAGAGCGCGATACGCCGGGCACCATGGCTATACACTGGAAACAGCCTATAACAAAGGCCTGCAGCCAGGTAACGCTGAATTTATTGAGCACAGTTTCGGTACGTTCTACTCCAAACTCATCTTTCGTTTTGATGTAGCTAACCTCATCTTCTTCCGATACACCTTCAATTTGCTTGTGGAAGAACTTATCTACAAATATTAAAACCACGCCGCCTATTATCAATGAAATGGCAACCGTTGTAACACTGCTTAAAAGGCTGTCAATAAAATCGTTTAGCAAAAGGCCCAGGATGGCCGCGGGGATAAAAGCTACCAGCAGTTTGAAGTAAAAATCGATAGATTGAAAAAAACGCCGCCAGTAAAGCAGCACTACCGACATGATTGCACCAAACTGAATGTTTACTGTAAAAACTTTAAGAAGCCGGCTTTCCTCCATTCGAAGAAGCCCTTCGGCCAGTATAAGGTGGCCTGTGGAAGAAACCGGTAGAAATTCTGTTAACCCTTCAACAATGGCGAGAATTATCGCCTCGGCATTTGTCATTAGCTTTTCGGTCTTTTTAAAATCGCAACTATCTCAATCCCGAAACCAATCATAATAACTATGGGCGCAAGGGTGATTCTGCGGAAACTGTAAATCTCTTCTTTAGGAAACACAGCAGGGTCGCTGGTAGCGCCGCCACTCATTAAAGCAAAGCCAATAAGTATAATTACAACACCGGCAATCATTATAAGGTAGTTGGTACGATCGAAAATGAAAGGTGTTTGCGAAGCAGTTTGCTTAGTGGCAGATACCTGTGCGGCAGGCTGCTTAGCCTTAACTTGTGGTTGCTTGGTGGCCATAATGCTGGTTTAGTATAAATCTTCCACCTTAACGCGTAAGTAGCGGAAAATTGCCGTCAGAGTGCTGAAGAAGGAAATCAAAATTCCGAACAAAATCAGTGCTCCGAAAAGCACCGCAAATGTAATTAAATCACTCTGCAAAGCAAGTTCAGGAATGGAGTAGTCGGCATACCAAATAACAGCTAAAAGGGCCACGCAGGCTATAAGGCCGCTTAGGAAACCGTTGAAGATGCTGCGGCCCAAAAACGGCCTGATAATAAACCAGCGGGTAGCGCCGAAAAGCTGCATGGATTTTATGGTAAAACGGTTGCTGTACATAGCCAGCCTTATAGTGTTAAATATTAGGCTAACGGCAAATACCAACAGCAGTGCCCCAAGTGCCAGGCCACCAATGGAGGCTTTATCCATTATCTTGTTAAAGGAGTCCAGTTCGTTTTTCTGAAAGTTTACCTGTTCTACCCCTTCCAGCGATAAAAGAGACTTGGTTATAGTATCATAAGCCTGCGATGTGCTGTAGGCCTCAAAAAGGTTTAAATCGAAGGAGGCGAAGAGGGGGTTGTAGCCTAAAAAGCCAAGGTCAATGGTATCAATTTTATCGTGCTCGCGCAGTATTTTAAGCGCATCATCCTTAGAAACGAATTTGATATTTTTAACATAGGGACGACCCTTGATAATTGCCTGCAGATTGGCCACCGCCTGGTCGGTAAGGCTATCCTTCAGCACCACCTGCACCCTAAGGTTTTCCCGTAAATCTTTTGAAACCCTCCTGGCCTCTACCAACACGGCAGATGCAAGGCCCAAAACCACTAAAACCAAGGTTATGCCAAATATTGCGTAGAAATAGGAAGTGCGTTTTCCCGAAGCCAACTTTTTAAATTTTACAGCGTAAACTTACCGGTATAGCGGTTGGGTAACAAACCTGTTTAGCCTATTAAAGTGTTGAAAAGGCGCAAATTGTCTACTAATTCGGCAGGGCGAAAGAGATACTTTTTGCAGGAACATATCGTTGTTGGAGTAATGCGTTAAGGAGAAAGGTTATCAACCGTTGAAAACCAATACTGTGAATAATTACAAGTCGGGTTTGTTCTTTGGTTGAAAAATTTACTTTTGCGCGCTGATTTAAAAGGAAAGATATGTTTTGGACTCTTGAACTTGCATCGTACCTCGAAGATGCTCCCTGGCCTTCAACCAAGGATGAATTGATTGATTACGCAATCCGTTCCGGTGCACCTGTAGAAGTTATTGAAAACTTACAGGAACTTGACGACGACGGAGAGATGTATGAAGGTATTGAGGACATTTGGCCGGACTACCCCACTAAGGAAGACTTCTTCTTTAATGAGGATGAGCATTGATTTTTGAAACTACTGCATAAAAAAAGCCGCGGGTTAAACTTCGCGGCTTTTTTATTTATAGGCTTATCGGTAATTACAGAATCAACATGGCATCGCCATAGGTAAGGAAACGGTATTTTTCCTTCAACGCTGTTTCGTAGGCTTTCATTACCAGATCGTAACCGCCAAAGGCGCAGGCCATAATAAGCAGGCTGCTCTTAGGCTGGTGGAAATTCGTGATCATAGCATTAGCAATGCTGAAATCGTAAGGCGGGTGAATGAACAGGTTAGTCCAACCGCTGTAAGGCTTCAGGTAATGTTCAGCCGATACTGCAGACTCAATAGCACGCATGGTAGTAGTGCCTACTGCGCATATACGCTTGCCGTTATCCTTAGCGACGTTAACCACCTTAACAGCTTTATCGGGTATCACAATCTCCTCGGCGTCCATTTTATGCTTGCTAAGGTCTTCCACATCAATAGTGCGGAAAGTGCCCAGGCCGGTGTGCAGGGTAACTTCTGCAAGGTCCACCCCTTTAATTTCAAGGCGCTTCAGCAACTCGCGGCTAAAGTGCAGGCCACCGGTTGGGGCAGCTACGGCACCTTCAACACGGGCAAACACCGTTTGGTAACGCTCGGCATCGATAGGCTCCACGTTTCTTTTTATATACTTAGGCAGTGGGGTTTCGCCCAGGCTGTAAAGTATCTTTTTAAACTTCTCATGGTCGCCATCAAACAGGAAACGGATGGTACGGCCGCGTGATGTAGTGTTATCTACCACTTCAGCAATCAACTCATCGTTTTGGCCGAAGTACAGTTTATTACCAACGCGTATTTTACGGGCAGGGTCAACCAGCACATCCCATAAAAACTGTTTTGCATTCAATTCGCGCAACAGGAATACTTCGATTTTGGCGCCGGTTTTTTCCTTAGTGCCATAAAGGCGGGCAGGGAAAACCTTGGTATTGTTAAGTACCATTACGTCGCCTTCGCCAAAGTACTTAAGCACATCGTTAAACTTCTTGTGCTCAATTTTTTTGGTTTTGCGGTCTATCACCATCAACTTGCTTTCATCGCGGTTTTTGGTAGGATAAAGAGCAACCTGTTCTTTGGGGATAGTAAAGTTAAAGCTTGATAGTTTCATCTATATGTAGATTTGAATTTTACGGAATTCAAAGCGGAACCAAACTGGGGCGATTCCGGATTTTTCGAGCCGCAAATGTAACCCACGATTCTTAATTTCATAATTAAAGCTGAAAAGAGGCGGAAAACGTTTCGTTAAAAAGGCGTTTCAGTGTTCCGACTTCTTTTGATAGGTTTGCCACCAGTGAGGACCATTTTCCAGATTTTCAGTCAAAGCCTAATTCTATCGCTTGAAGAGCTGCGTTCAGCCAAACTGAGGTCTTTTCTATCGCTTTTGGGCATTACTATTGGTATACTGTGCATTATCTCCGTAAGAACCGCGGTGAACTCGCTGGAGATGAACATCCAGAACAGCCTTTCCTCCTTTGGTAACGACATCATTTACGTTCAAAAGTGGCCTTGGATATGGACCGAAGAATACCCCTGGTGGAAGTATATTAACAGGCCTGGAGCTAACCGCCGCGAGCTGGAGCAACTAAACAGCCAGCTTACAGGGGCCAAGGCTACCTGCATTATGTTTTTTGCCGGCAATAGTTCAGTTATTTCAGGCGATAGGGTTGCAGAAGGCGTAGCAGTTAACGGCGTTAGCTACGACTACAACAAAATCAAAGAAATGGACTTTACCGAGGGGCGGTATTTTACCCCTGCGGAAAATAACAACGCACAGGCCGTAGCCCTTATAGGCGCTAACGTGGCAGAAACTTTGTTTGAAGGTTTGGGTAACCCAATAGGTAAAGAAATTAAAATACGCGGCGTTAAGCTTACGGTAATTGGTGTTTTAAAAAAGGAAGGCGACGACCTGTTTGGCTTTACGCTGGACAATAACGTACTGGTACCCTTTAGCTTTATGAGCATGTTTGTGGATATGCATAGCGGCGGTAACGACCCTCTTATTGCGGTTATACCCAAAGCCGGGGTGCCGGTTGAGGAACTGAAATACGAGATAAAAGGCGCCATGCGCAGTATACGGGGCCTATCCCCTTACCAGGACGATAACTTTGCGGTTAACCAGGTAAGCGTATTTACCGATGGCATAAAATCCATTTTTGCTATTGTAAACTATGCAGGCTTATTTATCGGCTTCTTCTCAGTTATTGTTGGCGCCTTTGGTATAGCCAACATCATGTTTGTGGCAGTAAAAGAGCGCACTTACATTATCGGTATTAAAAAAGCTATTGGCGCAAAACGTATTTATATCCTTATGGAATTTTTGCTGGAGTCAGTAGTGCTTTGCCTTATAGGCGGCATCACCGGCTTATTGGTGGTGGTGGGCTTGTTCCAGGTGCTACAGTATGTCGTTACCCATGTATTCGAATCTGACTTTAAGTTTTACATAACCGCTACCAATGTTATCATCGGCATATCAATATCCGTAGTAGTGGGAATTTTAGCCGGCTTTATACCGGCCTTATCTGCGGCGCGCATGAAGCCGGTTGACGCTATAAGAAGTTAATCGTTACTTTATTACAAGTTCCTTGAAACCTGTTTCCTCATCAATATCGCGGTGAAACTCCTTACCTCCTATTTCCCCGAGGGTAATCTCAGCAGTGGTGTAAATGATACTGCCCTCCATCAGGTGGCCACCTTTAAGGTTGCCTTCGGAGTCGGAAACAGAAATGTGCAAATGCACTCCATCTGCCGATAGCGTGCCTACTAATGAAACGATTTCAAATTTTTGCTCGAATACGGTACCGGAATCTTTGCCTGCAAAGCGAAGCACTGCCTTTTGCAGGCTGCCAACACAGGTTAAAACAAAGCCTGCCTTAAGCTGTTTCTCTAAAGTAAACTCGTAAAGTTTAAGTTTAAGGTCATCGCCGGGATGCAAACGCAAAGGGAAGACCTGCAGAGAAGAAACATCCATAGTTTAGGTTTAACGCATTTCCTTTAAGGTAACGGGAGCTACACCAATTTTTTTGCAAACGGCTGCTGCGCCTTTATTCGCTAATTGCGCAATTTCCTTCAAGCCCATTTTCTGTATAAAGGCAAGCGTAGCAATACTGATAACCGTATCGCCGGCGCCCGATACATCTGCCGCTTTAATAGATTTTGCAGGAACTATAAACGACTGGCCATCGCGCGTGAAACAGAATATACCATTGGCGCCTAATGTAACCATCAGGTTTTTAAAGCGGTTTTTGCGGCGTAACTCTTCTGCGCCACTGCGCAGGCTATCTAAACTTTTGGGGTTAATGCGGTAGCCGATAGCTTCAGAAAACTCGCGCAGGTTAGGCTTAAACAAATCAATGGCCTGGTATTCTAAAAAGTTTCTCTCCTTAGGATCCACACAAACCGGAATATTGTTTTTGGTAGCGAGCAGCAATATCTGCTTGATAAAGTATTTGGTTAAAACACCTTTGTTGTAGTCCTGCAGTATAATAGCCTCAATCTTCTCGTTGGCTATAATTTTTTTGAACTCTTTAATAAGCAGGTTTTCCTGTGCGGTTTCAACATCTTCTATTTCCTCTTCATCAAAGCGCACTACCTGTTTATCCTCATCAAATACCCGGGTTTTAAGGGCCGTTAATCTGCTTTTATGTTGTAATACGTGGTTGGTGCGCACACCGTAATCTCTCAACATTTTAACCAGCATATTGCCGGTTAAATCTTTACCTACCATAGTAAGTAAAACAGGTTTGGCACCTAATTCCAGCAGGTTCATAGCTACGTTAGCTGCACCACCCGGGCGCGATTCCTTCTTTTGTATTTCCACCACAGGTACCGGGGCCTCCGGCGAAATGCGGTTCACTTCCCCAAACAGGTAAAAATCTACCATCACATCGCCAATAACAAGCACGTTGAGATTGGAGAAGTTAAGTTTTTGCGCCATCTTTTTTTATTATGGTATTCAAGAATTGATTAAGCGAGTTTTGCAAAAGCCTCTTTCATACGCTTGCAGGCTTCGCGTAACTTGGCTTCACTGGTGGCGTAGCTAATGCGCAGGCAGTTTTTATCGCCGAAGGCTTCGCCACTAACCACACCCAGTTTTGCTTCGCTTAACAGGTATAAGGAAATATCCTCAGGGGTATTCATTGGCTGGCCGTTAAAGCTTTTGCCAAAGTAAGCGCTTACATCAAAAAAGAAATAGAAAGCGCCATCAGGTAAATTAACTTTCAGGCCCGGTATTTCTTTCAACAAGCCATAAACCAAATCGCGGCGTTTATGAAACTCCTCTACCATTTTCATGGAAGGTTCATTGCTGCTTAGTAAAGCAGCTTCGCCTGCCTTTTGTGCAATAGAACAGGTGCCTGATGTAAACTGGCCCTGCATTTTATCACAGGCTTTAGCCAACCATAGCGGGGCGCCTATATATCCTAAACGCCAGCCGGTCATGGCATAGCCTTTACTAAAGCCGTTAACCGTAATTACCTGTTCCTTAATATCGCTAAACTCGGCCAGGCTGGTATGCTTTTTACCGGTAAAGTTGATGTACTCATAAATCTCATCGCAAAGCACAAACACATTTGGATTGCGCTTTAAAACGCCCGCAATAGCCTCCAACTCCTCGCGCGAGTATACTGAACCGGTGGGGTTGCAGGGTGAGGAGAAGATGATCATACGCGTTTTAGGACCTATGTGCTTCTCCAGTTGCTCAGCACTTACTTTAAAGTTAGAATCAATAGTTGTCGGAATTTCTACATACGTTCCTTCGGCCAGTTGCACAATAGCAGCGTAGCTTACCCAGTACGGGGCAGGCAGCAATACTTCATCGCCGGGGTTAATAAGGCTTAACACCACATTGGCAATGCTTTGTTTGGCACCGGTAGAAACCACGATCTGGTCAATGGTATAATCCAGGTTATTATCTCTCTTAAATTTTTGGGCAATCGCTTTGCGCAATTCAGGATAGCCGGGCACCGGTGTATACTTGGTGTAACCTTCATCAATGGCTTTTTTGGCAGCGTCCTTAATGTGCTGAGGGGTATCAAAATCCGGTTCACCTAAGCTTAAGTCTATAACATCAAAGCCCTGTGCTTTAAGCTCGCGGCTCATTTTAGCCATCTTAATAGTGGCGCTTTCCTGCATGTTGTTAATTCTCTCCGATAGGTAGTTTGCCATTGCCTGAGTCATGTTTGTTTTTTGGGATTAAACCGCACTGTGTTGCGGACGCGCAAAAATAACACAGGCAAAAAACTTTAGTCCTGAATTTTCAGAAAATAATCCACTAAAAACACCTAAATCTTAACAAGCACAGAAAGGGAAAAAGAATCCTATTTCAACAGCAGTTCAGTTCCATTCTCAAACAGGTGCGGGTAATGTACTTTCAGTTCCTGAACAAACAGGTCATAAGGCAGGTCATCAAACTGGCCGTATTCGTGCAGGTACTCCATATACTTATGGCCTCCGGCAAATTCATGAAAAATTGAATCATGTTCACCGTCGAACTCCAACGGCAGCACTCCGAATTTTTCGCAGAGGGTTTTGTTAAAGGCAGGCGTGCATTTTACCCAACGGCCGTTCAGCCAAAACTCGTTATAACCATGAAAAACGAACTTATCAGAACGTAGCCGCTCAATAAACTTTTGGGTAGAAAGGTGGTTGCGCACAATGCTGAAACCAAGGCGCGAGGGAATGCCATGCACACGGCCCACCGCGGCCAGCAACAACGATTTTTCAACACAATAACCCCGGCCCCTTTTAAGTGTAAGAGAGGCCGAAATAACCTTGGGGTCCAGCTCCAGGTGGTAAGGGTCGTAGAGAATATCATCGCGCACGGCATAGTAAAGGTCTACTGCCTTTAGCTTATCGCTTTTATCGGCAGTAGTTATGCGGTTGGCATACGCCTTTACCTCCGGATTGTCAGAATCAATAAACCCGGTAGGTTTTAAATACAAAGTAAAATCAGTCATCGCTATATTAAATGTCCTTTTTGCAGCAGTCCTTCTTAGCACCCCCGCAGTCCTTTTTGTCTCCCCCCATCATTGGGCATCCACCGCTGTTGCCTTCCATACTGCAATTGCCATGTCCGCCACAGGCTTTCATACACTCTTCTTTGCTCATAATGCAGCTTCCGCGCTCTTTCATCATTTTCTCACAAGCCTCTTTACCCATCATTTTCTCGCAGGTAGCCTGATCCATTACGCAGCTATCGCCTTTCATGGTGCAACCGGCCATGCAGCCATTGCCCATTTCGGCATTGCCCATATTGCAATGTCCTCCGTTGCCTTCGCCATCCTTAATTATGATCTGCTTCTCCTCAACTTTGCATTTGCCATCATTACAGTTACCATGGCAGCTAAATGCCTTAAACGCCTGGAACCCTATGGAAACCAAGGCCAAAACTATAACCAACCAGGCCAACATTTCGAATACCTTACCTAAAAACTCGCGCTTTACAGTAATTAATAAATATACCCCTGCAGCCAGGGCTAAAATGGAGAGTGGGAGTGCAATCATTTTTTATGAATTTGGGGCGAAGATAAACGAATGGCACAATTATAGCTTTACCAATGTGCATGAAGCTGCTCATGCCACTTTTATGATATAATTTTCGAGTTATTTTCGCAGCCGCTAATAAGCAGATTTATGACTTTAGAAGAAATGAAAAAGGGTTTCCGCTTTAAGAAAGAAGTGGACATACGCTGGAGTGATATGGATGAGATGCGGCACGTTAACAACGCCGTTTACCTTACTTACTTTGAGCAGGCAAGGGTTTATTACTTTCATGAAAGTTGCCAGTGGGACTGGAAAATGGATGGCGCCATACTGGCCAATGCTCATGTGGACTATCTGCGGCCGGTGGTTTTCCCTAATCCAACTTTTATTTACCTGCGCACTAAAAAACTGGGCACAAAAAGCTTCGATTTACAATACATGATTACCAGTATTGTGGACGGTAAGGAGGAATTAACAACAACCGGCTATACCACTATGGTAATGTTTGACTACAAAACCAATAAAACCGTGGTAATGCCCGACTACCTGCGCGAAAAAATTATGAATTTTGAAATAGTAAAACCTGAGAACGGTGCTGCTGCGAATAAATCCTGATAACATTGACGACCGCCTGATTGCACAGGTGGTAAACTGCCTTAAAAACGGCGGTGTAATTATTTACCCTACTGATACGGTTTACACCTTAGGCTGCGATTTAACACACCCCGAAGCCTACGAGAAGGTATGTAAATTGAAAGGCATTAAGCCTACCAAGGCCAATTTTTCCATTGTATGCTACGACCTTAGCCACATCAGCGACTTTACCCATACAGTGCCTACGCCGGTATATAAAATGATGAAGCGCACCCTGCCCGGGCCTTATACTTTCATCCTTAACGGCAACAATGCGCTTTCCAAAATTTTCGGGTATAACAAAAAAACCATCGGCATACGCGTGCCCGATAACAGCATTGCCCGCACTATTGTTGATGCCTTAGGTGCACCTATACTTTCCGCCTCAATAAAGAACGAAGACACTATACTGGAATACATTACCGACCCGCAGGAGATTTACGAGAAATACGACCACTCGGTAAATATTGTAATTGACGGTGGCCCGGGGGGTAACGTACCTTCAACCATAATTGATTATACCGGCAGCGAACCACTACTGGTACGTGAAGGCGCGGGCGAGTTTCCTGCTTAGAAGTTTGAAACCGGATTGAGGAGCGGTTTTTATATTTTCAGACTTGTATTTTTTGAAACCCTCTCTACCCATATTATTTGTTTTGTTGTTGTTCGGCAATATGCTGGCCGCGCAGCAAAGTTTTTCGGTTATAGTTAAAAGCGAAGAAGATAACGAGCCACTTGATGGTGTTACGGTAATGGCCGAAGGCACCGATAATTTAAGTTTTACCGATTCCACGGGTTATGCCGAGCTAACCAAACTGCCTGACAGCACCCAGGCCATCATTGTTTCGTATGTTGGCTACTTCCGTAAAAAGATAAAGGTGAGCTTTCCCTACAGTGGTAAGCTACCGCTTGTAGTTAAGTTGCAGGCGCAGGATGAGGAGTTGGAGGAAATTGTGGTGGTTTCCACCCGTAATGAAAAAAGCCCCGAAGAACTACCTACCAGAGTAGAAACCATAAGCCAGGCAGAGGTTGAAGAACGCTCCAATGACAAACCTTCGGACGTATCGCATGTATTAAGAGAGCAGCCGGGCGTACAAGTGCAACGCACCTCAGCAACGGGTGGCACTATGAGTATACGCTTACAGGGTATGAAGAGCCGGTATGTGCAAGTGCTTAAGGATGGGTTTCCTTTGTTTGGCGGCTTTGCTAACGTTATTGGTATAACCCAAATTCCGCCGCTTGATTTAAAGCAGGTGGAGATAATTAAAGGCCCATCCTCCACCCTTTACGGGGGCGATGCCATAGCCGGCGTAATAAACCTTATAAGTAAGGAGCCCGGCGAAAAACCCATTTACGATTTAATGGTAAACGCGGAAAGTGCTAAAGCAGTAGATGTTGGCACTTATGCCAGCCAAAAGTTTAACTGGTTTGCTTTTTCACTACTGGGCATGTACCGCTGGCAAAAAGAGAAAGATTGGGATGGAGACAACTTTAGCGAAACCCCTAAACTGCAACGGTATTCTGTTGCGCCACAACTATATTTTGACCTTGGTAAAAAGGCCAGGCTGAATATCGGTGCAGGTTATACCCATGAAAACCGCCTTGGTGGTGCCATACCCTACATCCGGGGTAAGAGTGATTCGCTTTACAACTACTTTGAAAAAAACCTATCAGACCACCTGGCTACCAATATTAAATTTCAATACGACTTTGGCATTGCCGGTAAGCTTACCCTAAAAAATGCAGTAAACTACTTCAACCGGCAGCTTACCATTCCATTCTACTTTTTTAAGGGGCGGCAGATAGGTTCAGCATCGGAAGTAAACTACCACTTTAGCCGTAATAACCACGACCTTGTGGTAGGGCTGGACTTTAGAACCGATCTGTTTACTGAGGGTGCAGACTCCGCAGTTTACAAAAGAAACTACAGCTACTATACAGGTGGTTTGTTTGCACAATACAGCTACCTGCTTAATAAGAAAGCAACCTTTGAAGGAGGCTTCCGATTGGATTATAACAACAAGTACAAAATTTACGCTTTACCGCACGTGGCCTGGCGCCAAAAATGGAACGAGGTATTTATAACCCGCGTTAATGCGGGCATGGGCTATAAGTTGCCAAACGTTTTTCAGGATGAAAGCGAAGAAGCGCGTTTTATTAATGTTTACCCTATTGGTGATAGCGTTAAGCCGGAATTGAGCCTTGGCGGCACGGTTGACCTGTTGGTTAAATTACCCAACTACAACGGGCTTAGCATCACCCTAAATCAAATGTATTTTCTGACGCATATTTTTAGGCCGTTAGTAGCGCAAACCACTGCCGTAGAGGGCTGCAACGGTTTAGATTGCACAGAACTGTATTACGCCAACGGAAGCGGTTACCAGCAAAGCCTGGGGGTAGAAACCAGTTTTAAGATGCATTACCGCGGGTTCGATTTATCGTTGGTGTATACGCTTACCGACAATAACTTTAAACTGAATGATGTAAAAAGCATTGCGCCTTTAACGTCAAAGCATATCGTATCTATACTGGCGGGTTACGAGATAAAGAATTTTGCTGCAGGTATTGACTGCTATTACTACAGCCCTGTTAAACTAAGCAACGGGGCCCTTGGTAAAGGCATTTGGGAGTTTGGCATTGTTACCCAATACGCCATGAAGTATGTGGTAATTTTTGCTAACCTGGAAAATGTGTTTGATATAAGGCAAACCTCCTTCGGGCCTATAGTTCACCCATTCCCTACTCTCTCGCATCCGCGTTTTTCCGAGGTGTACGCGCCGCTGGAAGGCCGCCTGTTTAATGCCGGCATAAAGCTGCGCCTGGGTATGTTCTCAAAGAAAAACAAAGAAGAAAAAGGCGGAGTGGACAAGGTGCGCGGCAAAGCGGATGATTAATCCTTGGCTTCAGCACCCGAAAAGCTTTTCAGCAAGCTATCAATTTGCAACTGTACGTTAGAAATAGAATCGTACCACTCATCAGTATTAGTTCGGAATTCGTCTTCCAATAATTGAAATTCAGTAAGCCTGTATTGAGAGTAAAGCACCAGGCGGTTGGTATACTCCTCATCATAATCAGGTAAACCTTTAACATCCCGCATTGCAATTGCAACCTGCAGGGCGCTATCAAAAGCAGTAACACTTTGGTGCACAAGTGCCAGCTTATTTTCGTAGCTGGTATCAGTAGTGTTATAGTATTCCAGCCCTTGCTTCTCCAGCAAGCCGTATTGTTTATCGAGGCTGTAAAACTGCGTGCCGTAGTAATAAGTGTTTTTAACCAACAGGTAGCTGCCGCCAAAACCAATAAGCAACACTGCAAAATGGCCCAGAAGCTGCACGGCAGCTTTCTTCGGAAACTTTATAGGATAATAATAAAGAAGACCGATGACGGTGCCTGCCACCAGGCCGCCGATATGGGCCGCATTATCTACTCCATCTTTAAGACCGTATAAAAGATTAAAGCCGGCGTAGATACCAAGGTAAACAAGAACTGTTGGCCTGTCCTCCCGATTAAAAACCGGTGTAAAGGCCAGCCCAAGCAACATACCGTAGCAGCCGAAAATGGCTCCTGATGCACCCGCGCTAACTATATCATTATGCCACCACATGCTAACTGCAAAACTGAAAACACCGCTTGCCAGGTAGCCCACTAAAAACTGCAGGCGGTTTTGAACGGCTATAAGAAAGATGCTGGCATAGAAGAGGCCAATCATATTGGCCAAAAGGTGCACTACCCCAAAGTGCAGAAAACAGGCAGTGAACAAGCGCCAGTATTCGCCGGCAATTACCCGGTCCTTTGCTGCGGCCCCCCATTTAATAACTACTTCGGTGTCGGATTCAAATATACCCGCACCGTTAAATGCCATGGCTATAAAAATGCCTGTGTTAATAATAACCAGCCAGGCTACCACCTGCATAGTGCTAGTGCTAAAGAGCGCACGGTAAAAGGTTTTAAAAAAACCTTCATCCGCATTATCTAAAAAATCATCCTGCGTGTTTTCGTTATTCTCATTCATAACTAAGAGATGATTACGCGCTCCACACAATTATTGCCGAAGGAATAAGGAAGAAATGCCAAAGAAGAAACAGGTTTAGTGACAATAAGATTCGCCTTTTTACCAATAGCTATAGAACCGAGTTGTTGACTCACCCCCATGGCGTACGCGGAGTTTAGCGTTGCAGCATTTACAGCCTCTTCAGGAGTCATACGCATTTGTATACAGCCCAGGCTTACTACAAAATTCATATTGCCGCTGGGGCTTGTGCCGGGGTTAAAGTCAGAGGCAAGTGCCAACGGAAGGCCGGCATCTATAATAGTACGCGCCGGAGTATAAGGTATCCTTAAAAAGAAAGAACAGGCCGGCAGGGCGGTAGGCATGGTATCGCTGTTCTTTAAAGCAGCAATATCTTCATCACTTAACAGTTCAAGGTGATCAACACTAAGCGCTTTATGTTTTACACTGGTTGGCACACCGCCGATTACATTAAACTGGTTAACGTGCACTTTGGCTTGCAAGCCATGTTTGCTACCGGCCTCTAATATTCGGTCGGTTTCCTCTGCACTGAAATATCCTTTTTCGCAAAAAGCATCTATAAAGTCAGCAAGGCCTTCAGCCGCTATTTCGGGCAAAAGCCGGTTTAGTAAGAGATCGAGGTAGCCATCATGATTATTCTTAAACTCTGCAGGAAAAGCGTGCGCACCAAGAAAGGTTGCTTTTATCGTAAGCTTAGCGTGTTGCTTAAGGCGGCGGATAACCCGTAACATTTTCATCTCCCCTTCATAGCTTAAGCCGTAACCACTTTTTATTTCAATAGCGCCTGTGCCTAACTCTTGTAACTGCTCCAATCGCTGCAAAGCAGCTTCAAAAAGTTCATCTTCCGTTGCGCTCTGTAATCTTTTAGCCGAGTTCAAAATACCGCCGCCTTTAGCCGCAATCTGCTCATAGGTTAATCCATGTATTTTATCTACAAACTCACCCTCGCGGTAAGCGGCAAAAACAAGGTGTGTATGCGAATCGCACCAAGCGGGTAAAACCAGCCTTCCGTTTGCATCAATCACGTCATCAGCCCTTTCTGGAGCATCCTCACTTTTGCCGAAAGCTTTTATCAAGCCACCCTCAACAAGCAGGTAAGCATGGTCAATGGCAGGCATTGTGGCCATTCCGGCGCCCGCCAGTTTAGCTTTGTCTTGCGGGTGCAGGCTGCCCAACCACTTAATGTTGCGTATCAAAATGCTTTTCACACAACAATCTTAAGTAAAAACTGAAACACATTATTCGTAATTTGCGGCGGTAGCAAATAATTATGGCGGGCAATTCATTCGGTGAGATTTTCAGGATAACCACTTTTGGCGAAAGCCATGGCACTGCCATAGGGGTTGTAATAGACGGTTGCCCGGCAGGTTTAGAGATTGATTTTGGCTTTTTAGAGGATGAAATGGCCAGGAGAAAGCCCGGTCAATCTGCCATTACTACCCAACGCAGTGAGAGCGACAGTTTTCAGACATTATCCGGAATTTTTGACCAGCACACATTGGGCACGCCAATCTCCTTCATTATTTTGAATGAAGATCAAAAAAGCGATGACTACGACCATCTGCAACATGTTTACCGGCCATCGCATGCCGACTATACTTACCAGGCCAAATATGGCATACGCGACCACCGCGGCGGAGGACGTTCAAGCGCACGGGAAACGGCTACGCGCGTTTTGGCAGGTGCGGTTGCCAAGTTATTGCTGAAGAAACACGGCATTAGCATAGCTGCCTATGTTTCATCAGTTGGTAAACTGCAATTGCAGAAACCTTATACTGAATTGGATTTAAGCCAAACGGAAAAGAACATTGTACGATGCCCTGATGCCGCCACTGCGGATAAAATGATTGAATTGATACAGGATACCCGTGCTAAGGGCGATACAGTAGGAGGTGTTATTACCTGCGTAATAAAAGGCAGCCCCGTAGGTTTAGGCGAGCCTGTGTTTGATAAACTGCATGCCGATTTAGCAAAGGCCATGCTAAGCATTAATGCTGTACATGGTTTTGAATACGGCAGTGGCTTTGCCGGCACTAAACAATACGGCAGCGAAAATAATGACCGCTTTACCACTACTGCCGATGGAAAAATTACGACCCAAACCAATTTTAGCGGGGGCATACAGGGCGGCATAAGCAACGGCATGGATATCTACTTTAACGTTGCCTTTAAACCGGTGGCTACCTTAATGCAGGAACAAACCTCAGTTAATGATAAAGGGGAGGAAGTAGCTATTAAAGGCAAAGGCCGCCATGACCCCTGCGTAGTTCCACGCGCCGTGCCTATTGTAGAAGCTATGGCCGCTTTGGTAATGGCTGATCATCTGTTGCGCGCTAAGCTATCAAAGCTTTAGGCTTAGGTAGCAACCTTTCAATTTTATCCCAGTTTATAAGTGTGAGATTAAGAATGAGTAGTTCCGTTGAAACAATGCTCATAACGAAATAGTTTGCCAGGCAGAAAACAACGGAAAGAATGATTAAAGCCGTATCGAAACGGCGGGTGAAGAAGCCCGCTAAAAAGAACAGTTGCAAACAGACATTAATCAATAACACCCCGTGCGAAACGGTGGGATGGGCGATGAGATATTGTATTACCGAGGCCTTAAAGGTGAGCGGCTGTTGAAGTAGGTAGTCCAACTGCTGCTGCATAAGGATGTTGCTCATTTGGTCGCTCATAAATGCCGAACCTCTCAGTAATTTCCATAACGCCGCTGAAGCAAAAACATACAGCCAATAATAACGAGCCGCATCCCATAAAAAATTGAAACGCTCCTCCCTTTGGCTCCAGAACGGAATCGTAATTATCACTGCCCCCACCAGGCCATGATACGCATGACTGGCAGCCATATTAAACAAGAGCAGGTATACGGTAAGAAGTAAAGTAGATGCGATTATGGCTATTCGGTTAGCTTTAAAAAGACAAAGCAGCGGCAAAGCAAAAAGCATTACATCAAAAAAAACGGACACAACATAATGCTGCGATAGCCAATATGGGATTGTAGTTAAACCAAACACACTATACGCCTGCTGATACAAATCAAACAAATGCGGTTGTTGCATTTGCGAAAGCAACACACCCTGTAATAAGCGATAAACTAAAATTACTAATATGCCCAGGTAGGCAGCGCGCAACTTTAGCCGGTAAGATTGGCTGAACTTATTCTGCCGCATAATTGAATAGTTCAGTTTGAGAAATTACTTCAGGCATGCCGTTAGTAGTATAGCGGCAGGTAAGCCGGTAAACGGTCAGCTTTTTTCCGGTATTGGCAGAAACGTAACGCAACATCCATTGCTGAAACCGGACCCTGTAATTTTCAGTAAGGTTATCATAGCCTGATAAAGGAGAGGTGAGCAATTCCTTTTTTGAATCCCACATAGCGGTAAAAGGGATAGTCCTTCCGTCTACATCAATGCGGTACGTGGTATACTCCTGCAGCTTACGCTCCGGCAACGAATACATACCGTATAGTAGAAAAGGGAACTCTTCCCTGCTATAGCGCACGCCATAAAGCACTCCCAGTATATAGAGAACAAAAACAGCAAAGAGCTTTTTATCTGCCTGAAAAACCCGGTAGAGGAAAGTATGTTTCAGAAAATCAAGCATACATCAGGTTACATCCCCTTAATTCTGCATTATCCATACGGCCCAGTATTTCAAATGTGTTTGCACCCAACATACGCCCTACATCATTAGTAGCTATAAAGGAACAGGAATATAAATTGGCAAGGTCAATAACATTTACCGCCCCCGTTTGCGATTCTATTTTAAAGGGGTCATACATATCGCGCAGCACTATTTTCATCCAGGGCACACACTCAAAAACACCCTCGCCTTTGGAGTAGGCCTGCGACAGCAGTTCCGTCATCCCATACTCTGAATGAATATGAGGAACACCGAAAGCAGTTTTTAGTTTTTCATGCACTTCCTCTCGCGTTAGCTCCGCCCTGCGCCCTTTCATGCCGCCCGTTTCCATAATAATCAGTTCCGGGAAATTCAAAGAGAATTGCTCTGCGAAATCCAGTAAAGCAAAGGTTACGCCTACTAGCAATACCTTCTTCCCTTTCTCCTTTAGCTGTTGAAGTAAGTTGTATAATCTTTCATTCTCATAAAGAAAAAAAGCATTTTCAGGATGGGCGGATAACTTCATCAAACTATCCACCATATAAACCAACGAAGAGTTATTACGCTCCAGGTAAGACGGCAACAAGCCCAGCACTACATAATCAGTAATTGGCCCATAGAATAATTCGAAACCCCGAATAAAGCTTTGCTCGTACAACTTTAAATCGGCCACCATGTGCCGCGAGGTAACAACCCCGGTTGTACCACTGCTTTCAAAAACTTTTTGAGGCTGGCTGCCTTCAGCTATTACCGCGTGTGATTTAAAAAATTGAATGGGCAGAAACGGAATATCGCTCAACGACTTTACCTGCTGTGGACTTATCCGCAACGATTCGTTAAAGAGCCGGTAAACTTCTACATGCTTATATTGATATTGATAAACCTGTAAAGCAACCGATTCAAAACTGTGTTCGTTAACTGTAAAAATACTATCCCACAAGGCCTGCAATTCGCAAAATTTGAGGATAAAATTGCAATAAATCGGTTAACAAGCGTTTAATTCGGTACGTGAAAAACAGTTTGCTGGCATTTTTGGCATTGTGCGGAATGGCGGGTTGCGTTAAGCCCCCTTCCTACCCTATTGAGCCGCAAATTGAATTCAAATCTGTTTCCTCAAGCCTTATAAAACACGGACAGGTTGATACCATTACCTTCTCATTTACTGATGGCGATGGTGATATTGGCGTTATCCCTTTGCCGGGTGATACCTGCGACCTCATCAATTCTTTAAAAAGCGGCGACTCCAGTTGCTTTAATATGAGTGGTTTTAATGTTTACCTGGTTGACAACCGCGATACATCCATTCAGGCATTTGCCACCGCTTATGTTGCCCCTAAAGGTAAATACAGCGCACTAAGTGGCGATATACAGGTTATAGTAGGCATGTATTCTAAAACATGCTTTGCGCCACCACAACCCGGCTGCCCTAAGGATTCAGTAAAGTTCGCTATCCTGTTTAAAGACTTAGCAGGGCACCGCAGCAACATAGTGCATACTACGCCTATAGTTATTGACGGAGAGTAACCTTTTACTTACCGCCTTTTTTATACTTTGTAATTATAGCGGCAAACTCCGGCAGGTTACGGACGTTGTCCAAATCAGTATCAACTTTTACGTGCTCAAAATCGGTATATCCTTCTTTAAAAGACCAGTCCAGATATTTAAGCGCCTTTGCGTTGTTTTTTTGAATGGAATAAATGCAGGCCAGATTGTAGGTGCTTCCGAAATCGTGTGGGTTGCGGGCAACAGACTTTTCAAACCAAACGGCAGAGGTATTTAAATCACCGCTTAAGTAATAGTTGTAAGCCAAATTGAAATAGCTACTGAAGTAGTTGGCAGTATCCAGTTCAGCCGCTTTTTGAACATAGGGCTGGGCCTCTGCCGGCTTCTTCAAATAAACGCCTACAATCCGCCCGTAATTAGTGAGTCCGTATGGATTGGCAGAATCCATTTTTAGGGTTTCTTTAAAAATAGTAGCTGCCGCTTCAAAGTTTCCTGCAACCTCCTCCAATGAGGCATATCGATAAAGGAGGGCCAGTTTATAGTCCTCATTTCCTTCAGCCCTGGCATACCATACTTTTGCTTCGGTATAATTACCATGGCGATAGTATAAATCACCAAGGTTAAAGGCCGCATCAGCATCTTCTTGCCTGTTCAATATTTTTTTGTAGCTGTTAATTGCGTTTACCGTATCACCCATTTTGTCATAAACGGTTGCCAGGTTGTTCAGCGTTTTGCGATTAAAAGTTGTATCGCGCTGCAGATAAAGGTTGTAATACTTAGCGGCACTATCGTATTTCTCTTTTAGGCGGAATTCATCACCTAAAGCGTTAAGCGCGCTGTAATAAGCAGTGTCGTATTTTAAAGCGCTACGGAAACTTTTTATAGCCTTGTCATAATCCGTACGCATTTCGTGGACCAGGCCCAAATTATAATAAGCTACAGTATAGGCTGAATCAATTTTAATGGCCTTTTTGTAATAGTACTCTGCAGAATCGTAAACAGAGCGGTCGTAAAAAATATTACCGAGCTGCACATAAACGGACTTATAGTTACTATCCAGCTTTAATACTTTCTTCCTGAATATCTTTTCGGCAAGGGCCGTACTATCAGCATAATAATATGCGCGGCCCATATAGAACCATTGATCGGCTGACAAAGTATCTTTAGATACGGCCAGTGCATACCACAAAGCGGCCTCACTGTAGTTCTTATCATTGTAATACAAGTCTCCTATGGCTTCCCATGGGTCTGCATAAGTGGTATCGGCTTCACCTGCCTGGTTGTAGTATAAGCGGGCCATTATGGTATCGCCAAGTTTTTCATAGGAGCGGCCCATCCAGTAATACGATTTTGCGTCAGTAGAGTCCAGCAGGGTGCAGTAGTAATAGTAAAGGGCACTTGAGTCGTAGTTCTTTTTATTGTAATGCACGTGCGCAATACTGTAGTAGGTACTTGCATCATACATCTCTAATGATTTTGACAGATGTAATAGCTTTAAAGCCGTATCGTAGTTTTTGAGGCCTTCATAAGATAATGCCAGGTTGCTATAGGCCATGTGGTAATTAGAGTCCAACTTAATAGCCCGGTTATAATAGTCTATGGCCTTGGTATAATTTTTTTCGCTGGCTTCATACGCTTTCGACAGTAGCATCAGGGTTTCGGGGTTGTCCGGATCAAGCGCCAGCGATTGCAGATACAGCGGAACGGCACGGGCAGGCTCGAGCGTGCGCCAGACGTTGCCGAGGTTGGTGGTAACCACTGCAATCAGGGGCGTGTCGCGCCGGGCAGTAGCGAGGGTCAGGGCTTTTTCATGGTACTCCAATGCCCGGTAATCATCGCCTAAAAACCAGTAAAGATTGGCT
>CAZUHU010000032.1:0-24423 GCA_964620645.1 uncultured Chitinophaga sp.
CCCCCGCCAAATATTTTAATATGCCCGCAGCCGCGTTCCTTCAGCAGGTCGTACATATACTTAAAGAACTCAATGTGTCCCCCCTGGTAGCTGGTAACGGCAATGCCCTGCGCATCTTCCTGTATGGCGGCTTCCACAATTTCCTGCGCGGCGCGGTTATGGCCAAGGTGTATTACTTCGGCGCCTTTGGCCTGCATAATGCGGCGCATAATATTAATAGCTGCATCGTGCCCGTCGAAAAGGCTGGCAGCGGTTACTATTCTTACTTTATTTTTCGGGCTGTAACTCATAAATATCAATTTGATAATGAGATAATTAGCTGATAAGCCACTATCGTTTCACCCTGTAAAATTAGAAGAATAGCCTAAATGGTGGAAGAGCCGCCAAAAGCGGGCTGGTTACAGGGCCGGGTGTGAGCCGAGAAAATCTTTTAACGAATTTTTGTTTAACTTTTTTATACGAAAGGTTGAACAAAACAAAAGGATAGCTGTTATAACATCATTACTAAACCAAAAAAACTCAGCTAATCGTTATGAGAAAGATTCTTTTAAGTGCCCTAGTAGTATTCACCGCTTTAGTTACCATTTCTTCCTGCAAAAAGGATGAGGATGCCAAAACTTACGCTAAAGTATTAGTAACCCATGCCTCACCCGATGCACCGGGTGTAGACCTGTTAGTAGATAACAGCAAGCAAAACAGCGCTGCGCTTACATTCCCTAACAGCACCGCTTATTTACAGGTAGAAAGCGGCAGCCGCAACATTAAGGTAAATGTGGCCGGTACCAGCACAACTGTAATTGATGCCAACCTTACACTGGAAAAAGACAAGAACTACAGCGTGTTCGCTGTAGATTCTGTTTCAAAAATTTCGGCAGTAGTATTGGAAGATGACTTAACCGCTCCTGCCAGCGGTAAAGCACATGTGCGTTTTGTACACCTTTCACCAAACGCTCCTGCAGTAGATGTAGCTGTAGCAGGTGGTGGCCCGGTTGTATTCGCCAACAAATCATTTAAAGAATCAACAGCTTTCACCCCGCTTGATGCAGGTGCTTACAACCTGGAAGTGCGCGTAGCCGGTACATCAACAGTAGCCTTAACGCTGCCTACCATTACACTGGAGAGCGGAAAAATTTACACCGTATTTGCTAAAGGCTTTTTAGGCGGCAGTGCCGACCAGGCCCTGGGCGCTCAAATTATAGTGAACAACTAATCTTTTTGCATAGGGTTAGACAGGTCGCCCGCACCGCTTTAACCGGCGGTTGCGGGCTTTTCATTTTCCCCAAGCGTTGAAATGTTTTGATTCCTTAACACCGGTAAGCTTTAACTTCGTCCAAAATTTTTGCCATGGCATCAATCGAAGAAATGAAACGCCTTTGCTCGCAGGTTCGCCGCGATATTATCCGCATGACCAATGGTGCCGCATCGGGTCACCCCGGTGGTTCATTAGGTTGTACTGAGTATATGGTGGCGCTTTACTTTGATGTAATGAAGCATAACCCCAGCTTTACTATGGATGCCAAAGGCGAGGATGTGTTTTTTCTTAGCAATGGCCACATTTGCCCGGTATGGTATAGTGTGTTGGCACATGCCGGTTACTTTGATAAAAAGGAGTTAGGAACTTTCCGCAAACTAAACTCACGTGTGCAGGGCCACCCGGCTACTAAGGAGCATCTGCCCGGTATAAGGGCTGCAGCAGGTTCACTGGGCCAGGGTATGAGCATGGCTATTGGCGCCGCGCTTACCAAAAAGCTGAACAAGGAAAATACCACGGTGTATTCTCTGCATGGCGATGGTGAGTTTCAGGAGGGGCAGATATGGGAGGCCTTAATGTTTGCCCCGCACCATAAGCTGGACAATCTTATCTGCACCATAGATTATAACAACAAGCAGATTGATGGCGATTGCGATGTGGTACTTAGCCACCGCGATTTGAAATTAAAAGCAGAAGCCTTCGGTTGGGATGTAGTTGAAATTAAAGAAGGCAACAACATTGAAGCTGTGGTTGCCGGACTGCGTGAAGCAAAAGCCCGCACGGGCAAAGGCAAGCCATTATTTGTGCTAATGCATACCGAAATGGGCTATGGTGTTGACTTTATGGTGGGCCATCACGGCTGGCACGGAGTAGCACCGAATAATGACCAAATGGCAGTTGCCCTTGGCCAGTTAGAAGAAACCCTTGGCGATTACTAATCCATAGAAGTAATGGGAAACCGCTCGCTTGCAATAATGTTGGTTGGCTTTGTAGGCCTTTTGGGCCTGGGTATAGTTTCACAACTTATAAAAGCATGGAATCTCCCTTCTACCACTTCGCATGATATGGGTTACAAATTCGGCTTTGCCCTTCCTTCTCTTTTACTGGGCGTGTTATGTATATGGCTTTTATCAAAAGCCTACACCCTATGGAACAAGAAAGATTAGGAATACCCTCCCATGCGGCTCCTGTATAAATTTTTATCCGTTCTGTGTTTGGCTGCTGCTGTGCTTTTGGGCTTAGCTGCATGGGTGCCACTCTTTAGTGGTTGGCAACCGCTAAACAGTGCCTACGGCATCCTGTTCAACATGGGAAGGCTTATTGCCGCGCTGCTGATGGGTGTAATACTTTATTACCTGATACAGCTGACCATGTGGTTGTGGAAGAAATGATATTCCACTGCTGATTATCTTTTAATAGACAGCCCTCGCTACCTAAGGCGCATATTCTGCTTTCCGTAAATGGAATAATCTATTGTAACTTGCGTTTGAGTTAAAATGGCTTTTACAGGCGTTTTCAATTACAGCTTGGTGTTTAAGCAAATAAGAAATTTAGTTCTTATCTGTTCATTCTTTTTTATTGCCGGTGTGCAGGCTCAGCAAACCCAGGTTTACAAGCCCACCATTAACCGTGTTCTGTTTGTACTGGATGTTTCAGGAAGTATGAAGGAAGACTGGAACGGTAAAGAGAAATTTAAAACCGCCAAGGAACTTCTTTACAAGCTTATTGATTCGGTAGAGCATAAAAATCCTAATGTTGAGTTTGCCATACGTGCGCTGGGCTACCAAAGCCCGCGGGCTGATCGTAATTGTAAGGATAGCAAACTACTGGTGCCCTTCGCGAAGAACAATGCAGAGAAAATACGCGCAGCTTTGGATAAGATTAAGCCGCAGGGTATGACACCTTTGGCCTACTCATTGTCACAGGCTCCTTCCGATTTTCCTGCGGATGATAAAAGTCTTAACTCCATTATCCTTATTACTGACGGTAATGAGAACTGCGACGGCAACCCCTGCGACGTAGCAAAAAAGCTGTTTGAAAAGAAGATTTCCCTGCGCCCGTTTATAGTTGGTATTGATGCAGGCGAAAAGTTTATTGACCAGCTAAAATGCATCGGGCAGGTACTGGATACGAAGGACGAAGCCTCCCTTTACAATACCGTTGGTGTTATAATAAGGCAAACTTTAAACACTACAACAGTGCAGATAAATCTGCTTGACCGCAGCGGCAACCCTACTGTAACCAATATCCCTTTTACCTTATACGACCATGCCACCGGCAAGGTAGAGTACAACTTTGTACATACTATGAACGAGAAGGGAAACCCCGACACTCTTTACCTGGATCCTGTTGGTGTTTATGACCTTGAACTGCACACCTATCCCCCTTTACGTAAGGAGAACATCGAGCTTACCCCGGGCAAGCATAACATCATTGCATTAGATGTACCCGCCGGCGATTTAAATGTGGAATGTATAGCCGCCTCTATGGCTAACAATGATGCACAGGTGCTGCTGCGCGAAAAGAAACCCGTGCGCAATATTCTTAATGCGCAGGAGTTAAACGGGGAAGATAAGTACCTGGCCGGTGATTATAGTTTGGAAATACTTACCACGCCCCCGGTAAGGTTTGATACCACGGTAGTTGGTTTTGCTGAAAACACTATGCGCCTGTTTAATTACGGCACGCTATCCTTAATGGCCGGCGAAAGTGTTTTAGCCAGCGTTTACCGCACCAAGGGCAACATGCTTGAAATGGTTGAGCGTTTTGAAATGAACGCAAAAACCGAGAACCACAAACTGCAGCCCGGTGAATACCGCATAGTGTACAAGCCTAAAAGCAGTTACGATAGCGAGAGCACTAAAACACAGCTTTTTACTATAGAGGATGGGAGGACCGTTGTACTTACATTATGAAAAAGCTGCGCCTCACCATATTGTTTTTGTTGCTTTTTACTGCGGGTATAAATGCGCAGGAAAAGACGCGCATTCTTTTTTTGTTGGATGCCTCTTTAAGTATGCGTAACGAATGGGCGGGCGGCAGCAAATGGGATATTGCCTCAACCGCGCTTATTCAAATTGCGGATAGTATTTCAAAGTTCCAGAACATAGAAATGGGGATAAGGGTGTTTGGCCATTTGTATCCTGAGCCCGATAAAAACTGCCACGACTCCCGGCTGGAAGTGCCTATTGATACCGGCAACCTGCTTAAAATAAAAAAGAAGCTGGCCGAAATACGCCCCAAGGGTATTACGCCGCTGGTTTACTCCATCGAAAAATGCGCAGTTGATTTTGGCGGCAAACCCGGCAAAAATATACTGGTGGTAATTACGGACGGTGAGGATGCCTGCGACCGCGACCCATGCAGCGTCGCACTTGCTTTGCAAAAAAATAATATCGTTTTGCAGCCATTTATCATAGGCATGGCGCTACAGGTAAAAAGCTACGATGAAATGGAATGCATGGGCAAACTGTTCAATACCAGCTCTGCCCAGGAGTTTTCATCTATACTGCAAAAGGTAGTTATTGAATCTATAGCCAAAACTACCTTGCAGGTAAACCTGAATGATAAATTCAATAACCCAACGGAAACCGCTGTAAACATGACGCTGTACGATGAAGAAAGCGGATTGATGAAATACAACTTTTACCATACGCTGAACGCGCGCGGCCTTCCTGATACTATTACCGTATCGCCAATGTTTGTTTACCGCCTGCAGGTACATACGGTACCGCCATTGGTAGTTGAACATATTGCCTTAAGCAAAAACGCGCATAACGTTATTAATGTAAGTGCCCCACAGGGCTACCTCAATTTCTCTTTGCAGGGCTCTCCTTCAAAATCTGCCGCTATGGAGCGCATTAAATGCCTCTTACACAATCCTTCTGAAACAGCAACGCTTAATGTGCAGCGTATTAATACCCGTGAGAAATACATATGCGGCACTTATGATTTAGAAGTATTAACCCTGCCGCGCACCGTGGTTAAAAACGTAAAAATTGAACAAAGCAAAACCACAGATGTTCTAATTCCATCACCCGGCATACTTACCATTAACAAAGGCTTTGAAGCCTACGGCGGCATTTTTATGATGGAGGATGGAAAAATGAAAAAGATATACGACTTCCGCCTGCAGGATAAGCAGGAAACGCTGGCCTTGCAGCCCGGTAAATACCATTTAATCTACCGCAGTAAATACGCCCGTACTATCCACACCACCGTTGATAAAGAATTTGAGATAACAAGCGGTGGAAGTTTAAGTTTGAAGCTTTAATAAACCGCTCTGTTCTCCACCTTTCAGGAGGCAGAAAATTTAAACCACCATAATGGTTGCGGAGGCTAAAAACAGGACTGCTATGCTATCGGATTTCGTTTCTACCGGAAATAAAGACACACGTTCAGGTTTCGGACAGGCTATGTTAGAGTTGGGCAGAACCAACCCCGATGTTATTGCTTTGTGTGCCGACCTTGCCGGCTCTTTAAAACTGGATGCTTTTATTAAAGAGTTCCCCGACCGTTTTGTGCAATGCGGTGTAGCCGAAGCTAACATGATAGGTATAGCAGCAGGTATGACTATAGGCGGCAAAATTCCTTTTGCAACAACCTTTGCCAATTTTGCTACAGGCCGTGTTTACGATCAAATACGCCAAAGTGTAGCCTACAGTGGTAAGAATGTAAAAATAGGTGCATCACACGCCGGTGTTACCCTTGGCGAAGACGGCGCCACGCACCAGATACTGGAAGATATAGGTTTAATGCAAATGCTGCCCGGTATGGTAGTAATTAACCCTTGCGACTATCACCAAACCCGTATGGCAACCCTGGCCGCTGCGGAATATGTTGGCCCCGTTTACTTACGCTTTGGCCGCCCCGCCTGGCCTATGTTTATGGAGAACCAGAAGTTTGAAATTGGCAAAGCCATACTGATGAACGAAGGCAAGGATGTAACCATTATTGCCACCGGCCACCTGGTTTGGAAAAGCGTTGAAGCTGCCCGCCAGTTGGAAAGCGAAGGCATTTCGGTAGAGCTGATTAATATTCATACCATTAAACCTTTGGATAAAGAAGCTATCTTAAAGTCAGTGGCAAAAACAAAATGTGTGGTAGTTGCTGAAGAACATAACCGAATTGGCGGTTTGGGCTGGGCCGTGGCCGGTGCACTGGCTGCTGAACTTCCGGCGCCTATGGAACAGGTTGCGGTAAACGATAGCTTTGGCGAAAGTGGAACTCCTGATCAGTTGTTGAAGAAGTATGGCCTTGATACCCCCGATGTAATTGCTGCGGCGCGCAAAGTAATCAGCCGCAAATAAGCAAAAAGTGTTAAACGATAATGCAGGGCGCTCAACTGGTATTTGCCTTGCCTACCATCAATATCTAAAAGTGCTGTATGGCCACTACCGATAAAGAGTTATTAGAGCTTTTTCACACCGGGGCACGCGAACGTGCCTTTACCCTTTTAATAGAGAAATACCAGGAAAAGGTGTATTACCACATCCGCCGTATGGTTAAAGACCATGACGATGCCAATGATGTAATGCAGAATACCTTTTTAAAAGTATGGAAGGGCTTGGAGAACTTTAGGGCTGAATCTCAGCTATTTACATGGGTTTATCGCATAGCTACTAACGAAACTATCACCTTTTTAAACGTTAAGAACAAGCGGGTAATTATCTCCTTTGATGGTAACGACTCGGATGACGAGGAGGGTTATTCGCCGGCCAGCTATATAAAGGGCGAAAGCCACCAGGTAGATGGCGACGATATACAGGAAAGATTGCGCCTGGCCATCGAATCACTGCCTGAGAAACAGAAGATTGTGTTTAACCTGCGCTATTACGATGAAATGCCCTACGAGCAAATGAGCGAAATACTGGGCACCAGCGAAGGGGCTTTGAAGGCCAGCTACCACCATGCAGCCCAGAAAATTGAAAAATTTTTATTGGGGGAGCATTAAACCTTTAACGCCGGGAACGTCTAACAAAGGCGAATATTATGGAAAAGCGCGACGAAATATTAAAAGAGTTGCAGGCAATGGCGCCAAGGCTGGCTGCCCTGCCTAAGGTGAACTTTGTGAAGGCACCTGAAGGCTACTTCGCGCAATTTAAATTGCAAATGCTGGATTTGGTGGATGTGCCCGAAACCGAAGAGTTAAAAGCGCTGGCCCCTGCCCTGGCAAAACTTAAAAAGGATGCTTCGGTTACGCCGCCTGCCGGTTACTTCAATAGTTTTTCGGCGGAGTTGCTACAAAAAATAAGGACTAACGAGTTTAAAGAGGAGTTGGCTGAAGTAGCGCCGGTAATGGCACAATTGCAGAAACCTGCTACGCTAAATGCCCCGGCTAACTATTTTAATACACTACCACAAAGCCTGTTGCAAAAAGCCCTGCAGTTGGAAAAGGCAAAGGCGGAGCCGGCTATGCCTAAATGGCTGCAGAGTATTAATGCAGTGTTGGAGGAGGTGGTTATTGCTGTATTTAAACCGCGCTATGCAGTGGCTTTCGCCGGTACTGCAACCATGGTAATAGTGGCTGTTATGCTTTTTGTAAAGGTAGAGCAGCAGTGTACTGATGCCGAATGTAAATTAGCCAGCGTAAGTACTGCTGAACTGGATGCTTATTTTTCAGAGAACAGTGATGAGTTTAGTACAGATGTACTGGATTACTCCTTTGATAAAGATAAGATTGAAGAATACGGCAATAAGGATGACAAGGCTTTTGAAAAGGGCGTAAATCAATTAACAGAAGATGAGTTAAATGAAGCCCTGCTTGATTAAACTTTGGCGGATTAAAACAATCATATAGAAAAAATAATTACAATGAAAACGAGAAATGGAATGGTGATGAAGGTAATGCTGTTTTGTGCAGCGCTGGTAATGGCAGTAGCCGCAAATGCCCAGCCCCAACAAGGCCCGCCTGATGGCGATAAGGCAGAGAAGATAGAAAGCTTAAAGCGTCTTTATATCTCTGAAAAGCTGAACCTGACACCGGCAGAAGCAGAAAAGTTTTGGCCTATTTACAACCAGTGGCACAACGATATGAAAGCCCTGCGCCAGAATTTCTTCCCCAATGGTAAGGGCGAGGTAAAGCTTAGTGCCGAACAGCAACTGGACTTTGAGCAAAAAAAGCTTGACCTTAAAAAGAAGTACAAGGTGCAGTTTGAAGGCGTGCTGGGAAAAGACAAGGTAAATACCCTATACGGCCTGGAAGAAGAATTTAAAAAGAAGCTGCAGGAACTGCGCGACCAAAAGCAACAACAACGTGGCGCTAACCCCGGCCCCGGCGGGCAAGGCCCTGCACCTGGTGCCGGTCCCCGTGGCGGTGGTGGCCGCGGCTTTTAAAGTAGCCATGCATAAACTTATAGGCGCTCCTTCAAAAAAAGGGAGCGCCTTTTTTATACCCCCTAAGGCTGATTGTCACGGTTTTGTCATTTTTCGGTAAATGACGTAGATTAGGAAATTGCCTTCACCTTATTTCTATTTTTGCGCCCTCAAACATTCTTAATCAAAAACAAAATAGCATGAAAGCAAAGTTTACTCTTGTTCTATTATTCGTAGCCGCTTTCCTGGGTAGCCAGGCGCAGCAGGTTCCGAACGGCGGTTTTAACAGCTGGGGCACGTATGCACCAACCGGTTGGACTACCTACGAAGCAATTTTCGGCGCGCCACTTGGTTTAGCCACTAAAGATTCAGTTGACAAAGCTGAAGGCACAGCCTCGCTTAAATTACGTTCAGATTCAGTTGTGGTTGCTCCTCAGTATGGTGTTATTTCCGGTGGTGTTGGTGTTGGCGGCGCTGTTGCCGGCGCGGCTCCCGGCTTTACAGGTATCGCTTTCCCTTTCCGTCCTGATACATTGTTCTTTGATTATAAGTACAGTGCAGGTGCGGGTGTTGATTCTGGCGCTCTGGTATTATTCCTGAAAAAGAACGGTGCTTACGTTTTAGCCGGTGCTATAACATTAGGACCATTAAACCAGTGGGCTCAAATTTATATTCCAATGGGCCCTGCTTACCAAAATGCCAACGTGCCTGATACATTAAAAATGGAATTCTACTCAAGCGCTGATACTGCTCGCCAGGGTTCTACTTTACATGTTGACGATGTTCGTTTCGGCTATGTTAACCCACCATCTTTAGTAGAGGAAATCGACAACAATGTTTCAGTTAGCGTATTCCCTAATCCTGCTACTGATGTGGTAAACCTTACCACCAGTGAAACTTTTGTAAATGCATCTGTAATGGTATTTGACATTACCGGCCGCGTTATTACGCATGAGTTTGTAAACGGCAACGGCCACCAACTGAACACTTCAGAATGGGCTGCCGGCAACTATACCTTCTCGTTAATTGATAACAGAGGCAAAGTAGTTAACAAAGGCCGCTTTAGTGTAAACCACTAGTAGTAAGCTAAAATGATATAGAAGCCTCCTTGCGAAAGGGGGCTTTTTTTATTTATAGATTTTGCGGCGTAGTATGGCGTAAACCCATATAATGAATAGGCCTGCCGCAATCAGGTAGCCCATAAAGCTCCACTTGTTTATGCCGTAGTAAAACTTCATTTCGGGTGGGTAATTGGCCAGCAGCGCAATGGATGAGCTTATCATTAAAGCGCATATCACATATATCAAACCCTGGCGGGTGGTAATACTATCCCACTTTTTAAGCGCATAGCCGTAGCCTTGTAATTCTACTTCAAAGTGCAGTTTACCTTTAGTGGCTTTCTGCAAAATGTTGCGCAACTCAATAGGGAAGGTGTTGAGGAAACTGGTGAAGTTAGAGAAACGCTGCCCTGCTTCATGCGCTAAGTTCTCCGGCTTTAACTGCTCGGTTAACAGGCGCTGGCCGTAAGGCTTTATAAACTCGTAGGTCTTAAAGTTAGGGTGTAGCTTTTTACCTATACCTTCCAGTATGGCAAATGCGCGGAATACGAGGAACACACTACCGGGTACGGTAATGTGGTAGTCGTACATTATTTTTTGCAGGCGTTGTATTACGTCCTGTATGCTGCTTTCGCTAACATCAAGGTAGGCGTAGTCCTCAATCATATCATTGAGGTCGTACACAAACTGGCGCATATCGGTTATGTTATCCTCAACAGCCAGCTTGCGCATTTGCACAGCCATTTCACGCGCATCGTAGCGGGCCATGGCTATAAAAATACCGGCAAAGGCATACTTGTCTTTCTTCATTAACTGGCCCACCATGCCAAAGTCAAGCAGTATAATGGTGCCCTCTTTGTTCACCAGTACGTTGCCGGGGTGCGGGTCGCCATGGAAATACCCAAACTCAAATATCTGCGATAGGTAAATATCCATACCCTTCTCCACTATGCGGGCAGGGCTAATGCCCCATTCCTCCAGCTTAGCTACGTCAGTTATTTTGCAGCCTTCGGCAAACTCCATTATCAGCACCTTGCTGGTGCTAAACTCGCGGTAAACCTTGGGCACATAAAAATCAGTGCGGTGGCGGTACGTAGTGCGGAAACGGTCAATATTGCGCGCCTCTGTACGGTAGTCCAGCTCCTTAACAATAGCGCGTTCAAATACCCGCACCACTTCTTCGGCATTCAACACACCTTGCTTTTTAAGGTAGCGGTCCATACGGCGCACGCCTTCCTTAATAATGCTTATATCCTGCTCAATTATTTCCTTAACGTTCGGCCGTTGTACTTTTACAACAACGTCTTCGCCTGTTTTAAGGTGCGCCTTATACACCTGCCCAATAGAGGCCGACGCCATAGGTATCTCCTTAAAAGCATCAAACATTTCATCCAGCTTGCGGCCGGTTTCAGTTTCTATTATACCGCGGGCTTCCACAAAATCTACAGGCGGTACACGGTCCTGCAGTTTTTCAAACTCCTTAACCAGTTCTTCAGGTATAATATCGGGGCGGTTGCTTAAAACCTGCGCCAGCTTAATAAAGGTGGGGCCAAGTTCTTCGGCAGCCATACGCACACGCTCCCAACGGGTGTATTCCATCACCGGTTTTTCGTCGCGCAGCCATTTAATGCGCATGCTTTCCGTTACCAGGTTCCGCAGGGTACTATTGGCTATAAAATCCTCAAAGCCGTACTTTACCAGTATGCTCAGTATTTCGCGGGTGCGGTTAAGGTTGCGGAAGGTGTTATTAAAAAGCATGTGGGCTTAAAAATAGAAGCTAATTGCGAAATACGAAACGCAGTAATGCTAAATGTCGCCTGCCTATCAGGCTAAAACAAAAAAGCCACCTGCTTATGGCAGGCGGCTTTCGTTTATATAACGGGGATACTATCCGTTGCTTTCGCTGGCAGCCGGGGCAGCAGGCTTAGCAGCTTTTTTAGCTACTTTTTTCTTAGCCTTTTTTTTAGCAACCGGCTTTGCAGCAGCAGCTGGCTTTTTGGCAGCTTTGCCTTCCAGCTTGCTTATTTGCTTTTGCAGCTTGTCGATTTCTGTATTGGTAAACTTCACAAATTTGTGAACTGCCTCGTGGTATTTGGCTTCGATTTCGGGGCGGCGTGCCTCTACTTTCTTAATGGCTTCGCTAACGATTTTTTTGCCGTCAGCTTCGCTCATCTTGCCTTTTTTTACCAGTTCGTTTACTGATTTCTGAACTACTTCTGCAGTGTGCGAAGCTAAACCTACGCCTGAGTAGAAGTACTTTTTCAGGGTGTCCTGAATGTTGTTTGTAGCCATTTTAATTGGTTTTAATTTGGTGAATTAATGTTGCGATGGTTTTGTCACATTTAGTGCCAATTGCCTTAAGCGCAGGGGCCAAATAAGTCATTACCATCCTGAAATTTCTTTATGCAATGCAAAGGAAACCCACGTCCAATAAGGGTTTCATGACGTTTGTCAGTGCGAAAAATAATTTTTCTCACTTTAAAAATAAAAAATATCAGCCGTAAAAGTGACAGAACGAAATGGCAGAATGCGGAAATTATTGCCGCATTACTATTCCGTAATGTTGCTGTAACTTTAAAACCTAAATTAGTGGCATGGGAAAAATTATAGCTTACCTCTTTGGCCTGGATGCTATACTGGAGATTTACGCCGAAATAACGGGCGAGGAAATGCTTAAAGTGGTTACCAAACCCTTGCTGATGCCCCTGCTGATCTTCTATTACGCATCCTCTATCGAAGGGCCTGTTTCCCGGTTTCATAAGCTTATGATTGCCGCCTTCTTCTTTAGTTGGTGGGGCGATATGTTTCTGATGCTGGTACCAAAAGGGCCAAGCGATTTAATGCTGTTGGGCATTCCTAAGGATCCTGTCTTTTTTCTGGCAGGCCTTGTCAGCTTCCTTATCACCCATGTGTTGTATATCTTTTCCTTTGCTGATGTGCGGCATAAACATGCCCATGCTATTTTGCCTAAAAAATGGTGGGTGCTTACCCCTTTAGCAGCCTATTTGGGTATACTGCTTTATGTATTAGTGCCGGCCATAGCCCATAACCCCGAGCCGGCCATACAGGGCTTTTTAATTCCGGTATTGGTTTATACCTCGGTAATATCATTGATGGTTGTATTTGCCATTAACCGGTACCGCCGGGTTAACGATGCCAGTTTTGCCATGGTGCTGGCCGGCGCACTTTCTTTTATGATATCTGATAGCCTTATTGCCGTTAGCCGCTTTGTAACCCATATTGAGCTGGCCGGTACTATGATCATGTTTCTCTACATCCTGGGGCAGTTCCTTATAGCCAAGGGTAGCTTGAGGCAGTTCCATATTCACCCCGCCGACCATTAATAACGCCTTGTTTTTTACAATACGGCATTAAGCAATATCAGCCCCTACATTGTCGGGCGTTTTATTACTATTGGCGCTCCGTTTATAGCTACGGATCCCAAATGTTAATAGTGAACTAATGTACCAAAGCAAAGACAAGACCTTTGAAACCCTGCACGACTATTTTGATTACATAGCCGAAACCATGGGGTTTCCGCGCGTGCACGAATATTTTGAGAGCGACACGGTAATTTCCGATGGGCTCAAAATTCATGTAGATGTTTTTGAATACGATAAAAATGCACCAACCATTGTTTTTATACCCGGCACCGCTATTTACGGTTTGTGCTATGGGGAACTGCTGTATAAGCTGGGCCAGCATGGCTATAACATTGTAAGCCTTGACCCCCGCGGCCACGGCCAAAGCGAGGGCCTGCGCGGCGATTATACCATCAGCGAAATAATGAAGGATGCTGAAAGCGCTATAAGCTATGCCATAAAGCGCTTTAACAAAAAAGTTAATTTAATGGGCAGCAGCCAGGGTGGCATCGTGGCCTTTTACATGGCAGCTAAGGACGAAAGGCTGGATTCGGTAATATGCCAGAACTTTGCCGACCTTACTTCTGAAGATACGTTGCAGTTGGCCCGCCATCCGCGCTTGTTTAAGTATTTAAAGGGGATGATTGCCAAATACGGCCATAAATTGCCTAACATTCAAATACCGGTTACCAGTTATATCGATTTGGACAAAATACCGGTAAAGTACTTTGGCAGCGCCAAAAACTTTATGGAAAGCGACCCACTTGCCCTAAAAACCATTTCGTTAAGGGCTTTGCAATCCCTGGCTAGTACCGAAATACCAAAGCCGGTAAGTGAAATTAAGGTGCCTGTAATGGTGCTTCAGGGCACGGCCGATTCCATTTTTCCGGTAAGCTATACCCAAAAGATTTTTGACAGGCTAACATGCCGCAAGCAGCTGGCCCTTTTCCCGGATCGCAGCCATGCCGTTTTGCACGAAGATATTGACGGCGTAGTGCCTGTTGTAACTGCTTGGTTACAAGATACTTACCATGCAAATTTCCAGCATCAGTTAAATGCATAAGGCGGGCAAAATATATTATCAACTTTTTCGTCCATAATGGTGCTCTTTTTTGCAAAGAATTGGTAAACCTTGAAAGCATTGCAAACGTTATACGATAAAGATTGCGTCTGTTTAAGGGAAAAGTTTAATTTCGCCCTTCGCTTAAAGAAGAGCCCGTCGTTTTTACAGAAAATCAGGAGGAATAATGAGGCAGTTAAAGATCTCAAAATCAATCACTAATCGCGAAAGCCAGTCCATCGAAAAATACCTGCAGGAAATAGGTAAAGAAGACCTGTTAACACCTGAAGAGGAAGTGGAATTGGCCCGCCGTATACGCCAGGGCGATCAAACCGCATTGGAAAAACTAACCCGCGCAAACCTGCGTTTCGTGGTGTCGGTTGCCAAGCAATATCAAAACAACTCACTTTCATTAAACGACCTTATCAATGAGGGTAACCTGGGCCTGGTAAAAGCGGCTCAAAAGTTTGATGAAACCCGTGGTTTTAAATTCATCTCTTACGCTGTTTGGTGGATTCGTCAAAGCATTATACAGGCATTAGCCGAGCACAGCCGTATGGTGCGCCTGCCTTTGAACAAGGTTGGTAGCCTTACCAAAATAAACAAAGTGTTTAGCGAACTGGAGCAGAAGTTCCAGCGCGAACCAACACCTGAGGAAGTGGCCTTGGTTATGGGTATTACGGTAGAAGAAGTTGAAGCTACGCTGGGTATTTCTGCCCGCCACGTTTCTATGGATGCACCGTTTACTGATGGCGAAAGCAACAGCCTTATCGACGTATTGCAGAACGAGAACGCTGAAATGGCGGATAAGCGTTTGGACTACTTCGAATCATTAAAAGAAGAAACTGAGCGCACCTTAAGTTCATTAACTGACCGCGAGCGCGAAGTAATAAAACTGTTCTTCGGTATAGGTGTTGAACACCCAATGACCCTTGAAGATATAGGCGAGCAACTGGGTATTACCCGCGAGCGTATCCGCCAAATTAAAGATAAGGCAATCACCAAACTGCGCTCACAAAGCCGCAGCAAGGCGCTTAAAGCTTACTTAGGCCAATAGGCCCCTCTAAATCTCCCCTAAAGGGGAGACTTAATACAAAACACAAACGCCACTCTTCTGGGTGGCGTTTTCATTTATAATATCTCTTTCAGTTCCTCCCCCTTGGTTGGCGTCCCCGCCAACCTCAAAAGGCGATTTAATGGTTGGCAAGGATGCCAACCATTGGGACAAGGCATTAAAAGCTTACTTAGGCCAATAGACCCCTCTAAATCTCCCCTAAAGGGGAGACTTGATACAAAACACAAACGCCACTCTTTTGGGTGGCGTTTGTGTTTTATAATATCTCCTTCAGTTCTTTCAGCGATTTCACCACATAGGTTACCTCCCCCTTGGTTGGCGTCCCGCCAACCACAAGAAAAAGTGACTTGTTGGTTGGCAAGGATGCCGGCCAATGGGCAGTTTATAATATCTCTTTCAGTTCTTTCAGCGATTTCACCACATAGGTTACCGGCTCACGCACACGCTCATTGTGCGGGTTAAAATAAACCTGGTCAATACCGGCATTTTTTGCGCCTACTATATCCGTATTAAAATTATCGCCAATCATAATACATTCATCGGCATTGGTGCAGGCGCGGGTGATGGCTATTTCAAAAATCTCTTTCTGTGGCTTTTGGGTGCCTACTTCCTCGCTTATAATTATGTGCTCAAAAAAAGGCTTCAAGCCGCTGTGTTCTACCTTTATCCATTGCACCTCGGCAAAGCCATTGGTAATTAGGTGCATCTTGTATTTGGTTTGCAGGTATTGCAATACGTCCACTGCATCGGGGAAAAGGGCTGTCATCCTCGGGCTAAGGCTAACATAACTTTCAGCCATGCGGTTGGCAAGGTCCAAATCAGTTACACCAAACTCTTTAAGGGTATCTCTAAAACGGTGCATGCGCACGGCTTCCTTATTCACTAAGCCGTTATGGTAACGGGCCCAGTAGCGGTCGTTAATCGGCTTGTATTTATAATGGAACTTTTCAAAAGAATCTACGCCACGCTCCAATAATTTCTCCTCTTCAAAAATCTGCTTTAGCGCTCCAATACTGTTGGTTTCAAAATCCCACAGGGTATGGTCTAAATCAAAAAATATGTGTTTGTATTTACTCATTACGCTATTTAAACGGAGTGGTGGCTATAATAGTTTGCTTAATCCCACCACAGGTAAAGTTCATTGCTTTGGCTCATCTCTTTGGCCAATTCTTCTACAGTGCCTGTACCCTGGTCAACCACATCAGGGCAAACCGCATATACTTCTTTGGCAAAGGCATTCATGTCTTGCGGCCGTTCAATAAAATCTGCTGCCAACCAATCGCGGCCCGCACCTTTAATACGCAAAGGGTATTTTTTATTCCAGTTCTGCAAAAGGGTTACCACAGAATCATTATAAATATCATAGTTCACGCCATCCGTAGCAGCATGGCGGATAATATCAAACCGGTCTTTTGATTTTATAACGGCAATAACATCCGGGTCAAACCCAAAATTATGTTCGTAACTGAAAATGAAGTAGCCGTTCTTTTGCATGCCAGCACTAAGCAGGTTCACTATATGCTCTACCTCGCTTTCTTTAGCATTAAACAGCAAACCATTATTGGGTATTAAATAATCTGAATCGCGTGTAAACAATTCTGTAGTTAAGGTACGGAAGGCTGAATCGGTTTGTTGCCGAACCAACTGCATAACCAGTTTGTCGAAATGCAGGGAATCAGCCACTGCCTGGTCTGCCGCCGAAAGTTGTATATCCTCTACCTGTGGCGTTTTATGGCTGTTGCAGGAATAGAGAAAAATAAATCCCATAGTCAGCAATAAGCCCTTAATTAGTTGGAATTGTGTTTTCATTAGCTAATTATCAGATTGGCAAATTATCAAATTTGTGTTAACGAATTTCCTGGCAAAGCTCAATTAGTACCCCATTGGCGCTTTTCGGGTGAAAGAAAAAAACCAGCTTATTATCCGCCCCCTTTTTCGGCTTTTCCGATATGGGCTGAAATCCTTCTGCTTTCAGACGTTCCACCTCCTTCTCAATATCCTCTACAGCAAAAGCTATATGGTGTATGCCCTCGCCTTTTTTGCCAATAAACTTGGCAATGGCACTGTCAGGGTTGGTGGCTTGTAATAACTCAATTTTAGACTCGCCGATTTGAAAGAAGGAGGTGCTTACATGCTCGCTTTCCACGCTTTCTACCTTGTAATGCGGCTTACCTAACAATTTGGCATATACCCCATTGGCAGTTTCCAGGTCATTTACCGCTATTCCGATGTGTTCTATTTTGTGCATAGTTCCTGACTTTTTTTGCCACTAAACAGCTTAGACATAAAGGCTGTATGCTAAACCATACTCTTTGCGTCTTCGTGCCTTTGTGGCAAGGTGTCTGCTAAAATTTCCTATTGCTGGCAAAGGAACAATTATTGGTGTATTTTTGCAGAGTAAATAACAGAACTATGCTTTTTGTGTCAGATACAGCTAAAGAGAAAATTGCCGTTTTAAAACAGGAACAAAATTATGGCGACGACTACTTCATCCGCGTAAGTGTTGAAGGCGGTGGTTGTTCGGGCCTATCGTATAAAATGGACTTCGATAATAAAATTACCGGCGAAGACCAGCAGTTTGAAGATAAGGGGGTAAAGTTGGTTACCGACCTGCGCTCTTTCCTTTACATCTGCAATACCACGCTTGATTTCAGCGATGGCCTTAACGGTAAAGGGTTCCAGTTCATCAACCCAAACGCCTCGCGCACCTGCGCCTGCGGCGAAAGCTTTGCGGTTTAATACCAGCCGATATTAAAAATACAAACGCCCCGCCTGTAAAGCGGGGCGTATTTGTTTTATGCAATAAAAAGGGCGGCTTGTGGCCGCCCTTAACCAATCTGCACCATTGCATGAGAACAGGTGCGGAGTGGTTCCCCTTTTTATTGTTTAATAACTAATACGTTAAATACAGTACCGTTAGGGAAGTAAACACCGCTGCCATTGGTACCAACGTACCATCCGGCGCTGTAGTACACTGAAAACGGCGGTAGGTTAAATGCGCTGGTTACCGGCGTTACTATCAGAATATCAGTTGACGCGGCACCGGTGTAACTTATAGCAAAGTCGGAAGTGGTAGCATTAGCAACGGCTGTAGTTTGGAAAGCTGTTTTGGTAGTGCCGCTAACTTTCATAAAGCCGTTGTTAAGTTGTAAGGCGTTGGTGCTTGCGCCGCCACCATTACCATATAAGGCCGTGCCTGAAGTGGCCTCGCCATATACACCTACCCCGCTAACTGAGGTGCCATATACACCCCAGCCGCCGCCGGCCTGCGAACCCCAAACACCAATACCATTACCCCCTGTTGCTGCGTTTTCGCCTTTAATAGCTGTGTTATAGGCGTTAACAGAGGTGGCAGTTTGTTGCGCATAAATTACCTGGCTGCTGGCCGTGCTGTTGTTTTCACTAACATGCAGGCGCGATGATGGTGTGGTGGTGCCAATACCTACTTTACCGGCATCCATAGTTAACCAGGTGCCGGCATTGTTTACTACAGCGCCCGAGCCTATTTTGAACTTGTTGCCATCAAAGTAATCGGTGCCTAAAAAGTGGCGGAAGGTGTTGTTAGTGCCAAAGAATAAAGCGGCCACACCGGCGCCTTTGTTCATTACATCAATACCGCCAAAGTTGTTAGTTGAAGTATAATTTACATCTATCAGGTTATCAGGTGCAGTTTCGTTCAGCGCAATTTTGCCATCGGCTGTTATGGTCATACGCGGTACTGCAGCAGTAACAATATGTACACTACCTGTGGTGTTAATAGCACCGGTACCAAAGTCAACGTCTGCCGCGGCGCCTGAATAGGAACCCATATAACCGCGGTATGCCCCGCCTTCCCAAATACCAATCCAGGTGTTACTGGGGGCGTTAAAGTTGGCCACGTTTTCGGTAGTACCTGTTACTGAAAGTTTATCAAACGGGCTGTTGATTGGGGTGGTAGTACCTATACCTACAAAGCTGCCGTTGTCAAAAATCTGCGAGTTGCCTACAGTAGTACCGTTTGGTGTAAACTTAGCTACATAGTTAACGGTGCCGCTTACAGTGCCTGAGCCTGCAGGGCCTGTGGCACCTGTTGCACCGGCAGGGCCCGTTGCACCTGTGGCGCCAACCCCTGTTGGGCCGGTAGCACCGGTAGCACCTTTAGCGCCGCTGGCTCCTGTTGGTCCTGTAGCACCGGTAGCTCCGCCACCTGCACCGGTTGCACCGGTTGGTCCTGTAGGGCCGGTTACACCTGCACCGGTAGCGCCTGTAGCACCTGTTGAGCCTGTAGCACCTTTAGCGCCGCTGGCACCTGTTGGCCCGGTAGCACCTGTGGCACCGCCACCTGCACCTTGCGGACCGGTAGGGCCTGTTGGGCCGGTAGCACCTGTAGCACCACCGCCAGAACCCTGAGGGCCTGTGGGACCGGTGGGGCCTTGTAAGCCCTGTGGGCCTTGTGCGCCTTGGCTACCTGCCGGCCCCTGTATGCCTTGTGGGCCTGTGGGACCTGTAGGGCCCTGCGCGCCACCTGTATTTGCCTGGTTAGCATACAACGCATAAGGCACACTCAATAGTTGGGCAGCACCCATATCGGTATAGTTGCTGCCGCCTGCTGCATCAAACTCTACCTGTAGGTATTTTGCACCGCTGCCCCAGTTAATGCCGGTAAAGTTGCCGGTAACTGCAGTGCCGTTACCAACTTCGGCTGAGAAAAGGCCAAACTGGTTAGTGGTTTTGTTTTGTGTTTCCTGGTAAACAATGGTACCGGTGGCCGAGCCATCGCGGATGGTAAAGCGTAGGCCTACGTTTTGGTTTTGCAACACGCTGCCTGATGCGTTACGTGCCACGGCCTGGTAGTTAAACGATTGCGGGGCCTGTGCCGCTACCGTTAATGTAAACAGGCAACCAAGAATAACTGTAAGAAAGTTAAGTCTCAAGTTCATGGTGATTGGTTTTTTATTTAAGGAATGGATAGAAAAATTATTTAATGAATAACCTGGAACTGTTTGGTAATAACAGCCGTCCTGTTGCCTCCTTCTGCGGTAAAGGCTACCCTTAGCAGGTAAGTGCCTGCGGCAAGGGTTTCGCAGTTTAGGGCCTGCGCCTCTTTAGCGCCGCTGCTTTGGGCGCTGTAGGTAAAGGTCAACTGTGCACCGTTCATGTCATACAGGCTAACATCTACGCGGCCTGTTTTGTCAAATTGGTATGCAAACCACAATTGAGTACTTGCCGGAACCGGGTAAAGTGCAACGTTGCCTTCGGGTGTGGCGGGGTCTAACAAGCCTATTACCACTGCCGAGTCGGACTGCTGAAAACCCTGCGTTAAGGTATTGCTGCCTGCGCTAAAGGTTTTAACCATGGTCATCTCTCCGGTGGTGTACGATAAGGAAGTATTCCCTCCGGTGGCATATCCGCCATTGGAGGCTATTACGGTGGGGCTTAGGCTTTGTGAGCGGGCAAAACTACTTGCAGCCACAAGGCACAATAGGATTAGGAACTGTTTCATGCAGAATTGGTTTTTAATGCGCCAAAATTGTTTTAGCGAAAGGGTCTGCCGAAACCAACTTTTTTCGTTTTTTAGTAGAACAAATGCTATTTTGAATTTATAATAAATTGATTTTCATATTTTTAAGTTCATTTAATTTTAGTTTGTTATGGCCCGGCAAAACGACCTTTTCGACCTGGTAAAGTCGCTCACTAAAGGGGAAAAAGCCTTTTTCCGCAAGAACCTTCCGGTAACGTCGGCTGCGGATACTACTTACCTTAAAATATTCGATGCCCTTGATAGCATGAAGGAGTATGACGAAGCCCTGCTGCTTAAAAAAATGAAGATTAAGAAGGGGGGCACTGCATTTTCGGTAGCCAAAAACTACCTGCAAAAGGCATTGCTTAAATCGCTGCAGCAGTTTCATGCCGAAAAGTCGGCCAGTTCCACTTTGTACAGCTATCTTGAGCAGGTAGAAATACTAACCCAAAAAGGGCTTTACCAAATGGCGCAAAAAACGCTGGAGAGGGCAAAAGACCTGGCTATGGATAGTGAACGCCTTACGCATTGGTTAGAAAGCCTCCTGCAGCTGCGCAAAGTGGTTTCAAACCTGCCTATTGATAAACACACGCTGGAATACCTTGATGCCTTGCAGAACGAAGTATCGGAAGTGTTGGATAAAATGCGTAATGAAAATATCATTTACACTATATCTAAAAAGCAATATGTACTACTGAAACTTCTGAGTTTTGAAGGCGTTCGCAGCCCTGAACATCAGGCAGCATTGGATGCCCTTATTAACCACCCCGACTTTAAAGAGGAAAATTGCAATACTTATACCGCCCATTGTACCTACTACACCGTATTAGGCCACCATTATTACGCCAATGGCAACATGGAAAAAAGCTTTGAATGGCGTAAAAGAACAGTGGATTATATAAATGCCAATCCGCGCATAGCAAAGTACAACCAATGGGGTATTTATATATCTATAAATACTTTTTTAAATATATGTATCCGCTTGTTTAAGCACGAAGATTATAAAAAGTATATCCCCCTCCTGAGTAACTATCATAATCTTGATGCAGGTTATGCGCCAAGGGTGTTTTTGATGTATGCCAACCTTGAAATGAATTACGCTTTCAGTTGCGCTGACTTTGAGCATGGGCGTGCCATAATGCCGCAGATAGTAAAAGACCTTGAACTTTACGGTCCGCAGGTTTCACTTAACCTGCAGATACCCATAAACTTTAATTTAGGAGCGCTCTGTTATTTTTTGAAACAGTATGGAGATGCCGTACCCTATTTTTCGTTTTGTGCCGAGCAAAAAACGGATGAAAACATCAGTGCAGTTGCCCGCGTGGCCTTGCTGATGATGCATTACGAGCTCAATAACTACGACCTGATTGATTATATGATTCGCAATACGGAAAGGCATTTTAAAAATCAGCAACGTTTATTCGCTTTTGAAAAAACCTTTCTGGATGCAATGAAAAAAATAATACGCACGCCGGATAAGAAGGAGCTGGCTGCTGAGTTTGAAGCACTCAAAAACAAATTGGTTGAACTTTCAGCAGACCCTAAGGAACGCAATGCAATAGGCGTTTTCGATTTTATGGGCTGGCTGAAAAAGCATAGCGGTACGGTTGCGTAAACGGATATTATATTTGATCATGCACCTTGCACGCCCTTCAGTAATTTATAAAAACTCCTTTATGCGACAGGCGCCGGCCATTATTGCTGAAGGTAAAGCGCGCTTTTTGAGGTACGATATTGACCCCGAAAAATTCGATAGGTATTGCGATAATCTTTTAAGCCAGGAAGACCCCGCTAAAGTGTTGCCCGGTTATGTGCCTATGAGTGTTTATTGGCTGGTGGATGGTGAGGAATTTCTCGGCAACCTGAATTTGCGCCATTACCTGAACGACGAGTTGTTGTATATGGGTGGCCACATAGGTTATTTAATAGCGCCGGAACACCGCCGTAAAGGCTACGGTTATAAAATACTGGAGCTTGGCTTACAGGAAGCAAAAAACAGAGGTTTGGAAAAAGTGCTTGTTACCTGCGATAAGCAAAACACAGCCTCTGCTAAAATTATTGAGCACAGTGGGGGCGTTTATGAAAATGAGGTTTGGTGGGAACCAAGCAATGATTATAAGAAACGCTATTGGATACAATTAAAACGGTAACAACCGGCTACACACCCTTTTTAGAGGAAGAGATACCTACTACCAGGGTAATAAGTAAGAGAAGAAGCACGGCCATCATTATCATATAATACCACCTTGTGCTTAAGTAAACGGCAAAACGGTAGTTTTTGATTCGTTTATCTAACAAATCGTAACCTGTATTTCTTTCATGTATGTTACTGTATTCATGCATTGCCGCTTTTAACTCTCCGCTTTTTTGCAGGCTCATGCCTTTTAAAAACTGGGCATCATCAAATACAGAATCTAGGGTGAGGCACTCATTAAAGTCAAGTATAGCTTCGCTGAATTTCTCGGTGGAGTAAAGGCAAAGCCCACGGTTAAAGTAGCTTTCCTTCTTTTCAGGATATTGCTGAAGCAGTTGGTTAAAGTTGGTAAGGGCGCTGTCGTATTGTTTGTTCTCAAACTGTTGGCTGGCCTCTGTAAACAGGGGGTGAATCTCCGCTTCCGACAGCACCGGAAGTAAAACCACCACCACAAAGAATAACAGTTTGTTCATTCAACTGCTTAAAATCTTCCACCCCCTCACCCCCGCCAGCGGGGGACAGTCCTGATTTTTGGGAGTTTTCCTTTTGTCTCCCTCCGGAGGGAGTTAGAGGGAGGAACTATTAGTGCAAACTCACAAAAATCAAAGCACCATTACTCGCCTTCCGGGCAGGCTGGTAGGGTTTTATTTATACAACGGAAACTGCTGCATATACTCATTCACCTCCGCCTTCACTTTGTTCACAACCGTTTCGTTTTCTATATCCATTACCACACGGTCCACCCATTCCGCTATCTGCTTCATGTCCTTCTCCTTCATGCCGCGGGTGGTAACTGCCGGTGTGCCCAGGCGTATGCCGCTGGTAACAAACGGGCTCTTATCATCAAAAGGCACCATGTTCTTATTGCAGGTAACATCAGCCTTTACCAGGGCATTCTCCGCCTGCTTGCCGCTTACGTTCTTGCTGCGCAGGTCAATCAACATTAAGTGGTTGTCCGTACCGCCGCTTATAATGCCGTAGCCTTTCTCTACCAACGCCGCAGCCAATGCCTGTGCGTTGTTTTTCACCTGTTGTTGGTAGGCCTTAAACTCAGGAGTTAATGCCTCGCCAAAAGCAACGGCCTTACCGGCAATAACATGCTCCAGCGGGCCGCCCTGCGTACCCGGGAATACCGCCCCATCCAACACAGCGCTCATCATTTTCAATTCACCTTTAGGTGTTTTATCACCAAACGGATTTTCAAAATCCTGGCCTATCATAATAATGCCGCCACGCGGGCCACGCAATGTTTTGTGCGTAGTGCTGGTTACAATATGGCAATGCGGCAGTGGGTTATCCAGTAAGCCTACCGCAATTAAACCTGCAGGGTGGGCAATGTCTGCCATTAGTATAGCGCCTACTTCATCGGCAATTGCGCGGAAGGTTTTATAATCCCACTCGCGGCTGTAAGCTGAAGCGCCGCAAATAATAAGCTTTGGTTTTTCCTTAAGGGCGGTTTCGCGCACCTTGTGCATGTCAACTCGGCCTGTTTCCTTTTCTACCCCGTAAAAGCTGGGCACATATAGCTTACCGCTGAAGTTTACCGGGCTGCCATGCGTTAAGTGGCCGCCGTGGCTAAGGTTAAACCCTAAAATTTTATCGCCGGGC